>JACRAS010000038.1 GCA_016234705.1 Betaproteobacteria bacterium | reverse complement strand
CTCGACGATCCGCGCGGACGGGCCGCCGTCCGCGCAAGTCCGATCACCGCAGCTCGATATATCCCTCTACTTCGACCGATACCGACGTAGCGGTCATTGCGCGCGCTCGCGCGCCAACCGTGTTTTCCGTGCGGATAAAAAGCGCATCCGCACGGAAAACACGGTTCTGGAAAAAAACAACGAGGGCTAGTCGTTGCCTTTATCCAAGATCGCAACTCTGCAACAACGACGCGCGCGACTAAAGTCGCCACGTATAATCAAGGTGCGCGCACCATCTCCAGCGCCATTTCAATCGCCGCAATCAGGCTGCCCACGTCGGCCTTGCCCGTTCCGGCCAATTCCAGTGCCGTGCCATGATCGACCGAGGTGCGCACGATGGGGAGCCCGAGCGTGACGTTGACACCCTTGCCGAAGCTTGCATATTTGAGCACCGGCAGTCCCTGATCGTGATACATCGCCAGCACGCAATCGCCGCGCGCGAGCACCTGCGGCGTGAACAGCGTATCGGCGGGCAAAGGCCCTTCGAGATGCATGCCTTCCCGGCGCAACTGGTCCAGTACCGGGAAAATGACCTCGATTTCTTCGCGGCCGAGGTGGCCGCCCTCGCCGCCGTGCGGATTGAGCCCCGCGACCAGGATGCGCGGCAGAGCCAAACCGAAACGCTGCCGTAGCGCCTGCTGCAAAATCCGCAAGGTCGCTGCCAGACTTTCGCGGGTGATCGCGCCGGCCACGTCGGCAAGCGCCATGTGCGTGGTGGCTAGAGCCACGCGCAGCCCGCCGCCGGCAAGCATCATCACGACACGCGGCGTCGAGGTCAGCCCGGCAAGGTATTCGGTGTGTCCGGTAAAAGGAATACCGGCGTCGTTGATCGCACCCTTGTGCACCGGCGCGGTCACCATCGCGGCAAAGCTGCCGTCGACGCAGCCGGCAACAGCGCGCTCGATCAGGGCCAGCACGTAAGGACTGTTGACCGGAGCCAGCCTGCCCGCGGTCACGGGCGCGACGAGCGGCACATGCTCCACTTCGAGCTCGTCTGCCGCGGGCGCCTGCGCGGGATCGAATGCGCGCAAACGCAGGGCCAGGCCGAGATCGGCGGCGCGCGCGGCAAGCAGTTCGCGGTCGGCGAGAACTACCGCGCGGCAAGCCAGGCGCTCGCGCGCCAGCGCAAGACAAATGTCCGGTCCGATGCCGGCGGGCTCGCCGGAAGTGACCGCGATGACTGCGCGCTGGTTCACCGCTCCTCCAGCCGATACTCCACGAAGGCGCGGTCGCGCAGCTGGCGCAGCCATTCCTGGTAGGCCTCGTCGGCTTTGCGCTCGCGCAGGATCAGGCGCGCCTCCTGCCGCTTGCGCTCGCCGGACACACTGGTCTTGCGCCGCTCCAGCACCTGCACCAGATGCCAGCCGAAAGGCGACGCGAAGAGCTCGCTCAGTTGGCCCACCTTGAGGCTGTCCATCATGCGCTCGAATTCGGGCACGGTATCTCCAGGATAAATCCACCCCAGGTCGCCGCCCTTGATCGAGGACGCGTCGTCGGAATTGAGCTTCGCCAGCTCGCCGAAATCGGCGCCATTGATAACGCGTTCGCGCAAATTGTTGAGCTTGCGCTTGGCGTCGGCCTCGGACACGATCTCGCTGGTTTTCACCAGTATGTGCCGCGCATGCGTCTGCTCGACCAGTGGCGCAACCCCGCCGCCGCGGCGTTCGACGAGCTTGATCACATGAAAACCGGCCGGGCTGCGCATGACGCCGCTCACCTCGCCCGGCTTCATGCCATCCAATGCATGGGCGAACAACTCCGGCAGCCGGTCGCGTGCGCGCCAGCCCATGGCTCCGCCCTGCAAAGCGTCCGGCGCATCGGAAAAACCGACCGCCAGCTTCGCGAAATCCGCGCCCTCGCGCAGTTGCAGCAGCACCTGCTCGGCACGGCTGCGCTGTTTCTCCACCTGCTCCGGGCTCGCCTGGTCCGGCAGCCGCAGCAGAATGTGGGCCAGGTTGTAATCAGTCGCCGAAGTTTGCGACGCACCCTGCTGGCTGAGAAAATAGTCGATCTCGTTGTCGCTGACGGCGATGCGGGCATCCACCTCGCGCTCGCGCAACCGCGACAGCATGATCTCGTCGCGGATTTCCTCGCGGAACCGGTCGAATTGGACGCCATCGCGCTCCAATGCGCGGCGGAATTCGGTCAGCGACATCTTGTTGCTTTCGGCAACGCGCAGGACGGTACGGTCCAGTTGCAGGTCGTCCACGCGCAACGCCGTCTCCTTGGCCAACTGGACTTGCAGCCGGTCCATGATCATGCGCTCCAGCACCTGCCTTTGCAGCATCTCTTCCGCAGGCGGCTGCGTTCCCTGCTGGCCCAGCTGCTGCGTTACCGCCTTGACCCGCGCGGCAATTTCGCGGCTGGTGATCACCTCGCTGTTGACCACGGCGACGATGCGGTCCACCAGCGCAACCGGGTTGGGTGCGACTGGGGTGGGCGCGGCTGTCTGCGCGAGAAGGTTGCCGACGCCGAATGCCAGCGCCGCGCCCGCGAGCCGCGCAAGCGCCGCCGGATTTGAAAATCGCATGTAAAGATTACTCGTAAAAATCGAACGGTCGCGAATCCGGGCGGGTCTGGTCGAGACGGCCGTAGCCGGGGATGTTGCGCTTCAGCGTCTCCAGCGGATTCGACCCGATGCGCGAGAATCCGTTCAGTTCCAGTTGCACGAATACCGCGCTGGTGAAGTTCCCGGTGGCCGCGGCAAAGCGCTGCACCACGACCCGGCCAATCCAGCATGCGCCATTATATTCGAAACCGCCCAGGCTTTCGACCAGGCGGTTGTCCCGCAGGGAGTAGTTGTAACGGCCCACGCCGTACCAGCCGCCGCCCAGCGGCCATTGCGCCGATACGTCAACCTGATTCAGCGAACCGCGGGTAAAGCGATAGCCAAGGTTGAGCGCCTTGGTGATCTCGGGTTGGTAGCGGGCGCCCAGCCCTAAGCGTTCGAAAAAATTCCGGCGCGGGTTGTACTGCAGCGCACTGTCCAGGGTCCAATTGCGGGCGATGCGCCCGCTCACGGCGGCCAGAAAATCCGAGGTCTTGTCGGTGCGCGTCGGCGTAAGGTCATTCAGCGCCACCTGCTGATTCTGAAAATAGTGGCGCTGGCCGATCGTGCTCTTGAGCACCTCCTGGCCGCTCGCGGGCGACAATATCCGCGTGGTCGCGGCAATGGTTAACTGGTGGGCGTCGGCGATCCGGTCGCCGCCGTTGAACAGATTCTCGGAAAAAATCTGCGCATAGTTGAAATCGGCCAGCCCGGTATCGAACAGCGGGATCCTGCTCTGGTCGCGGTAAGGCGCATGCAGGTAATACAGCCGCGGTTCCAGGGTCTGGCGGAAATTCTGTCCCAGAAACGCCGAGTCGCGCTCGAAGGTCAGGCCGCTGTCCAGGCTGGCGATGGGCAGCGATCGTTGGATGGTATCCGCAACGCCGACCGGGTTGCGCGCCAAGCTATAGTTGGTGGAATGAAAACCCAGCTTGGGCGTGAGATAGGCGCCTGGCGCGATCAGCGGCATGCTGATGTTGGGATACATGGTAAGGCGGCTGCCGACGACCTCGCTGGCGTTGACGCCTCCGGTGTTGGCGGGGACGGCGGTGACGCCGGTGAAGCCGCTGCCGCGATCGAACTTGACAAACTCGCTGTTCAGGCCGAGATCCACTCCGCCGACGTACTGGCGCGTCGCATTCAGCGTGAACTGCGGCAACCGGTCGTAAGGCGGGATCACCGGGTTGGCCGGGTCCTGCAGGGTCTGGAAGCGTTGTGCGCGCGCGGTCGCGACCCACCAGCCGCCGTGGTAAGTCAGCATGCCGTCGCGCGGCAGCGTGGTCTGCGAGGTGATGTTGATGCGGCTCGACAGGTCGCGAAAATAGTTGTCGTCGGAAACCTTGTTGAGGTTGAGGTAGCCGCTCAGCTTGCCGCTGAATCGTTGATTGTGCTGGATGTTGGTGGCAAAGCGGCCAAGGTTCCTGACCCGGTCGTTCGACATGTGCTCGAAGCGCGCATCGCCTTCGTAGTCGCGATCGACATACCGAAGCTGCGCCGTCAACTGCAACCCGCGCTTGGAAAATTCGCGTGGCGCGATGGTGAGATCCCGATCGGGCGCGAGGTTCAGGTAGAACGGCGTGCTGATTTCCACCCCGCTCTTGCCGGTGCTGCCTATGGTGGGCGGCAGGAAGCCGCTCTTGCGCTGGTTGTGCAGCGGAAAATCCACCCAGGGCAGGTAGACGATGGGCGCACCCTTGAATACCAGCTTGCCCCTGCGCGCCGTGCCCAGATCGCGCGTCATGTCCAGGTCGAGTTCCCCGACCTGCAGATACCAATCGTCGTTGCCCGGCTTGCAGGTGGTGAACGTCGCGTTCTCCAGGTGATACTTGTTCTTGCCTTCCAGCTTGATCACGTCGGCCGTGCCGCGCGCCCGCACCGGGGCGTAGCCGGCGCGGCTGCGCAGCGAAAACTCATAGTCGGCCTGGTCGAACTGCCCGACATTGTCGTGCACGCGCAGGCGCAGCCCGGTGCCGCTCATGCGGTCGCCGTCGCGCGCAAGGCGCACGCCGCCGCTCGCCTGCACCTCGTCGGTGGCATAGAGGTAAAGCAAGCGGTCGGCATGGATGCTGACCTTGTCCTGGCGCAGTTCGGCGTTGCCGCTGGCGCTGGTTTCCTTGTTGGCGTAGCCCTCCATCCGGTCGGCGGTGATGGTGACCGGCGCGCTGGCGCCGGCTGGCCTGGCCGCCGCCGGCCGCAGACGCGGCTCCTGCCCCTGTGCCAGCGACGCGCAAAAAAGCAAGGCCAAAGCGGGCGCAAACTGGCGCATCGAGGACTTCATGGTGGATAAAGAGGAGGGTGTGTTCTCGAATGCTAAAATCGCACACTTTCGCATTTTTGGCAATCGGGAAGCATTTTGGAGCGGACATCTTTGGAGCGGACGCTGGCGTTACAGGCATGGCTAGTCGGCCTTTTCCCCGCGGAAAAATGGCAGCTCAAGCCGGCCTCGGCCGATGCCAGCTTCCGCCGTTATTTCCGCATCAGCCTTGCCGAGCGCGGCGAGAGCCGCATTGTCATGGATGCGCCCCCCCGGCAGGAGGACTGCCGGCCTTTCATCAAGGTCGCGGCGCTGCTGCGGCAGGCCGGCCTCAATGCGCCCGTGGTGCTGGCGCAGGATCTGGAGCAGGGTTTTCTGTTGCTCACCGACCTCGGCGCCACTACCTATCTGGCGGCGCTGCAACAGGACGACGCCCGCGCGGACAGCCTGTTCCGCGACGCCACCGATGCGCTCATCGCCTGGCAGCTCGCCAGCCGGCCGGGCGTGCTGCCGCCGTATGACGCCGCCTTGCTGCGGCGCGAGCTCGATCTGTTTCCCGACTGGTATCTGGCGCGCCACCTCGGCTTGGCGCTCTCGCCTGCGCAGCGTCAGGTGCTGGAGCGCATGTTCGCTCTGATCATGGCGAGCAATTTAGCCGAGCCCGCCGTCTACGTGCATCGCGACTACATGCCGCGCAACCTGATGCTCAGCGAGCCCAACCCCGGCATCCTCGATTTCCAGGACGCGGTATACGGCCCGATCAGCTACGACGTGGCATCGCTCGTGCGCGACGCTTTCATCAGCTGGGAAGAAGAGCGCGCGCTCGACTGGGTGGTGCGCTACTGGGACCGGGCGCGCCGCGCCGGGCTACCGGTCGGCGCCGACTTCGGCGACTTTTACCGCAACCTCGAATGGATGGGCCTGCAGCGCCATCTGAAAGTTCTGGGCATTTTCGCGCGCATCCACTACCGCGACGGCAAACCCGGCTATGTCGAGGACACGCCGCGCTTCGTGCGCTACGCGCGCGCAGTCGCCGGACGCTACAACGCGCTCGCGCCGCTCGCGCATCTGTTCGACGAGATCGAGAAGCAGCAGGCAACGCAGGGAAAAATCTTTCCGTGAAGGCAATGATCCTCGCTGCCGGGCGCGGCGTGAGAATGCGTCCGCTCACCGATACCACGCCCAAGTCGCTGCTTGCCGCGGGCGGCAAGCAGTTGATCGTGTGGCAGCTGGAGAAGCTCGCGCGGGCCGGTTTCACCGAAGCCGTGATCAATCACGCCCACCTCGGGCACCTGATCGAAACCGCGCTCGGCGACGGCTCGCGCTTCGGCGTTTCGATCCGCTACTCGCCCGAGCGCGAAGCGCTCGAGACCGCCGGCGGGATCGCCTTCGCCCTGCCTTTGCTCGGAGCGGAGCCGTTTCTGGTGATCAACGCCGACATCTACTGCGATTACGACGTGTCGAAACTGAGGCGATTGCAGCTCGGAGACAAACTTGCGCATCTGGTGTTGGTGGATAACCCGGTGCAACATCCACGCGGCGACTTCGCACTGAAGGCTGGGTGCGTGCGTGAAAGCGGAAAGCCCATGCTCACGTTCAGCGGCATAGGGGTATACACGCCGCGCCTGTTTGGCGGCATTCCACCCGGCGCCAAGGTTGCGCTCGCGCCTATCCTGCGCAAAGCCATGGCAGCCGAGCGGGTGTCGGGCGAGCATTATCGCGGCCGCTGGCACGACATCGGCACCGCCGAGCGCCTGCGGGCATTGGATAAGGAGTTGCGCGGCGGCCTTGCTTGAGCCTGGCTGTCCTTATCGAAACATGGCCATTGCGCAGACTGTACAATTGACTCAATCCGCGCATACCCGACCTGCTCCCAGCCGCCTTTCATGACCGATATCGAAGTCTACGCTCAACGCCGCGCCTCTCTGCTCGCGCAGATGCAATGCGGCATCGCCATCCTGCCCACCGCGCCCGAGCGCGTGCGCAACCGCGACAGCGAGTACCTCTACCGCTTCGACAGCTATTTCTACTACCTTTGCGGTTTCCGGGAAGCGGAAGCGGTGCTGGTGCTCGTCGCCGGTGCCGAAGCGCAAAGCATCCTCTTCTGCCGCGAGAAGAATCCGGAGCGCGAAACCTGGGACGGTTTCCGCTACGGCCCGGACGCGGCCAGGGAAGCCTTCGGCGTGGACGCCGCCTACCCCATAGCCCAGCTCGATGAAAAGCTGCCCGCGCTCTTGGCCAACCAGCCGGCGCTCTATTACGCGCCGGGCATGGACCCGGACTGGGACGCGCGCGTCCTGCGCTGGCTGAATCAGGTGCGCGCGCAAAGCCGCACCGGCATCAGCGCACCGCGGAGCATTTACGACGTGCGCGCCGCGCTGGACGAGATGCGCCTCATCAAGGACGAGCGCGAACTCGCGCTGATGCGCCGCGCCGCGAGCATCTCGGCCAAGGCGCACGAGCGCGCCATGCGCGCCACCAGGCCCGGCCGGATGGAATACGAAATCGAGGCCGAGCTGCTGTACGAGTTCCGCCGCCGCGGCGCCCAGTTCCCCGCGTACTGGCCCATCGTCGCCGGCGGCGCCAACGCCTGCGTGCTGCACTACAGCGACAACAACGCGCGGCTAGCCGATGGCGCGCTGCTCCGGATCGATGCCGGCTGCGAGTTCGACGGCTATGCGTCCGACATCACCCGCACCTATCCGATTAACGGCAAATTCGGCGGCCCGCAGAAGGACGTGTACGAACTGGTGCTCGCCGCGCAAGCCGCCGCCATCGGCGCGACCAGGCCCGGCGTCGCCTGGGACGCGCCGCACGAGGCCGCGGTGCGCGTGCTGGCGCAAGGCATGATCGATTTCGGCCTGTGCCGGGGCAGCCTGGACAAAGTGATCGAAGCGGGCGATTACAAGCGCTTCTACATGCACCGTACCGGCCACTGGCTGGGGCTGGACGTGCACGACGCCGGCGAATACAAGCTCGACGGCAAGTGGCGGCCGCTTAAACAAGGCATGACGCTCACGGTGGAGCCCGGCTGCTACATCCGTTCGGGGGAAGGCGTGCCCAAGGCCTACTGGAACATCGGCGTGCGCATCGAGGACGATGTGCTGGTGACTCAAGACGGCTGCGAAATCATTACCGCCGAAACACCGAAGAGCATCGCCGCGATCGAAGCGCTAGTGGGCAATGACTGAGGGGCTGTTTCAGATTGACCGAAACAGCCCCCAACTTAGGGGAGTATGAGGGGATGCGCCCCGTAGGAAGTCCCCTCGCGGGATATCCCCTCATTTGTAATGAACACTGAACCGATAGACATACTGATTGCCGGCGGCGGGCCGGTGGGTGCTGCGCTGGCCCTGGCGCTGCAAGACAGCGGACATTCGGTCGTTCTGACCGAGGCGCGTAGTGCCGAAGCGGGCAGCGCCTGCAGCCCCGACTCCGGCAGCGAGCGCGGCGGCAAGTCGGGCGATGCGCGCCCGATAGCCTTGTCCTATTCCAGCCGCCTGATACTCGAGCGCTTGAACGCCTGGTCCGTGCTTGCCGCAACGCCCATCGAAACCATCCACGTTTCGCAGCAGGGTGGGTTCGGCCGAACTCAGATACGCGCCGCCGACTGCGGCGTGCCCGCGCTGGGCTATGTCGTCACCTACGACAAGCTGCAGCAGGGTCTGCTCGCTGTGCCCTGCTCGGGGAGGAGGATGTTCGGCGCGAAACTGACCGCGTTCGACGGCACCACGGCAGTGGTGCTGACGCAGGATGGGGAACAGGCGTTCGCACCGCGCTTAACGGTATTCGCCGATGGCGCGGGCGTCGTCGATGACCGTGCAGTGCCCGCCTACAGCAAGGACTACCGCCAGACTGCCGTGGTCGCTTCGGTAAACACCGCGCAAGCCCACCGCGGCAGGGCATGGGAGCGATTCACGCCCGAGGGACCGCTCGCCTTGCTGCCGGACGGCGCAGACTATGGACTGGTATGGACGACCAGCCCGGAGCGTGCCGCGCGCCTGTCCGCGCTCGACACCCCGGCATTCCTGGCACAACTGCATGCCGCTTTCGGCGACCGTCTTGGCGCATTCACCGAGGCCGGAGAGCGCTCCACCTTTCCACTGGCGCTGCGTTACCGGCGCGATGATACACAGCCGCACAGCTTATGCGTCGGCAACGCGGCGCAAACCCTGCACCCGGTCGCCGGCCAGGGATTCAACCTCGGCCTGCGCGACGCCTGGGAGCTCGCCCGCCTGGCGCGCGATGCGCGCGACCCGGGCGGCGCCAGTTTCCGCGCGCACTATCGCCGCGCGCGCGCGCCGGACCGCCGCGCCTGCATCCAATTCACCGACAGCCTGGTCGGCTTGTTTTCCAATTCCGATCCGCTGCTCAAGCTCGGCCGCGGCGCGGGACTGCTTGCCCTCGACCTCGTGCCCTTCGCCCGCCGCTTTGTCGCGCGGCGCATGATTTACGGCGCGAACGCTTTGCCTTAGACGAAGCCGAGGGCAAGTTAAAGTAATACCTTCAAAGCGTGGCCAATTCGATTTTTATTCCGCGGCGATTGGGTATAGAATTGTTTCCCCTTCCGCAAAAAAACCCTTTACACGAAATGAGAATCGGACCTCACGTGCTACGCAACAATCTATTCGTTGCGCCGATGGCCGGGGTCACCGATCGCCCGTTCCGCCAACTGTGCAAAAGGTTCGGCGCCGGCATGGCGGTGTCCGAGATGGTGGCATCGAACTCCCTTCTGTGGGGCAGCGCGAAGACGCGACGCCGCGCCAATCACGCGGGCGAACCCGCTCCGATTTCGGTACAGATCGCGGGCGCCGACCCGCGGATGATGGCCGAGGCCGCGCGCTACAACGTCGGCGAGGGCGCGCAGATCATCGACATCAACATGGGCTGCCCGGCAAAGAAAGTATGCAACGTCATGGCCGGCTCGGCGCTGCTGAAGGACGAGCTGCTGGTCGGGCGCATTCTGCAGGCCGTGGTCAAGGCGGTCGACGTGCCGGTGACGCTCAAGTTCCGCACCGGCTGGGACCAGCACAACAAGAACGCCCTGACGGTCGCGCGCATCGCCGCGGATAGCGGCATCCAGTTGCTCTCGATCCATGGACGCACGCGCGCCTGCGGCTATACCGGGCACGCCGAATACGACACCATCGCCGAGGTCAAGAGGGCCACGCGCCTGCCGGTGGTAGCCAACGGCGACATCACCACGCCGCAAAAAGCCAAGTACGTGCTCGACTACACCCGCGCCGACGGCATCATGATCGGCCGCGCGGCGCAGGGCCGGCCGTGGATCTTCCGCGAGATCGATTACTACCTAAAGACCGGCGTGCACCTGCCGGCGCCGCCGGTCACCGAGATCCACCAGGTGCTGATCGCGCACTTGCACGAGCTGTACGCGTTCTACGGCGTCGATACCGGCGTCAAGATCGCGCGCAAGCACATTTCCTGGTACACGAAGGGCTTGGCCGGCTCGGCCGGTTTCCGCCACGCGATGAACCAGTTGCCGGGCATCGAGGAGCAACTGGCCGCAGTAAACCGTTTTTTCGATCAATTGGCGCAGCGATACGAGTACCTGCGCTATGAGGAGGAGTTGGCAGCATGACACCGCGCGCCAGTGAAATCGCCGAATGCGTACGCAGGTCCCTGGAAAAATATTTCAAGGACCTGGACGGAGAGCGTCCGCGCACCGTCTACGAGATGGTGCTGAAGAATGTCGAAAAGCCCATGATCGAGGTGGTGCTCGATTATGCCGAGGGCAACCAGACGACGGCAGCCAAGTGGCTGGGCATCAACCGCAACACCTTGCGCAAGAAGATCGAGGATTTGAAGATAAAAATCTGATTCCTGATGGCGATGCACGGAGGCAAGCGCTCGCCTAACGCAGATACCCCTCGTCGCCCCTTACTCATCGCCCGGGCCCAATCATGAGCATCCTCGTCAAGCAAGCCTTGATCAGCGTTTCCGACAAGACCGGCGTGCTGGAACTGGCGCGCGCCCTGGCGCAGATGAAGGTCTCCATCCTGTCCACCGGCGGCACGGCCAAGCTGCTCGCGCAAAACGGCATCGCCGTCACCGAAGTGGCGCAGTACACCGGCTATCCGGAAATGCTCGACGGACGCTTGAAGACCCTGCACCCGATGATCCACGGCGGGCTGCTGGCGAGACGCGACCTGCCCGAGCACATGGCGGCGATCAAGGATGCCGGCATCGAGCCGATCGATCTGGTGGTGGTCAATCTCTATCCCTTCACCCGGACCATAGCCAAAACCGGCTGCACGCTTGCGCAGGCGATCGAGAACATCGACATCGGTGGCCCCGCCATGCTGCGCTCGGCGGCCAAGAACCATACCGGCGTCGCCGTGGTGGTCGATCCCGCCGATTATCCGGCGCTGCTCGAGGAAATGAAGACAAGCAACGGCAGGGTCAGCGCCGCCACGCGTTTTGATCTCGCGAAAAAGGTATTCACCCACACCGCGGCCTATGACGGCGCCATCAGCAATTATCTGACCGGCCTCGATCCCGAGCAGAACAGCCGCGACTACCCGGAGCGGCTGACGCTGCAATTCGCCAAGGTGCAGGACATGCGCTACGGCGAGAACCCGCACCAGAGCGCGGCTTTCTATCGCGACCTCGAGCCGGCGCCGGGCAGCCTCGCCGGCTACACCCAGTTGCAGGGCAAGGAATTGTCCTATAACAACGTCAGCGATGCCGACGCGGCCTGGGAATGCGTGAAGACGTTCTCCGAACCCGCCTGCGTCATCGTCAAGCACGCCAATCCCTGCGGCGTCGCCATCGGCAACACCGTGCTCGAAGCCTACCAGCGCGCGTTTCAGACCGATCCCACCTCGGCCTTCGGCGGCATCATCGCCTTCAACCGGCCGGTCGATGCGCCTGCCGCCGAAGCTGTGGCGAAACAGTTCGTCGAAGTGCTGATCGCGCCCGGCTACGACGCGGTCGCGAAGAAGGTTCTAGCATCCAAGACCAAGGTGCGCGTGCTCGCCGTCCCGCTGGCCGCGGGCGGCAACCGCTACGACTTCAAGCGCGTCGGCGGCGGCCTGCTCGCACAGGCACCCGACGCGAAGAACGTCGAAGCCGCCGAACTGCGCGTGGTCAGCAGGAAAAAACCCACTGACGGGGAACTGCGCGACCTACTCTTCGCCTGGCGCGTGGCCAAGTTCGTCAAGTCCAATGCCATCGTGTTTTGCGGCGGCGGTCATACCCTGGGGGTGGGCGCGGGCCAGATGAGCCGCGTCGACAGCGCGCGCATCGCCGCGATCAAGGCGAAAAATGCCGGCCTGTCGCTCGCCGGCTCGGTAGTGGCCTCGGACGCCTTCTTTCCCTTCCGCGACGGCGTCGACGTGGTGGCCGAGGCCGGCGCCAAAGCCATCATCCAGCCCGGCGGCAGCATGCGCGACGAGGAAGTGGTCGCCGCGGCCGACGAGCTCGGCCTGGTCATGGTCTATACCGGCATTCGCCACTTCAGGCACTGATAGGTGAAGCTCCTGGTGATCGGCTCGGGCGGTCGCGAGCACGCCTTGGCGTGGAAGCTGGCGCAGAGTCCGCGCGTGCAAAAGATCTATGTCGCGCCGGGCAACGCCGGCACGGCGCTGGAGCCGGGCGTGGAGAATGTTGCCATCACCGGCATCGCCGAACTGGCCGAGTTCGCGCGGGAAAATTCGGTTCAGCTCACCGTGGTCGGACCCGAGGCGCCCCTCGCCGCCGGCGTGGTCGATCTGTTCCGCGCCCGCGGGCTGAAGATCTTCGGCCCGACCCGCGCCGCGGCGCAACTGGAGAGTTCCAAGGATTTCGCCAAGCGCTTCATGCAGCGGCATGGCATCCCCGGCGCCGCCTACACCACCTTCGGCGACGCGCGCGAGGCGCACGCCTATATCGACGCGCAAGGCGCCCCCATCGTGATCAAGGCCGATGGCCTCGCCGCGGGCAAGGGCGTGATAGTGGCGATGACGGCCAAGGAAGCGCATGAGGCCGTCGACATGATGCTGGTGGACAACAAGATGGGCGATGCCGGGGCGCGCGTGGTGATCGAGGAGTACCTGGCCGGCGAGGAGGCGAGCTTCATCGTCATGAGCGCCGGCGAGCACGTGCTCGCGCTCGCCACCAGCCAGGACCACAAACGCCTGCGGGACGGCGACGCCGGGCCCAACACCGGCGGCATGGGCGCCTACTCGCCCGCGCCGGTGGTGACGCCGGAACTGCACGCGCAGGCGATGCGCGAGATCATCCTGCCTGCCATCCACGGCATGGCGGGCGACGGCATCCCCTACAGCGGCTTTCTTTACGCCGGTCTGATGATAGGCGCGGACGGCAATGCAAGGACGCTGGAATTCAACTGCCGCATGGGTGATCCGGAAACCCAGCCGATCATGCTGCGCCTGAAGTCCGACTTGTTCGAACTGTTCGAACTCGCCTGCGCCGGCGCGCTGGACCAGGCCGAGATCGACTGGGACCGGCGCACGGCCCTGGGTGTGGTGCTCGCCGCCGCCGGCTATCCGGACACGCCGAAGAAGGGCGCCGTCATCACCGGACTCCCCAAGCACACGGAACGCAGCGGGGACTGCATCGCGTTTCACGCCGGCACGGCTTTGGATGGCGACAAGGTGGTGGTGAACGGCGGGCGGGTGTTGTGCGTCACGGCCCTGGGCGACAGCGTCAAGATGGCGCAGCGCCGCGCCTATCGGGCGGCCGAAGGCATCCATTTCGACGGCATGCAGTTCCGCCGCGACATCGGCCAACGCGCGATACCCGTAAAAAAACGATAAGCCCTCGCCTCGCTTTCTGGTAAACGACGTACTCACTCGATAAGTACTGTTGCTGCGACCAGCGGACTTGCGCGCTGCGCGCGCCAACCGTGTTTTTGTACGGATGAAAAGCACATCCGTACAAAAACACGGTTCTGGTTAACACCAAACAGGGGGTGAGGGTTTCATACAAGATCGACGATCCGCGCGGACGGTTTCTCGTCCGCGCAAATCGAAACCCGGCAACAAGGCAAAGTGCGATTTTCGTCACCAGCTATGGCAATGGACTGATGCGAACAGCAGCAGCTTGCCTTAGTGCGCTGCTGCTAGAATCCGTGTTTATTTGCGCATATCGGTAACCGATGAATTCTTCTGCAGTCAAAGACTACCTGCTAGTCCTGCAACGGCGCATCATCGCATCGCTGGAGAGCCTCGATGGCCAGTCCTTCCGCGAGGAGCGCTGGGACCGCCCCCAGGGCGGGGGCGGCATCAGCCGCGTGATCGAGGAAGGCAAGCTGTTCGAGCGCGGCGGGGTGAATTTCTCGCACGTGCAGGGCGCGGGCCTGCCGCCATCGGCCTCCGCCTCCCGCCCCGAGCTGGCCGGCCGCGCCTGGGAGGCGATGGGCGTGTCGCTGGTGCTGCATCCGCGCAATCCGTATTGCCCCACCGTGCACATGAACGTGCGTTTTTTCGTCGCGACCAAGGAAGGCGCCGCGCCCGCATGGTGGTTCGGCGGTGGCATGGACTTGACCCCTTATTACGGTTTCACTGAAGACGCGCGGCACTTTCATCGCACCTGTA
The DNA here is from genome assembly GCA_016234705.1 of Betaproteobacteria bacterium. Classification (GTDB taxonomy): domain Bacteria; phylum Pseudomonadota; class Gammaproteobacteria; order Burkholderiales; family SG8-39; genus 2-12-FULL-64-23. The sequence continues at coordinate 24,005 of JACRAS010000038.1, read as the reverse complement.
AGCTCGCGCTCGAACCTTTCGGCGCCGAGCAGCACGCGCAATTCAAGGCCTGGTGCGACCGCTACTTTTTCCTTAAGCACAGGAACGAGCCGCGCGGTATCGGCGGCATTTTCTTCGACGACCTGAACCAGCCCGACTTCGACGCGTGCTTCGCGCTGACGCAAAGCGTGGGCAATCATTTCATCGACGCCTACGAACCGATCATCGGGCGGCGCAGAGACACGCCCTACGGCGAGCGTGAGCGCGACTTCCAGGCCTACCGCCGCGGGCGCTACGTCGAATTCAATCTGGTCTACGACCGCGGCACCTTGTTCGGCCTGCAGTCGGGCGGCCGCACCGAGGCCATCCTGATGTCGCTGCCGCCGCTGGTGAAATGGCGCTACGACTGGAAACCGGAACCGGGCAGCGCCGAGGCCAGGCTGTACAGCGATTTCCTCGTCGCCAGGGACTGGGTCTAGGCGAGACGAAGCGCGGCTGGCTCAGGCGGCTTCAGCGCGCATCGGCACCGGCACCTTCTCCGCCACTCCCGTGTCGATACTTTCGTATTCCGCGATCACCTGCGCACCCAGCAACGGCGGCATGGCAGCCGCTTCAAGGCTGAGCACCCTGATCGACGCGCGCGGTTTGACAATTATACAGAAATCTGTATAGTAAATGCGCATGAAAACCACGCTCGATCTCAACGACACCATTCTCGCCAATGCCAAGTCTCTCGCAGCGCGACAGCGCAGCAGCCTCACGCGCCTGATCGAAGAAGGTTTGGAGCTTCGCCTGCGGGCGGGCACCACGTCAAACGGCGCAAAAAGGAAACGCGTTCCCTTGGTACCGGTATACGCAGTCAAGGGAAAAGGCAAAAGCGGATTGGTGGCCGGGCTCAATCCTTTGAGCAACAAGGCAATGCTGGACGCCGTGGACAGCGACCCGATGCGCTGATTCACGATGGTCCCCGACGTCAATATCCTGGTGGCAGCCTCGCGCAGCGACCACCCGCACCATCGGGTTGCCCGTTCCTGGCTGGAACATGCGTTGGCCGCATGTGCCGCCGGCGCCAGCCTCAAGCTGCCATCCATGGTCGTGGCCAGTTTTTTGCGACTGGTAATCCATCCGAAGATCTTTGTGACCCCCACGCCGGTGCAGGAGGCGGTCGGTTTCGTGGATGCCCTGCTTTCGATCTCCGGCGTCGACATGCCCGCTGGAGGGGCGGAATGGCCGCTGCTGCGCCATCTTTGCCTGGAGAAGCAAATCAAATCCAACGGTATTCCGGACGCCTGGCTGGCCGCGACCGTAATGCAATTGGGCGAGCATCTGGTGACGTTTGATGCGGATTTCAAGAAACTGTTGCGGCGCGAGCGCTTGACTGTACTTGCGGTCTGAATCTTCTGCACGGACGCTTGTGCGGTTGCGCAACTTTGGCAGTATGGCGAGATTCGTATCGGGGAACCATTTGAGGTGACAGTGATGACACTGCGTCCGATCCGAACCAAGCGCGAGCACCAGGCCGCGCTCAAGGAAATCGAAGCGCTCTGGGAGGCGCCCAGCGGCTCGCCCGAGGCAGACCGGCTTGAAGTGCTCACGCTTCTGGTGGAAGCGTACGAGCGCGAGCACTACCCGATCGAGGCGCCCGATCCGATCGATTTTCTGCAACATGTCATGGAATCGCGCGCGATAACCCGAAAAGACCTGGAGCCGTACATCGGCTCGCGCGCCAGGGTCGCGGAAGTGATGAACCGCGTTCGCCCGCTCACGCTGGACATGATACGCAGGCTCGCATCGGGGTTGAATCTGCCGGCCGATGTTCTGATTCGCGGGTATGAATTGAAGCGCGCGGCGTGAATTCGTGAACCTGTGCACACCTACACTCGGAATGTGTAAATTTTGCAGGTCGATAGCCAGGAGATCCGCGCCAGTATTTGCTTTCCGAAGATGTTCTTACTTGCGCCGGTTATACGGAGTCTGATTGGTCGGCTTAAGCGAAATGTGTTCCTCGCTCGCCTTATGTGCCACAGAATTGGGCGTTCTACCCATCTTGATCCCTATGACACGTGTCGGCGTATTTTGATTCGCCAGGTGCTGAAGCTGCGAAACGTCATTCGAAGTCCACTGCTTACCGTGATTGCTTGGTGTCTTTGCCATGGTACAACTCCTTTCTAGAATCAATTAACTACCATCAATACTTCCTGAAAAGCCCAACCACGACCCCGAAAATCTCGGCGTCGCCTTTGGGACGAATAATCGGATAAGACTTGTTCTCCGGGAGCAGTACTGCGCGGCCCTTCTCTCGGCCAAGCCGCTTTAGCGTGAAATCGTTGTCAAGAATCGCGACGACAATATCGCCGGCATTTGCTGCTGCTCGCTTTTCGACAATGACCACGTCGCCGGGATGAATGCCGGCATCGATCATCGAGTCGCCTTTGACCGTAATGAGTACGGTGCGGGAAGGGTGGGCGACCAAATACTCGTCGATCCTCAGCGCCTCCGGTCCGAAATCTGCTGCGAGGCTGGGAAGTCCGGCGCGAACGCTCTCCGCGACGGGGCGCTCGAAAAAGCGCTTGCCTGGTTTCAGCCGCCTATCGGGTGAGCTTTCCAGAAACCCTTCGGACTTGAGACGTAGCACCATGCCCGCCACCGACGCCTTCGAATTCAGACTGACCAAAGTTCCAATTGAAGCGTATGAAGGCAGCACCATGTGCCGGGCGTAGTAGTCCTGCAGTTTCGCCAAGTATTGACCATCGTCCGCCATAGGTTTACGATACCGAACGATCGTTCGTCAGTCAAGAGGGAGGAGGAGGAATGCCGGACCCTAAGAACAGCAATGCCGTACCTGACGCCTATCTGCATGGGCGAGAATTGGCATTCATCAAGCATCAGTTGCTGGAGGGCTACCTCGAAAAGCTCTTCATGATTATTGGTATGAGTTCGACCAGACTCGGGATTACCGAGTTGTGCTACGTGGATTGTTTTGCTGGCCCATGGTCCGATGATAGCGAGGACATGGGCAGCACCTCGATAGCGATCTCGTTACAAATTCTCGACCGTAGTCGACAGGCTCTGGGCCGAAGTGGCATGAGTTTGCGCGTTCGGGCGCTGTACATTGAGAAGGACAAAGCTGCGTTTGCGCGTCTGCAACAGTTTCTTTTTAGCCAGACGCCATCTGGAATAGACGCTGAAGGGTGGCCGGGTGACTTCGTGGCGTTGCGGGAGAAAATTCTAAACTGGTGCGGAACCAATGCATTCGCGTTCTTCTTTATTGATCCCACTGGTTGGAAGGACGTTGGCGTTACAATGCTCCAACCTTTGCTGCAGAGACAGCGATCCGAGTTCCTGATTAATTTCATGTACGATTTTGTAAGTCGAACCGCGTCGATGTCTGAATGGAAAGAGGAAATTGCGTTGTTTCTCGGGGAGACAGTCGACGTTGATGACCTTCACGGACCGGAGCGAGAGAAACTGTTGCTGAATACTTACCGCAAGAATCTCAAACATCATCTGCCTGTCGAGGGTAAATGGCAGGGCCGCTCCGCGCACGTTCGGGTTCTTGATCGGCAAAAAGAGCGCCCCAAGTACCATCTGGTCTATCTCACCACTCACCCGCGCGGAACAATCGAGTTCATGGAGATTTCGGAGAACCTCGATCAAGTTCAAAAACGTGTAAGGGCATCGACGAAACAACATGCCCGGATAGCAAAGTCTGGAACTGGCGAGCTATTCGGCCCAGAGGCTTTCGTGAATGCGGAAGAGGGTCACGCAGGTTTGAGTGAAGTGGAGGCATATTGGCTAAAGTACCTCGCAAGCGGCGAACGGCGCGTAGGTGAAGAAGCGTTCGCCAACCTTCTGGAAGACACCGATTGGTTTCCGGGCGACTTTCAGCGCGCCTTGGGCAGCCTCATTAACGCGGGGAAAGTCCGAAATCTCGACGCAACGCGCAAGCGGCCCAAAAAACCGCTTCACTGGGAAAAAGAAGGCGAGCGATTGCAACTCACGGAGGGAGCGAAATGAGTACGCAAAGCCGGATTGAATGGACCGAGCAGACATGGAATCCGACGGTGGGTTGTACTAAGGTCTCGCCAGGATGCAAACACTGCTACGCGGAAACAATGGCGTGGCGCCTGCAGGCGATGGGCGTACAGGGGTATGAGAATGGGTTCGGTCTAACCCTGATGCCGGAGCGCCTGGCGGAGCCGTTGGAACGCCGCAAGCCTACCGTCTATTTCGTAAATTCCATGTCGGACCTGTTCCATGAGAAGGTGCCGTTCGATTACATCCGCCGAATATTCGACGTGATGGCACATGCCCAGCAGCACACGTTTCAAATTCTCACCAAACGCGCAGAACGCATGGCAAAGTTCTGTTGCGGCATTGATGTGCCAGCAAACGCGTGGCTAGGCGTATCGGTTGAAAATCGCAAGCATGGCGTTCCTCGTATCGACGTACTACGCACGATCGACGCCAAGGTGCGTTTTCTTTCCGTTGAACCACTACTCGAAGATCTGGGCGCGATTGATCTCGCGGGAATTCATTGGGTCATCGTTGGTGGCGAATCAGGCCCCAAAGCCCGTCCCATGCGTAAAGAGTGGGTGGGCGGCGTCAAACGGCAATGCGACCAAGCCGAGGTTGCGTTCTTCTTCAAACAATGGGGAACCTGGAGCGTGGACGGTCAGAAGCGCTCGAAAAAGGCAAACGGTCGGCAGTACAGCGGAAAAGTGTGGGACGCGATGCCAACCACATTGCCTTGCGAAGCCTAACTCCAGTATTACTTGCTGGACAAACGTTGAAGCTGGAAGCTAGCGGTGCACATTCTGCCGTGCACGATGCCAAGCATGAGCCCGTAAGCGCAGCTTGCATCGTGTCCCACTCGAGCGCGCGGGTGGCTATTGAAGGCTAGGCTGCCTGCTTGCCCTGTGCGTGCCGCTCGGTGAGCAGGTACAGCACATACTGGTTGAGGCTCACGCCCTGCGCCTTCGCCGCCTTCGCCATCTCCGCGTGCAGGCGCTTCGGTACGCACATGAGGAATTTGCCGCTGTAGGCCATTTCTTCCGCGGGTTTGGAAGGCGCTGGAATAGCGCGTTTCATGCTTTGGGCGGCCTTGATCCACGCGGCGATAGCGTCATGCGCCTCGCGGATCGCCTCGGCTTCGGTCTTGCCCCATGCGTTGCAGCCCGGGAGGTCGGGAACGACAGCAATATAGCCTTCGTCCACGTCGCTCCAGAACACTTCAATCGGATACTTCCTCATCCTCGCCTCCGTACTTGTCCATCATCCTGATCAATTGCCGCGCCTGGTAGGGTGGAATGGTTCCGCCCCGATTCTGAAAGTTGAGCAAATCCGGCTCATCCTACCGTCCAAACGCGCGGTGCGATCCCTGTTCGCCCTTGTGCGTAAATCCCAGCCATTCTGCCAGAGTGAAGGCGGAATAAGGCGAGCGGCGCAGGCGCGCCCGATGGTGCGATAATTGACCACTCGATCAATCAAACAGAGACCGCCGCCATGCCCCAGGTATTCATCGACAACCGCTGGCAGCCCTGTGCCAGCGGCGAGTCCCTGCCCATGATCGATCCCTCGGACGGCCTGGAATTCGCCCGCATCGCCAGAGGCACGAACGAGGACGTCGACCGCGCCATAGTCGCCGCGCGGCGAGCCTATGAAGGCGCCTGGGGCCGGCTGGCGCCGGTCGAGCGCGGACGCATCCTGATGCAGGTCGAGCGGCTGATCCTCGATCACGCCGAGGAATTGACGCAGATCGAGGCGCGTGATTGCGGCAAGCCGATCAAGCAGGCCAGGAACGACGTCGTCGCCTGCGCCCGCTACTTCGAGTTCTACGCCGGCGCCGTGGACAAGGTCGGCGGACAGACGATTCCGTACCAACCCGGGTTTACCGCGCTCGCGCTGCGCGAGCCGCACGGGGTCACGGGGCACATCATTCCCTGGAACTATCCGTTGCAGGTGTTCGGCCGTTCCGTCGGCGGCGCGCTCGCGGCAGGCAATGCCTGTGTCATGAAGCCGGCCGAGGACGCGTGCCTGAGTCTCCTCAAGCTGGCGGAACTGATGGCCGAAGCCGGCTTGCTCCCAGGCGCGCTCAACATCGTTCCCGGGCTGGGTGGCGAGGCGGGTGCCGCGCTGGCAGGGCACGCCGGCGTCGATCACATCTCGTTCACCGGCTCGCCCGAGACCGGCACGCGCGTGGCCCAGGCGGCTGCCGTTCACCATCATCCCGTCACCATGGAACTCGGCGGCAAATCGCCGCAACTCGTCTTTGCCGATGCCGACCTGGATGCCGCGGTGCCGGCGATCGTCAACGCCGTCATCCAAAACGCGGGCCAGACCTGTTCGGCAGGTAGCCGCCTGCTGGTGGAGCGTGCGATCTACGAGCAACTGCTCGAAACGCTGGGCCGTGCTTTTGCCCGCTTGCGCGTCGGCCCTTCGCCGGCCGACCTCGACTGCGGTCCGCTGATTCGCGCCGGCCAGCTCGCGCGCGTGCGCGGCTTTCTCGCCGAAGCCGAAAGGGACGCGCTGCCGCGCGTTGCGCAGGGGGAGATCGTCGCCGACGCGCCCAAGGGCGGCTACTACCAGAAGCCGACCTTGTTGCGCGATGTTCCCGTCGGCCACCACCTGGCGCAGGAAGAGGTATTCGGACCGGTGCTCGCGGCCATGCCTTTCGACGACGAAACCCATGCGCTTCGGCTCGCCAACGCCACGCGCTTCGGCTTGGTCGCCGGCGTCTGGACGCGTGACGGTTCACGCGCGCTACGTATCGCCCGCAGCCTGGACTCGGGCCAGGTGTTCATCAACAACTATGGCGCGGGCGGCGGTGTCGAATTGCCTTTCGGCGGCGTGAAGGCGAGCGGCTACGGGCGTGAAAAAGGCATCGAAGGCCTGTTGTCGTTTACGCGGCTCAAGACCATTACCATCAAGCACGGATAGGAAAGCGATCTATGAGGCTCAACAACAAGGTTGCAATCGTCACCGGCGCGGGTTCGGGTTTTGGCGAGGGCGTCGCCATGCGCTTTGCGCAGGAAGGCTGCAAGATCATCGTCAATGACATCAACACGGAAACGGGGGAGCGCGTTGCGCGCGAAATCAATGCCGCCGGCGGCGAGGCTCGTTTCATCCAGGCAGACGTCGCCAGGGATGCCGACGTCGCGCGGCTGGTGCGCTCGGTGCTGGAGGTTTTCGGGCGCCTGCATATCGTCGTCAACAACGCCGGCACCACGCACCGCAACCGGCCGATGCTGGAAGTTACGGAGGAAGAATTCGACCGCATCTACGCGGTCAACGTGAAAAGCCTATACCTCAGCGCAAAGCACGTGGTTCCACATTTCCGCGCGCAGGGCGGTGGCTGCTTCATCACTATCGCGTCCACTGCCGGTGTGCGCCCGCGGCCCGGACTCACCTGGTACAACGGCAGCAAAGGCGCGGCCATCACCATCAGCCGCTCGATGGCGGCGGAGCTCGCTCCGGCGAAAATCCGCGTCAACTGCATCAATCCGGTGGCCGGAGAAACCGGCCTGCTGGCCGAATTCATGGGCGGCGCGGACACGGCCGAGATACGCGCGAAATTCATCGCTTCGATTCCCCTGGGGCGCCTGTCCACCCCGCTGGATATTGCCAATGCCGCGCTGTTCCTCGCGTCCGACGAGGCCGAATTCATCACCGGCGCGTGTCTGGAAGTGGACGGGGGGCGCTGCGTTTAGGCGGCAAGAGCGCATCCCTTCTTGAATCCCAGCCGCATTCGAAAAGCGGACATTGCGCGCTCCGCGCGCCAACCGCGTTTTCCGCGCGGATGAAAAGCGCATCTGCGCGGAAAACGCGGTTACGGTTAACACCGCATACGGCTCGGGGTTAATACAAGATCGTCGATTGCGTGCGGTGCGGCTTTTCGCACCGTGCACGATCGGCGATCCGCGCGGACGGGCCGCCGTCCGCGCAAGACGGGTCGCTGAATTGCAAGCCGCCCGGATGCACTTCCCGCGGTGTCGATGATCGACCATTGCGCGCTCCGCGCGCCAACCGTATTTTCTGTGCGGATGAAAAGCACATCCGCACAGAAAATACGGTTATTGATAAAAGCAACAACGGCTTGGCGTTGCTGTTATCCGAGATACTCATTTGCGTGCGGACAGCTTCTCGTCCGAGCAAAACGCAGCTGCGCAAGAACGGCTCAGCGCCCCATGAAGTGGGGCAGCCAGATACTGCAGGCAGGAAACACGGTGAGGATGGCGAGGATGCCGATCTCGGTCCACATCAGCGGCCAGAGTTCGCGCACCACGCCCGAAAGCGGCGTTCGCGACACGATCGACACCACGACCAGCAGGCCGCCGACCGGCGGCGTGATCATCCCCAGCGTCAGGTTCACGATCACGATGATGGCGAAGTGCAGGGGATCGATGCCGAGCGCCGCGGCCATGGGCGCGAGGATGGGCACCAGGATCATGACGCCGGGCAGCGGCTCGATGAAAATGCCGAACGCGAGCAGCAGCACGTTGACCGCGAACAGGAAGGTGAGCGGGCTCAAGTCGAGCGAGGCGACGTACTGCGCCACCGTCTGCGGCACCTGGGCGATGGTCAGCACCCAGGCGAATGCGTTCGATACCGACACGATCAGCAGCACCGAGGCCGTGAGCATCGCCGAGCGCAGCAGCATCCCCGGCAGCTTGTCCCAGGTCAGCGTGCCGTAGATCCAGCGCCCGGCAATGAGGGCATAGAACACCGCCACCACCGAGGCTTCGGTCGGCGTGAATGCGCCGCTCTGGATGCCGCCCAGGATGATGGCCGGCAAAGCCAGCGCGGGAAGCGCGCGCCGAGTGTTGCGCAGCATCTCTCCGATGCCGGGCGCCCGCATGTCCGAACGGTAATTGCGCCTGATGCTGATGACGTGGTTGACCACCGCCAGCCCCGCGGCGATCATCACTCCCGGTATAAGGCCCGCCCAATATAGGCCTATGACCGAAACGCCGGGGTCCTCCAGCGCGTAGATGATCATCAGGATCGACGGCGGAATGATCGGACCCACCACCGCTATCGATGCCGTGAGCGCGGCGGCATAGGCAACGTGGTAGCCGGAGTCGCGCATCATCTTGATCAGCATGGAGCCCGGCCCTGCGGCATCGGCCATGGCCGAACCGCTGATGCCGGAGAAAAAGGTCAGCGTGAGGATGTTGGTGTGGCCCAGGCCGCCGCGCAAATGGCCCACGAATTGCGCTGCGAATCGCAGCAGGACTTCGGTCAACGCGCCGCCGGACATCAATTCGGCGGCGAGGATGAAGAACGGCACCGCCATCAGCGGGAAACTGTCCAGGCCGCCGAACATCTTCTGCATGACGCCGATGAGCGGCAGTCCCTTGACTGCTATCGCCGCCATGGCCGCGATGCCCATCGATATTGCGATCGGCACGCCCAGTGCCATGAAAAGAATGAGCGCTCCGAAGAGCACCGCCGTGGTCACAGCGTGGCGCTCATGCCGGAATCGAAATCGGGATCCTGGCCGAATTTACGCTCTGCGACGTAATGCCGCGCGAACATCGCCATGTGGATCAGCAGAAAAAGGAATCCGACCGGCAGCGCCGAGTAGACCAGTCCGAACGGGAGTTCTACGACCGGCGTGGTCTGCGACCAGGTGCGCATGACGTAACCGGTGCCCAGCCACATCATCGCCACGGCGAACGCCAGCACACACAGCAGGGTCAGCGCGCGCAGGATCCTGCCGCCGCGTGCCGGCACTACGTCCTGCAGGTTGTCGATGGCAAGGTGGCCGCCGTAGCGCAGCACCAGACCGGCGCCGAGAAAGGTCAGCCAGATCATCAGATAGCGCGACAGCTCCTCCGCCCAGACGATGGAATCGCCCGTGGTGTATCGCAGCACGACGTTGGCGAACACCATCACCGCCATCAGCGCGAGCAGCGCCATGAGCAGCACGCGATTCAGCCACAGAAAGCCGCGGTCGAACTTCGCCAGCATGCGGGACTACCTCTCGGGACTGGACGCGGCAGACAAGGAACGGCCGGCCATTGCGGCCGGCCGTTCAGGTCGCTGCGGAGTTATTTATAGTTCTTGATGCGGTCGATGCCGGCCTGGCCGTATTTCTTCGCGTATTCCGCGTATGCCGGCGCCAGGATCGACTGGAATTTCGCCGTGTCGATCGCCATCACCACCTGCATGCCCTGCGCCTTCAGGTCGTCGACGCCTTTTTTCTCCAGATCGTCGACGTACTTGCGCATCGCGGCGGCGGCGAGCTTCGACGCTTCCTGGAACGATTTCTTGTCCGCATCCGAAAGAACGCTCCAAATCTTGGGAGACATGATGAACACGGCCGGGGAATAGACATGCCGCGTCAGGGTCAGGTATTTCTGCACCTGACTCAACTTGGCCGAGGTGATCACCGAGATCGGATTCTCCTGGCCGTCGATCGTGCCCTGCTGCAGCCCGGTAATGACCTCGGGCCAGGCCATGGGCGTGGGCGCGGCGCCCAGGGTCCGGAACGCGGTGATGTGGACCGGGTTCTCCATGGTGCGCAGCTTGAGGCCCTTCATGTCCTCCGGCGTGCCGACCGGGCGCTTGTTATTGGTCAGGTGGCGGAAGCCCTGCTCGCCCCAGGCGAGCGCAATCAGGTTCTTGGCCGGAAATTTCGCCAGCAGTTCCTGCCCGATCGGTCCGTCGAGCACCGAGCGCGCGTGCGCCGGATCGCGGAACAGGAAGGGGATGTCGACAATACCGGTCTCGGGGACGAAGCCGGGCACCGGACCCGAGGAAGTCGCCACGAGGTCGAGCGTCCCGAGCTGCACGCTTTCTATCATTTCGCGCTCGCCGCCCAACTGGCTGTTGGGATACTGCTCGATCCTGAAGCGCCCCTGGGTGCGCTTGGCGATTTCCTCGGCGAAGGTGCCGGCCCCAACGCCGTAATGCGAATTCGGCGCCGGCGCGAGCGCGTAGCCCATCCTGAGCGTCGTCTGCGCCGACGCCATGCCGCTCGCCGCCAACGCCGCGGCCAATGCAAGAAACTTCAGAAATTCACGTTTCATCGCCATCTCCTGTTCCAGTATCCGGTTGCGCTCACCGCGGGGGAATCTGCCGGGCCGTCGCCGGCCGAGGGCGTATTTTGCCTCACTTCGCGCCGGTTGAGTATTCCGACCTTCCGAAAGGAAGCCTGCAGGAGACCACGCGGAAGCTATTCCTGCTCGCCGGTCATGACCTGCGCGAGCGGCGCGCCGAGCGCTCCAGCCTGGATGCCCTCGTCACCCTGGCCGAGCGCGCAAGGCTGAACCTCGGGTTGCGGACGACGCGTCCGTATAAAACAGGCTAGCCGGATAATTGCCATTCGCCTTCCCGGTTTCACGGGACTCTCCGCCCGAAATCTGCGATTGACTGCGGCTGCCAGGCTCGGAGATACTCTCGCGGGTGTCGTTGAATTTCCTATCCTCGCACGACGGCGAACCGGCCGAACGCCCTCCCCTTGCCGTCGTCGCCGGCCCGAATGGCCTCTGAAACCGCCGCCGGCGCTCTCGCGCGGTATCTGGAACAACGCGTCCAGGCGACGCCCGTCCTGGAACTGCTCCCCGCGGATGCGCCGAGCGCCGTGTGCTTGCGCTATCGCTGCGACGACGGCGAACGCGCCAACGCGCACCTTGCGCTCGCGCTGCGCGAGTGCGGCTTTGCCACCGCAGCCGAAACCAGGATCAACGGACAAACGGCGATACGCTGGGCGATCGAAGACTGCGCCTCGACCGCCGACGCGGACGCACTGGTCAACGCCGCGATCGTGCTCGGCGCGATCGCCGCCAATGGAAAACCGGTGCCCGCGGCCATCACCGCAAACCTCTCGCCGCTCGGATTGCCGGCGTACATCGGATTCGCGGGGCTCTGGCGACTGCTGCTGTCGGGGCTCGAAATTTTCCGGCTGGGTCCGTTGCTCGAGGCGCATTTGGAGCGCAATCCGGACGATGCGGCGGCGATGATGGACATGGCGACGCTTTTGATCCTCACCTTGATACCCGAGAATCGCGGGCCCGCATTCGCCCTGCAGGCCCGAGCGCTCGAGATGCAGCAGTTGTATCGCCTGCCGGCGGCGCGCAAAGGCGCCGGCCTGCGCGTTCTCGCCATCGCCAGCCCGGGGGACATGACGGCCATCACCCATCTGGATTGCCTCCTCGAAGATTCGGACGTGGAACTTCTCATGCTCTATGCGCGCCCGCAGCGGCCGTTGCCGTCGCCATTGCCCGATCACGATCTGGTGTTTGTTTCGGCCGGCGAGTCCGTGCCGAATCGCCCGCTGCTGAAGCAAATCGAGAGTTTTACCAATGCCTCGACCAAGCCGGTCCTCAACGCGCCGGATCGCATACTGCGCTTGTCGCGCGACAGCGTGTCGGCGCTGCTCAAGCCCGTGCCGGGGATCGTCATGCCGATGACGATGGCCGTCGGCAGGCACAGCCTGGAACAAGTCGGTCGCGCAGAGCGGCCTCTCGCAGCGATCCTGGAAGACGGCGTGTTTCCGATCATCGCCAGACCGCTCGATTCGCAAGGGGGGAAGGACCTGGCGAAACTGGATGGTCCTGCGGCCATCGCCGACTATCTGCGAACGGCCGCGGACGGCGAATTCTTCGTCTCGCGTTTCGTGGACTACAGCGCGCCGGACGGGCTGTTCCGGAAGTACCGGGTGGTTCTGATCGCCGGCCGGCCGTACGCCTGCCATATGGCGATATCAACGCACTGGATGATCCATTACGTGAATGCGGACATGGACGCGAGCGCCGCCAAGCGGGACGAAGAGGCGCGCTTCATGGCCGATTTCGACACCCGCTTCGCTCTTCGGCACCAGCACAGCCTGGCGGGAATCGATGCGCTCATGGGACTGGACTATTACGGCATCGATTGCGCCGAGACCGCGGACGAGCGTCTGCTCGTTTTCGAGGTTGACACGGCGATGCTGGTTCACGCGATGGATCCGCCGGACCTGTATCCCTACAAGCGAGCGCAGATGCGCAAACTATTCGGCGCGTTCCGCTCGATGCTGCTGACCGCGGTGGAAAGCGCCGGTCAGGGGAAATGAAATCCAATCAATGGCGTCAGACCCAATTTGTACACTTTAAATGCAGCCAGGTGACGCGCTTATTGACTTGCACGCATACTTCCGTACTGATACCAGTACACGCTGGAGATGCGCATGCCGACCCTTGCCTGGCACCCGCGCCCGCGCCGCGAACTCATCCGAGCCATCGCCGCGCGATCGAATCCTGGTCGCGGGCCGACGCGCGACACCGCTCCCTCAGAAAAAGTGCCTGAGCACGGCCTGCCAGACACGCCGGTCCGGCAATGCGCCGTAGTTGCTGCCCGACTGACCGGTATTGAGCTGGGTTTGCAGCGCGATATCGACGCGGGTCCAGTGGTAGCGCGCTTCCAGCCATTGCAGCCGGCTGTGGTCGGCGGCATCGTAGCGAACCATGGCGGTGAGATCGAGATGCTTGACCAGGGCGTCCTGCCAGACAGCGTAAACAAACACGTGGTCCCTGGTCGGAAGCTCCTGGATGTTCGTGACCAGGCCGCGATACAGCCCGTAGGCCGCCGGCGGACCGCGCCGCAGCGCATTCCAGCCGGCCTGGTCCAGTCCGGCGCCGTTGTATTGATACTCGGCCGTGAGCGTAACGTTGTTCGGCGTCGTATAGGTCAGTCCGGTGGACAGGCGCGAACGAAATGCCGCATCGTCCGGGCGCTTCAGCGCCTGCGCCGCGAGCGAGGCCGCGCGTCCACCGGACCATTCGAGGTAAGCCACCGTGGCAGCGTTCGCCAAAGCAGTCAGGTTCAGGCCCAGTTGCGGCGACTGTCCGGCGCCGCCGGATAGCAGCCATTGCGGACTGAGCGCAGCGGACAGTTTTTCGCTGAGTCCAAGCTGCCAGCGGGTGCGCTGATTGCTGGCACCGAAGTCCGGACTGAAGACACTGTCGCTGGATTGATCGGCGAGCCTCGGCGAATAAAGCGCGGTAAGCGATCCGCCGTTCCACAGCGCCTGGCCGCGCAGCATCGCGCTGCCGAGGCGGTTTTCGCGCAGGCTGGCGGGGTCGAGCGAGACCACCGAACGCAGCGCCCCGGCGCGAAAATAGTCGGTCGGGTTGTACCCAAAAGCGACACCATTGCGCGCGTTGATGCGCCCCAGGTCGACAATACGGTCGGGCTCAGCCTGCCAGCTCAGATAGGCCTCTTTCAGGGTGTTGATATCCCGATTGCCGGAGACCCCGTCCATCCGGTTCAGGTCCAGGCGGTCGGCGAATACGGCGCGCCAGCCGGGGGCGAAGGTTTTGTCGAAGCGGGCATCGATCGACGCGCGCGCGCCGTGCAGCGCGATGCCTGCGCCCTGCCGCCGCGACTCGCGCACGGCCGTTTCCGCGTACACGCGCCAGTCGCTGCTCTGCTCGGCCGTGGTCGAGGTCTTGTCGGCGAGCAATAGCGCCGCCGCATCTTCGTCGACCGCCAGCGCGGGCGCCGTCGCCGCCGCGAGGAGCAGGACCAGGGCGCGCACGCTCTACTCGGGCTTGAAGCGCGGCAGGTAGTCGCGCTGCAGCCACACTTCGGGCACCTCGCGCCAGGCGTAGTCGGAAAAGCGCATCACCGTCACCCAGTTCGCATCGAGCCCGTCGATGATCACCGTCTCCGTCGGCCGCTCCACACCCAATTGCGGCTGATAGCGCCGATAGTAGGCGGTCTTCAGGAGCTGCCCGCTCTCGGTGTAGAAGCGCGCCTTGACCGGCCGGCTGCTGGAGGCGTCGAGCCACATTTCGATGTGGTGGTAGGTCACATCGGCAGACACCGCGGCCAGCGCCAGCTTGTAGCAGCGCCGATTCTGGCGATCGCCGTCGAGAATGCTCTCTTCGGCCGCCACTTGCGCCTGGTAGTCCTTGGCGAGATTGACCGTAACCACGTCGCCGTTGGCGGCCTGGCCGAGCAGGCGCTGCTGCGGCGACAGGCGGATGCTGGCCTTGGAGGACGGGTCGAAAAACCACAAGTCGTTGCCGTTCTTGAGCATCAGCTTGTTGGCGTCGCGCGCCGGGGCGACAAAGCGGATCAGGCTGCGAAACTGGCTGCTGTTGGCGTCGGCCTTGGAGTAGACGGTGAGCGTATTGCCGTCGATCTGCTTGCCGTTGCGGTATTCCACCAGCGTCACGGCGAGCGCGAACGGCTTGCCCGGGTTGCGGATGGCATCGCTCGCGGCGAGGATGGCCTGCGCGTTCGGGGCTGCGCCGGCCGCGCCTGCCGACGCGATCAGCAATGTACCTGCAATCAGTCGTTCAAATTTCATGCGCACTGCTCCTTGCTAGACATGCCTGAGCGCGTCGACGATGAGCATGCGCGCCGCGCGCCGCGCGGGCCACCATGCCGAGACCACCGCGACCAGCGCGAGCCCGGCTGCAGTGCCGAACATCATTTTCGTTTCTCCCCATACGCGCACGGTCAGAGGAACCGGATCGGTTTGACCCGGGGGCACCCAAGTGAGGCCGGCGTGATTCACCAGCCAAGCGACTAGCACGGCCGCCGCGACACCGGCCGCCGCGCCGATCAGGCCGAGCAGCATGGCTTCGCCCAGAAAAAGCCGGCGGATTCCCGAGCGGCGCAGGCCCATGGCGCGCAGGGTGCCGATCTCCGCGGTACGCTCGATCACGGCCATGCTCATGGTGTTGCCGACCGTGAACAGCACGATTGCGCCGATCAGCACCGCCATGAAGCCGAAGATCGCCGCGAACATGCCTACAGCCTGGCCGTAGAACGGATTGAGCGCTTCGAAGTCCTGCACCTCCAGTGGTTCGCGCTTCAGCGCCGTCGCAAGCAACTCCGCCAGGCGCGCTTTCGCCGCCGGGATCTGGCTGGTGTGGGCGAGCTGCAGCACGACCGCAGTGGCCTGCGGCTTTTCGCTGCCGTAGAGCAGCCGCTGCGCCTGCGCCAGGTGCATGCCGACGAACATGTCGTCGAGTTCCTTGAAACCCTGCCGCTCGGCCTTGACCGCGCGCAACGAGGCGACGTTGGGCGCACCGTGAACATTGGCCGCCAGCAGTTCGATGCGCGCTTCGCCCGGTGCGGCGGCAGGCCGCGACTCCAGTGCCGCCAACGCCGTGACGTCGGCGGGGGCGCTGGCACCCCCCGCGGTTTCGGCTTTCACGCGTCCCGGACAGTTCGCAACCTTGAGCGGCTCGCACAGTTCCAGCACGCGCGCGACGCCGTTGCCGATGACCACTGCGTCCTCCGCGGTTCCGGTTAACGGGGTCGGCGGCAAATCGATCGACACGCCATAGTCGTTCCAGCGGCGCATGCGATTGCGGTCTGCTACGACGATACCCGAGCCGATGATGGTGCGCGACACGCCCGCGGCGAAATTGCCGGCGATGCCGCCGAGCGAAATCGTCGGCGTGACGACGGCGAGCATCGGCGCGAGCACCGGATCGCGCGCGACGACGTCGATCACGCGCTGGTAGTCGGCGATGCCGTAAGCGGCCGGATTGCCGCTGCCATAGAGGAAATAGTCCTTGCGCTGGATCTGCAGGTGGCCGCCGCGCATGACGTAGCTGGTCTGCAGGCTCAGCGTGATGTTGCGGCTGTAACCGCCGAACACCAGGATCGTGACCGCGCCGATTACCATGGCCGACAGGGTCGCAAGCGAGCGGCGGCGGTTGCGCAACAGATTGCGCAGGGCGAGCGAAAGGGTCCTCATGACGCGCCCTCCTTGCGCTGCTCGCGCCGCTCGATCTTCTCGATCCGGCCGTCGCGGATCATCACGGCGTCGTCCGCCTCGGCCAGCACCTTGGGATCATGCGAGGAAAATACGAACGACAAATGGTGTTCGCGCTGCATCTCGCGCATCAACGAAATAATCGCCGCGCCGGTGTGGCTGTCCAGATTCGCGGTCGGTTCGTCGGCGAGCACCAGTTGCGGCGACGGCGCCAGCGCGCGCGCGATGGCGACGCGCTGCCGCTCGCCTCCGGAAAGCTGCCCCGGAATATTGCGCGCCTTGTCCGCGATACCAACCGCTTCGAGCAAGGCCCCGACTCGCCGTTTGCGCTCGGCCGCGGGCACGCGCGCGAGCAGCAGCGGGTATTCCACGTTCTCCTCGACCGTCAGCACCGGCAGCAGATTGAAGTTCTGAAAAATGAAACCGATATGGCGCGCGCGGAAATCGGACAGCGCGTCATCGGACAGCTTTTGCACCGCCTCGCCGGCGATGATGACTTCGCCGCGATTGGCTTGGTCGATGCAGCCGATCAGGTTAAGCAGCGTGGTCTTACCGCTGCCCGACGGGCCGGAAATCACGGTGAAGCAGTTGGGGCGGATTTCCAGGTCGATGTCGATGAGAGCCGGTACGTCAACCGCATCCAGGTGATAGGTCTTGCCGATCTGATTCATGCTGACGACATTCATGGTGGCCTCGGGTTCTTGGATTGGCATGGCAACATCCTAAACAGCCGCTGCGGCGCGGCCAAACGCTATGCGACGAAACGGCCGGATTCGGCCGCCAAGCGCCGATTGGCGGCGCGAACGTGGATCGTCGATAGCGCACGGATGAAAAGCACATCCGTGCGCTATCGACGATCTTGGATAAAAGCAAGGCTAAACTGTCCTTGTTTTTATCAATAACCGCGTTTTCTGGCCGGCTGGTTTTTATCCGGCCAGAAAAAGCGGTTGGCGCGCGGAGCGCGCAATGGCCGCTACGTCGGCATCGATCGACGTAGGACGACACATCGAGCTGCAGTGATAAAGCTTGCGCGGCCGGCGTCCCGTCCGCGCGAATCGAAACAAGCTCTTACTGCCGCAGTTTCGCATCGGCGCTGGCGCGGAAATGCCGGTTGGCGTCCTCGGGCTTGCCGATGCGGTCGAACAATTGTGCCAGCGCGACGTGCGCGCCGCGACTGGGTTCCTCGGACAGGCTCGCCTCGAGGTAGCTCTGCGCCTTGCCCCACAGCTCCCGCGCCAGGCACAGGCGCCCGAGCGTCAACAGCAGCGCACGCTCGCGCGGCCGCGACTTCAGCCACCTCTCCGCGCGCTCGATCTGCGCCAGGATATCGGCGCCCAGGCACTCCCCATAGAGCAATATCAGCTCGCCGCTCCACTCCGTTTCCAGCGCCGCCCCGACGATTTCGTGCGCGCGGCGGCAATCCCCGAGCGCAATGAACAACTGCGCCGCGGTGCGCGCGACGCGCGCATCGAGCTTGTCTTCGGTACCCTGCCAGCAAGCGGCAAGGCCGGTCGCGTCCCGCGCCTGCTGGCGCAGCGCCTCGATCTGGGCAGTGATCCGCAACTGCGTCGCCGCCACCTCGGCCAGCGCGCCGCGCTTGCCCAGGGCCGCGGCCAGGCGGCGCACCTCGTCCCAATGGCCCAGGCGCTGGTGCGCTTTCATCAGCATGCGCTGGGTGGCGATGCGCTTGGGACCGCTCGCGGACAATTCACGCAAAACCTCGAGCGCGTCGCCGTAGCGTCGATCGTCGAGCAGCAGGCTCGCCTGCACCGCAAGCCGGGCCTGGCGCGCGTCGGCATCGTGGCTCTCGGCGCGCTCGAGCCACCGGTCGCGCCGCTCGAGCTCGCGCATTTCGCCCGCGGCGCGCGCCGCGATCAGGGCGCAGAGGGCCGGCGCTTCGCCGAGCTCGTAGGCCTCGCCGGCCGATTTCTCGGCACGGGCATAACGCCCCTCGAACCAGGCCTGCAGCGCGGCGAGCATCGCCGCGCGCCCTTTCTCGCCGCGCCGGCGTGCGCGGAAGGCGCGCACATGCAGCGGCAGGCGCAGGGTGTGCCCGACCAAGCGCAACAGCAGGTAGCCGAGCGTAAAGCCGGCGATCACGAGCAGGATGGCAAAGTTGAGCGAAAGCTCGACGCGGTAAGGCGGGAATACTAGGATGGCATAACCATTGTTGAGATGCGCGGCGAGCGACAAGCTCACCGCCAGGGCAAACACCGCCAGCACCCACATCAAGCCGCGCACCTTAGAGCCTGCCCGTCGTGCTCATCGCTGTGCCTTTTCACGCGACACCTTGAAATTGCGCACCGCCGCAAGACTGTCGGCGATGGTGGGCAGCTCCACGTTGATGCTGGCGGCCGCAAGCTGCTTCAGGCTCGCCAGCGCGGTGGCGGTGCTCTTCGCGCGCGTGTCGTAGTAGCGCGTCATCCAGGCGGTCGCCGTTTGCAGGTCGGCGCGGAAACGCGCCGGGTCGCGCGCGAGCAGCGCCTGGCGCGCATTGAGCAGGCGCAACCGCAGGTTCTCGCGCAGAAAGTAGGCCTGCGCCGGCGGCAGCAGCGCGGCATCGGGTCTGTCGATGTTGCTGATGCGCACCAACTGCTTCATCTCGTCCCACACCTCGGTCAGCACGCGCGCCCAGACGCCGTTCGCGCCCGCCTGCCCGGCCGGCTTCGGCGGCGATTGCAGGCGTTGGTCGAATTGCAGCGGCAGGGTATCGACGCTCGCAATCAGGTTGTCCAGGCGCAGCGCCATGCCCGCAATATCCAGATTGGGCGCGGCTTTCAGGCGCTCGATGTCACGGTTGAGCACACGCCGCAGCGGGATGAACTGCGGCCGGTCCGGGCGCGCCAGGCGCCCCTCGGCGGTCTGCAGCGCCAGCAGCGCCGCCTGCACGTTGCCGGCGAGCTGCAGTTGCTGCGAGGCCACGGTGAGGATCTGTTCGATCTCGGCCAGCGCCCATTCGTCGCGGCTGCGCGACAGTTCCTGGTACAAGGCCTCCAGCGCCAGTTGCTGGCTCTGCGACTCGGCGATCTTGTTCTCGAGCACGGTGAGTTTGGCCTGTGCCTCGCGCACCGCCTCCTGCGCCTGCTTTGCCAATAGCAGGCTCTCGCCGGCCGCGCTATCGCTTGCGCGCAGGCGCTGGCCCAGTTCCTCGCGGATGGCGCCGATCTGGCTGCGGGTGTCGTACCACTGCCAGCACACCACCGCAATCGCGCCGGCGAGCGCCAGCGTCACCGGCATGCGCCAGGGGCGCGCCGGCGCTTCGCGCTCGCTGCGGCCGCTGGGTTCCTCCGGCTGCGTCGGCTGCGCGGGCGCCGCGGCGGGCTGGGCGGTGTCGGGATTGTTTTGGTTCATGGGCGTTTGGCGGGTAATGCGAATTTCACACTTTAGCAAAAAAAGCGGCCAGCCCTGCGACCAGGCCTTCGTCGCCCGGACCGGTAAGCACCACGGTTTGCACGCCCAGGGCGCGCGCCGCGGCGGCGATGCGCTCGTGCGGTGCGTACAGCGGCGTGTTCTTCAGGCACTGCCGGCCCGCTTCGCCCAGCATGTCGTGCAGGTTGGTCAGCCCCTCGCTCGAGGTCACGGTGAACGCATCGAGTTGGCGCTGCTGCCACAACGCGAGCAGTAGCGCGGTATCGGCTTTCGGCCGGCTGCGGCGGTAGCATTCGGCGTATTCCACCGTGGCGCCGCGCGCGGCCAGCGTGTCGCCCAGGAGTTCGCGCCCGCCGTCGCCGCGGAAAATCACCACCCGCTTGCCCGCCACGTCCTTCAGTTCGGGCAGAGCTAGCAGAGCTTCGCTGTCGAAACGCTCGCCCGGCGCGATCACCGCGGCAAAACCGTGGCGCTCGAGCGCGCGCTCGCTGCCGCGGCCGACGGTGGCGACGCGCAGCCCGGCCGGCCAAGCGCGCCGCGCCTGCACCAGGGCCAGCGCCTTGTCCACCGCGTTGGCGCTGACGAAAATGGCCAGGTCGAATGCCTCCAGCCGCTCGACGAGCGCGGCGAGCGGCTGCAAGTTCTCGGCATCCAGAATCTCCAGTGCCGGGAACAGCACCGGCTCGCCGCCGGCTGCGCGAATGAGCGCGGCCAGGTGCGCCGTCTGGCCGGCGGGCCGCGTCACCACGACACGGCGCCCTGCGAGGGCGGGCGGGCTCATACGAGCGCGGCGAGGATGCGATCGGCGCCTTGCGCGCGCAATTCGCCGGCGAGGCGCGCGCCCAGTTCCTCGGGCGCGGCAGATGGACCGGAAACCTCGGCCTTCACCATGCTCTTGCCGTCCGGATGCGCCACCAGCCCGCGCAACTCGAGGGTCGAGCCGGTCACGCTGGCATAGGCGGCGAGCGGCAGTTGGCAACTGCCGCCGAGCGAGCGGCTCAGCGCGCGCTCGGCGCGCACCGCGAGTTCAGTGGCGCGGTGGTTGAGCGCGGCAAGGCGCTCGGCGATGTAGCCGCGCTCGGCGCGATATTCGATCGCGAGCGCGCCCTGGCCCGCGGCGGGCAGGCTTTGCTCGAGCGTCAGCACCGAGCGAATGCGCGCGCCCAGGCCCAGCCGTTTCAGGCCCGCGGCGGCGAGGATGACGGCGTCGTGATCGCCGCGGTCCAGTTTGGCAAGCCGGGTGTCTAGATTACCGCGCAGGCTCGCCACCAGAAGCTCGGGATAGCGGCTGCGCAACTGCGCCTCGCGCCGCAGGCTGGAGGTGCCGACCACGGCGCCCGCGGGCAAGGCATCGAGGGTATCGAACCGGTTGGAAACGAAGGCGTCGCGCGGATCTTCGCGCTCCAGGATCGCGCCCAGGGCGAATCCCGCGGGCAATTCCATCGGCACGTCCTTGGCCGAGTGCACGGCCAGGTCGGCGCGGCCCTCGGCCAGCGCCAGCTCCAGCTCTTTCACGAACAGGCCCTTGCCGCCGATTTTGGCGAGCGAAGTATCCAGGATCTCGTCCCCACGCGTGGATAAGGCGAGGAGTTCGACCCGGCAGTCCGGATACAATCCGCGCAGCCGGTCGCGCACATGCTCCGCCTGCCACAGGGCGAGGCGGCTCTGGCGAGTGGCGATGACGATACGATCGGGATGACTCAAGACTTGATTCTTGCTGGGGCCGCACGCCGGGTGCCGACGCGCTGGATTCTAGCATGCCACGCTACGCCGAGACGGAGGGTGTCTTGCTGGCGTTTTTCCAGGTTAAATTGCATTGCGTAACATTCGAAGACTAGAATGCCTCATTCAATCCAGCCAATTTCTTGCCCATTTTTGGGAAAAGTTCCAAACAGTCGATAACGACAGAGATCTCAATCAAATGCTTTTCTTGCTTTGCTTATCTGCGATCATCGCATCGATAACCTATGCGGGCGCGGTTGCGGAGACAATGAAGGTCGGAGCAGAACTATTAGCTGTGCTTTTCGGATTGACTTGGTTTGGACGAGGAACGCACGCTAAATGAACCGTGAGACCGCAGTTGCGATTTCTGCCGTAACGATAATCTATGTTGCTTGCGCGTCACTCGTCTTCTCCGATCCTGCACAACGAACTGACCCCGCGATAACGCGCCTCGCGTTCGCAGCGATAATTTCGTGCGCGATCTCATTTCAGTACTTTATTTGCAAAATGTACTGTACACAGTGGGCAAAGCTGGGAGGCGCACCAATGCTGCTTGGGCTGGTCGAAACTATCATCGTCCCTTCTGTCACAACGCTCATGGTTCCAGGGGTGACCCGGGCAGTGGAGGCTAAGCAATTGGGCGCACTTGCTGCCCTTGTATTGCTTTTCATAGTACTTATGGACTTGCCTCGAGCATATCGCAGGGTTATTGCGACCTGGTTCCCTGAGCCAAGATACGGCGATCGTCTCTTGTTCTTGCAGTTTCCGCCGAGACAGCGAGCTGACATGTTGCCAATGGACTTGGCGATGGCTGCGCTTCTCGGATATCTGCTGTACTCGCACTATCAGTTTGGGTGGCATTGGTAGTCGGGGCGGTCGGAGAAAGCTAGCCAAAATATGATTCTCCTTGCGATTGTTGTGGTGCTTTGTGGTCCATTTACCGTCATGGCGCTGCTGCCAGCCTGGTCCTGGCTCATTGGTCTTGTCGGAGTTCAAGAATCTGTTCAAGTTGAGAACGTCGATGTTATTTTCGAGCCCAAGGCGCATGATGAACCGCACGGGCAAGCATTTTACCGTGTCTTCGTTAATATTCGGACGCAGCATGGGCTCGTGAAATATTCTGTACGACGGGTGCTTTCAGGAGATACACGCCAGGAGCTGCTGGATACCATCGGGCGGAGCGTTTCTTGCAGCTATATGCCGTTCCTTGCCCAGAGATTTGGCTGGAACCCGTGGACCGTGCGCATTAGGTGCGGTCTTATGCGATCCGGTGTGCTAATGCTTCTTCTGTTTTGGCTTTTGGGAGCACTCCCTTTGTCCGCCGTCGTTGTCTATGTAGCGACCGGAGAACAGATCATTTTCAAATTGCTCCAATTGTTGGGCGTGCCGTAGTCGGAAGTGTGCGTGATGGTTCGTGACATAAAAACAAGACGCCGAGATCTTAAGGCAGCGCTGATCTTAGGCAATGCGGGGGTTTTTATCTGGGTTCTCAATTCACTTTCGATCTCGCGTACGCAGAGCGTTGGGCACAACATCGCTCTATCGGTTATTTTGATAATCGCTGCAGCAGCATTTGGAGTTTTCTTTAGCACGCAAACTCGAATAGGAAGAGAATCACAAGAATTGTTGCCAGAAATCCCCGTGCTAATTGCGCCGATCTACACGTGGTTCGTTTTGGTTTCGATTTTTCATGTGCTGGCCAGTGCCGGTACTGGGCGATCAATATCAATAGCTATCTTGATCATTGTGACTTTGTTGGTATACGGTACCGCTGCAATTCCAGCGGCCAGCCGGCGTTTACAGACTCTCGGATTTCATGAAAAGGCAGTGCGTACGATCGTGTTGTTAATTCTTTCCAGTTTATTTATCAGTTTCGCGCTGATATCAATCTTCCAGTAGGGTTAAAGATCTTCCTGTTTCAGGCGGTGCGAATGGAGCCCAGTTCTTTGTTAGTGGTATTGCGACAATTGTACTTCTTGCTGGACTAATAAACCCTGGAACTGCAATCGCTGCGCCATTTCTCCTTGGATTATTTGCCCTTACAACAGCGCTCTTTGCGTTGTATAGGGTATTGCTGAACGCCATAGAAATCCGAGACGTTGGCGGTCCGTGTTGGCAGAATTGGCATCGCTTTACTTTGCGTCGTTCCTCCCCCCATTACATTGGTCAGCATCGGTCTCGGAGGAGTTGGAGCGGGGACGAACGTGGCGGCACT
>JACRAS010000041.1 GCA_016234705.1 Betaproteobacteria bacterium | reverse complement strand
CGGTAGGTAGCCTCTACCGGGCGAAAGTTCAAGTATTTTTGTCTTGGTTTGGCCGCAAGCCTCTGTTACCGAACAAATCAGCAAGCAGGCCGACCCGAGTGGATTTTATCGGCAAGGGCATGATTGCGCGGCACCCTCTGAATTGGTCGGAGAGTGTCGTCCGTTCCGTTAATACCGATCCAAAGCTGTGCGCCTGGCGCTTCTCGCGCGCCCGGGCGTGCGCGGGATCGGAAATTTGGGCTTAGGTTGCGAGGATTATGAGAGAGAACCATGACTGTCCCGGGTGAGAAAATCGCATTGTTCATTGATGGTGCGAATCTTTACGCTACCGCCAAATCGCTGGGTTTCGACATCGACTACAAGAAGCTGCTGCGCGAATTCCAGTCGCGCGGCTATCTGCTGCGCGCGTTCTATTACACCGCGGTGATCGAGGATCAGGAATATTCTTCCATCCGCCCGCTGATCGATTGGCTCGACTACAATGGCTATTCGGTGGTCACCAAGGCGACCAAGGAATTCGTCGACCAGACCGGCCGCCGCAAGATCAAGGGCAATATGGACATCGAGCTCGCGGTCGATGCCATGGAGATCGCCGCCACCATCGACCATATGGTGCTGTTCTCCGGCGACGGCGATTTCCGCTCGCTGGTGGAAGCCGTACAACGCAAGGGTGTGCGCGTCACCGTGATCTCGACCATCGCGACCCAGCCGCCGATGATCGCCGACGAGTTGCGCCGGCAGGCCGACATCTTTACCGACATCGTCACGTTGCAGGGCAAGATCGGCCGCGATCCGTCCGAGCGCGCCGCCCGCGAAGCGCGCGGTCCGCGCGACGACCGCGTCGGCGAGCCGGGGCAACACACGCCGCAATTCCTGCAGCGTCCGCCGGCGCCGCAACGCGCTGGCGCGGGGGCGGATGACGACGAAGAGTCGTTCGAATAGCAGCGCATGATCCCGAAAAGTGGGAACCGGTTTTCGGACAAGATCATGCGCAAGCAAAAATGACCATGCCAGAAACCGAGGGCAAGCCCGGGCGCAACTGTCCGCGCTGCCCGCGGCTGGCGGCGTTCCGCAAGACATGGCGCGCGAATGAACCGACCTGGTTCAACGCGCCGGTGCCCTCGTTCGGACTGCTCGATGCGCGCGTGCTGATCGTTGGCTTGGCGCCCGGCCTGCAAGGCGCCAACCGCACCGGCCGCCCGTTCACCGGCGACTATGCCGGCGTGCTGCTGTACGAGACGCTGGCGCGCTATCGCTTCGCGCGCGGCCAATACGGCGCGCATCCCGACGACGGGCTGGAATTGCTCGACTGCCGCATCACCAATGCGGTGCGCTGCGTGCCGCCCGAGAACAAGCCGACCACCGCCGAAATCGCGACCTGCCGCGATTTCCTGAACGCCACCATTGCCGAAATGCCGAAGCTGAAGGCGCTGGTCGCGCTCGGGCGCATCGCCCATGACAGCGTGTTGACGGCGCTGGCGGTGAAAAAATCGGCGGCGCCATTCAAGCACGGAACGACGAACATGCTGGGCGAACTCGCGCTGTTCTCCAGCTATCATTGCTCGCGCTACAACACCAATACCGGCGTGCTCACGCCCGAGATGTTCCGCACGGTGTTCGTGAAGGTGCGCCGTTATCTGGATGACGTGTAGCCCCACTATCAGTCGTAGCATCGATGACGTGCTAGACCGCCGATGGGCACAGGTCTTTCATATAGCAAGCATGACATTTCGGGTCGTGGACGTTGCACCATGTCCTACCGATTTCCCATGCTGGTGAATCCATAATGCCCGGGAAATTCGGATAGAGCGCGCGTGCCTTGTAGACGACTTGTCCGACCTCGGCATTCGGCGCACAAAGCCCGAGGCGGGCAAACACACGACGCACGTGGCTATCCGCCGATATGTCAACGGAGTAGTAGTCGGCAAACGGCACTTTGAAATTGCGGGCTAAGAGATTGACCGCCATCGTTGCTATTTTTGGACCAACGCCGTCAAATTCAAGAAAGCGATAGACAGCTTCCGCACTTGGCGGTTTTCCCTTCCAGATTCGGCCCGCGTCGCCCGCGTAAACGTTGGTAATGCGTTGTATAGCCGAATAAAATATCCCGGCCATTATTTCTGGAAAGCGGTGGAGGTTTTCAGGTTT
>JACRAS010000040.1 GCA_016234705.1 Betaproteobacteria bacterium | reverse complement strand
GGAGAGACGATGTCGATGACACGGGCGGAGAGATCCTTCTTGGTCGGATCCTCGTATTCCATCTTCAGCCGTTCGTCGGGATAGAGCGGCGTCAGGTTGTCGAAGTTGATTTTGTGGCGCGCCTTCTCGGGGTCTTCGAAATTGATGGTGTTGACCTTGAGCAGCGCGAAATAGCGTTCGCCTTCCTTCGGGCTGCGGATGTGGCCTTCCACCGTGTCGCCGGTGCGCAGGCCGAAGCGGCGGATCTGGCTGGGCGAGACGTAGATGTCGTCGGGGCCCGACAGGTAGTTGGATTCCGGCGAGCGCAGGAAGCCGAAGCCGTCGGACAGCACTTCGACCACGCCTTCGCCGATGATGTCGATTTCCTGGGTGGCGAGCTGCTTGAGGATGGCGAACATCAGCTCCTGCTTGCGCATGGTGCTGGCGTTCTCGACCTGGTGTTCTTCGGCAAACGAGGTGAGTTCGGCCGGCGTCTTGGACTTGAGGTCCTGGAGTTTCATTTCCCGCATGGGGGCTTTACGTCCTTGGGAGAGTGACCGGTGGAGTCCTAAAAATACAAAGGCTCACAACCGAGTGACTTGAGAGGAGAGATAGATCGCAGGTCTGGGGTGACGAGGTGTTTTTGGAAAAAGAGCCCGGGACCCGATGCTGCGACCGGCCCAAACATTTGGGGCCGGAACGCGATTACATCCGCCTGCGTTCGGTGGGAGCGCTCAACATAGGAGGCGACGCCATTTCGCGCAAGGGGCGGCGTCCCGCTGTGCACGAATTAACGTGAATTCAGAATGGCTTAACGACCGCCAATATCACGATGGCGATCATCAAAATCGTCGGTATCTCATTGACGATACGGAAGAATTTTGTCTGATGCCGGTTGCGGTCGTGGCTGAATTCGGTCGTCCAGTGCCCAAGCAGGCCGTGCATGATGGTCAGGGCGATAACCAAGACAAACTTTGCAATGAACCAGCCGGACGCGAACCACTGGCCTTCGAACACCAGCACGATGCCGAGCACCCAGGTCACGATCATCGCCGGCATCATGATGAACACGTAGAGCCGGCGCTCCATCACCTTGAACGTCTCCGACTGCTCCGAGCCGGTGGCTGCATCGGCGTGGTAGACGAACAGCCGCGGCAGATAGAGCATGCCAGCCATCCACGAGATGACGGCAATGATGTGCAGGGCTTTGAGCGAGAGGTACACGGGGTGGCAACCTCGCTCGTCACTAGCCGCGTACGCGTTTGAGCATCTGCTCGACATGCGCGATCGGCGTCTGCGGCAAAATTCCGTGGCCGAGATTGAAGATGTGGCGGCCGCCGGCCAGCGTTTCCATTACGTCGTCGACTTCGCGCGCGAGCGCGGCGCCACCCGCCAGTAAAGCAAGTGGATCGACATTGCCTTGCACCGCCACGCGCGGCTGCAGCATATCGCGCGCGATTTCGCGCTCGAAGGTCCAATCGAGCCCAATACCATTGACGCCCGTCAGTTCGACGTAAGGCAACGCCATCGCGCCCACACCACGCGGAAAGCCGATGATCTTGGCGCCCGGAATCCGGCCACGGACGCCTTCGACGATTTTCTGCGTCGGCTCAATGCACCAGCGCTCGAACTGCTGCGGTCCCAGCACGCCAGCCCAGGTATCGAAGATCTGCACAACCTCGGCGCCAGCCTTGAGCTGCCCCACCAGATATTCGATCGAACCCTGCACCAGCCGATCGATCAGCCGCGCGAAGCTTTCGGGATCACGATAAGCAAACAACCGCGCCGGCGCCTGATCGGGTGTTGCCTCGCCCGCCACCATGTAGGTTGCCACCGTCCACGGCGCGCCGCAAAATCCGATCAACGTAGTCTTACTGTCGAGCGCCGATTTGACCCGTGCCACCGTCTCATAGACCGGCGCCAGCACCTTGTTGTCGATGCTCTCGTGCAGGTTCGCCAGCGCCGCGGCATCCGCCATCGACTCCAGCTTGGGCCCTTCACCGACCTGAAACTCAACCTTGCGCCCAAGCGCCAGCGGGATCACCAGAATATCGGAAAAAAGGATTGCGGCATCGAATCCAAAGCGGCGCACCGGCTGCAAAGTGACTTCCGCCGCCAGCTCGGAATTAAAGCACAGATCGAGAAAACCGCCGGCTTTCTCACGTACCGCACGATATTCCGGCAGATATCGACCCGCCTGCCGCATCATCCAGATCGGCGGTACCGCTTCACGTGTGCCTTCCAGCACGCGTAGCAGTGGCTTTATCCCCGTACTCTCGGTTTGCTGAGCTTCTTCCATAAAGACTCTTACAAGACTCTTTGTAGTGTTTATTAGGCGGTTGATTGGACTCATGACTCGCGATCAACAATCTGTCCACCGGTCGGAGCGGGTGAATTAAGAATCGAGCGCTAACCGGCGGTTAGCCATCCACAACGATAGAGGTGGTTTTATTCGGCTTTTACCGTTCTATCCCCATGTTTCCCCAGCGGCCATCCACAACCCAGCATCGGTGTCTATTCGGCGCTTCGGTATTGTCCCGCGACCAGCCATGTGGATGGAAATTATACGCAGAGCCAATGCCGGCTTGCGTGAGGGCTAAAGGCATGGCCTCCTCCCACTGTATCCACACCTAGTCCCGTTGCCATACAGATGCCTGAACCGGGTTATTTCCATCTTCATCTCGTATCCGACGCCACCGGCGAAACTCTTATCACGGTGGCGCGCGCGGCTGCGGCGCAATACGCCAACGTGCATCCGGTCGAGCATCTCTATCCGATGGTGCGCTCACGCAAGCAACTCGACCATGCGCTGGCCGAGATAACGGAGGCGCCCGGTCTCGTACTCTACACGCTGCTCGAGGAAGACCTGATCGAGCTCCTGGAAAAACAATGTCGCGAACTCGGTCTGCCCTGCATGTCGGTGCTGGGCCCGATCTTGCGGCTGTTCCAGTCCTATCTCGGCGCCGAAACCATCCACCGCGCCGGCGCCCAACACGTGCTCAATGCGGAATATTTCCAGCGCATTGATGCGCTCAACTACACCATGTTTCACGACGACGGCCAGCACGTGGAAGGGCTGGAACAGGCGGATGTGGTGCTGATCGGGGTCTCGCGCACCTCGAAAACGCCGACCTCGATCTATCTTGCCAACCGCGGCATCAAGACCGCGAACGTGCCGCTGGTGCCGGGCGTGCCGCTGCCGCCGCAGATCGAGAAGCTGGCGCGGCCGCTGGTGATCGGACTCTATGCCAGCCCGGAACGCATCGTGCAGATCCGCGAGAACCGGCTGCTCGGCCTGAAGGCGCATCGCGACGACGATCAATATATCGACAAGACCGCGGTGGCCGAGGAGGTGGCATTTTCGCGCCGGCTTTGCGCCAAAAATAATTGGCCGAGCATCGACGTGACGCGCCGCTCGATCGAGGAAACCGCCGCCGCGGTCATGAAGCTGTTGTCCGAACGCCGCCGCCACCCAATCGCTTAATCCCTCCCCCGCTTGCGGGGGAGGGTGGCCGCCGAAGGTGGCCCGGTGGGGGCGATTGCATCGCGTCCGCCTTAACGCTAACCCCACCCCGCCCGCCTTCGCTTACGCTCAGGCGGCCGACCCTCCCCTTTCAGGGGAGGGATTAGGAAGAACTCATGCCACTTTGGCTCGATCGTCAGCCGCTGGTGCTTGCGTCCAAGAGCGACGTGCGCGGCAAGCTGCTGGCGGCCGCCGGGTTGCGCTTCGAGATCAGGCCGGCGGCGATCGACGAGCGCGCCGTCGAGGCCAAGGCCGGTGCCAGCGATGCGGCCGCAGCAGCGCGGCTGTTGGCGCGTGCCAAGGCGCTGGCTGTCGCGGCACAACGTCCCGGGCAACTGGTGCTGGGCGCCGACCAGACGCTGGCGCGCGGCACGACTCGCTTCCGCAAGCCGGCGACCCGCGAG
>JACRAS010000043.1 GCA_016234705.1 Betaproteobacteria bacterium | reverse complement strand
GGCCGGCGCCACGTGCACGGGCGGTATCTGGGTAACCACCACAGGCACACTGCCGGTGGGTACGATCGGCGGCACGTGCACGGGCTTCAGCGCCCCGGCCGGCGCCACGTGCACGGGCGGTATCTGGGTAACGACCGCGCTGCCTGTCGGCACGATCGGCGGAACGTGTACCGGCTTTAGCGCTCCTGCCGACGCTACCTGTTCGGGCGGTATCTGGGTAACGACC
The DNA here is from genome assembly GCA_016234705.1 of Betaproteobacteria bacterium. Taxonomy (GTDB): domain Bacteria; phylum Pseudomonadota; class Gammaproteobacteria; order Burkholderiales; family SG8-39; genus 2-12-FULL-64-23. The sequence continues at coordinate 136,164 of JACRAS010000043.1, read as the reverse complement.
GCATTGCCTGTCGGTACGATAGGCGGAACGTGTACCGGCTTCAGCGCCCCGGCCGGCGCCACATGTACCGGCGGTATCTGGGTAACGACCGCATTGCCTGTCGGTACGATAGGCGGAACGTGTACCGGCTTTAGCGCTCCTGCCGGCGCTACCTGTTCGGGCGGTATCTGGGTAACGACCGCACTTCCTGTCGGTACGCTGGGCGGAACGTGTACCGGCTTTAGCGCTCCCGCCGGCGCTACCTGTTCGGGCGGTATCTGGGTAACGTCTACGCCGCCAGTAGGTACTATTGGCGGCTCTTGCACCGATGGTAGCACCGCCCCGGCCGGTGCCGCTTGTACCGGCGGTATCTGGGTAGCGATCTGCACGCCTACAGCGGCAAATAATTTCTGCGTGACCTGTACGGCACCTACTCCTACTCCTACTGGAACCGGTTCTTGCTCTGCCCTTGCCGGGACTATACCGATGAGAACACCAGGCTTTGCCGCGGATCCGGCGCCGGGCAAGATGTACGACGCATTTGGCGCGCAAGTGTCGATTCCTCTAGCCGGCTACCGTCATATCGGTTATGCGCATTCCTTGCAAAGCATTGCCTCGATGGATATGGCCTTGAACGAAGCAACGGCCGTGTCGTCCGCAGCGGGCGGTGCCATTACTTCTTTCGATGTGCCCTCAGTCAGCGGGGCGGCCGTATCCAGCACCAATCAATTTACTGTCGGAATAGGGAATGCAACCCTGATGGATCTTGGTGTCGATCCTGTTTCCGGCATGAGCTGGGGACGCTGGCAAGGAAGCTGGGTAACCAGCAACCCCGCTCAGGGAACAGTCTCGGTAGGAGCGGGCAGCAACCTGCACTGGTTTGCCTTGCCGACGCAAACACAGGCAATCACTCTGCCGATTACGGGAACCATTTCCTACACGTTGGCAGGAGGCACCAGGCCGACCGACAACAACGGCACGCAGGGAACACTGACATCCGCGACTTTGAATGCGAATTTCAGCGCTCAACAGGTGAATGTGTCGGTAGGCGTGAGTATGCCTGCATCAGCAGGGATGACTGCCGTTCAACTTAATGCGGCGGCAAACAATGTGCCGATTTTGCCGGGAGCCAATTTCAAGACAACCACCCCCACCGTGACCTGCACGGGCTGCGCAGCCGCCGCGACAGGCGTGATAGGCGGACAATTTTCCCAAGGCGGGATGGGGGCTGGAGTGGGGTATGGCCTGCAAAATGGCACGCAGCTTATTAACGGGGCGGCAGTATTTCATAGATAGGCAGGTTTCCTGATTCTCGGACGTCATTTGATAGCCCTTGAACAGGCTTCGGCACCGCAACTTCAGGACGGCGTGGTTTACTTGCGGGCACCGGCGCGAACCCCTATGAAAATACCGGTGGTTACGCCGAGATAGGCGTCTAAGACAAAACTTCGGTCAGGTCACGAGGCGGCGACATGGTGCACTGGCTGCGCCTCGAGGGCGAGGTCGAGGTAGTGCACGATGTGGCGGTGTTGCCTCGAGTATCGCGGCCGATTTTTTTGGGGTTGGTATCGGACGAAATCCGGCGCAGCGTCAGCCTGGAGAACGATTTGGCGGCGCCCGCGCCGCGGTAACGCCTCGAGGAATTACCTTGGTCCTTCGTGTTTGGCTTTTTGCCTTGCTGGTTTGCGCCGGCCTTTGCAACTCGGCGGCGTTTGCCGACACGCTCACCGATGCAATTGCCCGCGCTGTCGCCAATCTGCCGGAGGTGCGCGCGGCGCGCGCCAACCAACGCGCTATCGAGCAAAACGCGGCGCAGGCGCGCGGCGCCTGGTACCCCACGCTCGATGCGAGTCTGGGACAAGGCCGCGAAACCAGCAACAACCCGACTACGCGCGCGCTCGGCTCAGACCAGACGCTGACACGGCGCGAGGCTGAGGTCAGCTTGTCGCAACTCATCTTTGACGGCGGCGCCACCTCGGGCCAGGTGCGCCGCTTCCAGGCACGCGCCGAGGGCGCCGGCGATCAGGTAGCGTATGCCGCCGAGACCGCCGGCGCGCGCGTGGCGCAGGCTTACCTGGACGTGGTCCGGCTGCGCGAGCTGATCGCCATTGCCGTCGACAACGAGAAGCGCCACCAGGAGACGCTCGCGCAGGTATCGCGACTTGCCGATGTCGGTCAGGGCCGGCGCGCCGATGCGCAGCAGGCCGATGCGCGTCTTGCGCTGGCGCAGGCATCGCTCACGCAATTGCGCGGCCAGTTGGCGCAGGCGGAGGCCGCGTTTCTGCATCTCACCGGCCAGCCGCCCGGCACGCTCGCCGATGCGGGCAGTTTCGAGGCGATGCTGCCGGTCTCGCTCGCGGCGGCGCTCGCGCTAGCCCTGGAGACGCACCCGGCGATCCGCGCGGCACAAAAGGAGTTGCTCGCGGCGCAGGCCGACCGCGAATCCCTGCGTAGCCGATTAACTGCGCCGCGCCTTGCCCTGGAGGTGGGCACATCGGCGAACCATGATTTGGACGGCCTTCGCGGCGCCTACGCCGACCGTTTCGCCATGTTGAGGCTGCGCTACAACCTGTTTCGCGGCGGCATCGACGATGCGCGCGTGCGCGAGGCCGAAGCGCGCATCGACGAAGCCCGCGCCAACCACGGCAAGGCGCGCAACGACACCGAGCGCGATCTGCGCCAGGCCTGGCAGGGCCTGACGGAAGATCGTAACCGCCTGCCGCAACTGCAACGCTACGCCGCGGCGAGCGCGCAGGTGGTGGCCTCCTACCGCTTGCAATTCTCGATCGGCCAGCGCACGCTGCTCGACGTGCTCAACGCCGAGAACGAACTCTTTGCCGCCAAGAGCAGCCAATACACCGGCTCGTACGCGGTCACAGTCGGCGAGCTGCGCGTGCTCGCGGCGATGGGCAAGCTGCTCGAAACCCTGGGCGTGAACATCGACGCGACGCCTCAGAGAGAGAAGGCGCAGGGGAGCGCAACGGCGCAAAGGGCTGCCGACAGGGCCGGGGCTGCACGATGAGCACCGACATAGCTACACCAGCCGCCGAATCACTGAACGATCCATTGGCGGCGTGCCTCGCGCAAGTGGCGCGCCTGCTCGGCCAGCCGATGAGCGCCGAGGCCCTGGTCATGGGGCTGCCGATCGATGCCGCCGGGCTCACCCCCGCGCTGTTCGCGCGCGCCGCCGAACGCGCCGGGCTTAGCGCGCGCAGCATCGCGATAGCGCTGGAGCGCTTCCCCAAGCTCTCGCTTCCGGCGGTGCTGCTGCTCAAAGATCGCAACGCCTGCGTGCTGGTCGCGCGCGGCGAGTCCATTGCTACGATCGTCACCGCCGAAGGCGTCGACAAAACCTTGCCGACCGCAGAACTGGCTAAGGACTACGAGGGCACTGCGATCGCTGTGAGCCGCGCGGTGCGCTTCGAGGCGGGCACCGGCAGCGAGCGCATCCTCGCCACGCACCACTGGTTCTGGGGCACGCTCGCGCGCGCCTGGCCGCTGTATGGCGAAGTCGCGTGCGCCAGCGTGCTGGTGAACGTCTTCACCGTGCTGTCGCCGATTTTCTTCATGAACGTCTACGACCGGGTGGTCCCGAACAAGGCGTTCGAGACCTTCTGGGTGCTGGCCCTGGGCATGGCGGCCATCTACCTGTTCGATTTCGGCCTGAAGCTTTTGCGCGGCTGGTTCATCGACGTGGCCGGTCGGCGCGCCGACATGGCGCTGTCTTCGGCGCTGTTCGAGCAGGTGATGGCGCGCCGGCTGGATGCCGGGCACGAATCCGTCGGCATGCTGGCCAACAACGTGCGCGAGTTCGAGTCGCTGCGCGAGTTCTTCACCTCGGCCACCATGACAACGTTGATCGACCTGCCCTTCGTGCTGCTGTTCATCGCGGTAATCGCCATGGTCGGCGGCTGGTCGATGGCGGCGGTGCCGCTCATCGCCATCCCGGTCGTGGTGGCGAGGGGCGTGGCGCTGCAAGTGCCGCTGCGCGATCGCATCCGCCGCGTGTTTCGGGCGTCCGAGGCCAAGCACGCGATCCTGATCGAAACGCTGGGCGCGATCGAGGCGGTCAAGGCGCTGGGGGCTGCCTCTCAGATGCAGCGCAAGTGGGAAGAAGTGGTCGACTACGTCGCCAAGGAGAGCCTGGGAACGCGCTTTCTTTCCTCGCTCGCGGTGAACTTTTCGGCCTGGGTGCAGGCAATGGTGGGCATAGCGACGCTCGCCGTGGGCGTCTACCTGGTGGGCGACAACCACCTCACCACCGGCGCGCTGATCGCCTGCACCATCATCGCCGGGCGCGCGCTTGCGCCGCTGTCGACGGTGGCGTCGCTCTTGACGCGCTACCACCAGTCGATGAGCGCGCTTGCCGCGCTGAACCAGATCATGGACGCCCCGCGCGAGCGGCCGCGCGACCGCAGCGTCGTGCACCGCCCCGCGCTCGGCGGGGACATCCGCTTCCAGGACGTCGCGTTCAAGTATCCCGGCAGCGAGCTCGACGCGCTTGCCGGAGTCAGCTTCGCAATCAAGGAAGGCGACCGCGTCGGCATCATCGGCCGCATCGGCTCGGGCAAGACCACGCTGGCAAAGCTGCTGGTGGCATTGTATCAGCCCCAGCGGGGCTCGATTCTCGTCGATGGCACCGACATCCGCGCCATCGACCCGGCGGACCTGCGCCGCGCGGTGGGTTATCTGCCGCAGAATATCGCCTTGTTCGCCGGCAGCGTGCGCGACAATCTGCTGGTGGGCGCAGCCGGCGCCGACGACGCGGCGATCCTGCGCGCGGCTTCGGTCGCGGGGCTCATCGACATTGTCAACCGCCATCCCAAGGGCTTTGACATGCCGGTGGGCGAACGCGGTGAGGCGCTCTCCGGGGGGCAGCGCCAGACCGTGGCACTGGCGCGCGCCTTGATCACCGATCCGCCGATACTGGTGCTCGACGAACCCACGCACGCAATGGACCACTCGGCCGAGGAACGCCTGAAGACACAGATGCAGACTGAACTTGCGGGCAAGACCATCATCGTCGTAACCCACCGCGAGTCGCTGCTTTCGGTGGTAAACACTCTGGTGGTCATGGACAGCGGCAAGGTGGTGGCGGCGGGGCCGAAGGAGCTGGTATTGAAAGCCATTGCCGAAGGCAAAGTGAGGACGGCGCGATGAGAGAAGCGAGCGACCTCAGCGACCTCCCGCACGAAGCGATAACTAGGCGCAAGCCGCCGCTACTGCCGCCGGCATGGCGGCCGGAGGAATTGGCAGCCGATGACGGGGGCATGAAGCGCTCTCCCCACTGGCTGCTCGCAGCCATCATCGGCTTCTTCGTTATCGCCCTCGCGTGGGCGTGGCTCGCGCACATCGACGAGATCGCGCGCGGTGAGGGCAAAGTAATCACCGCGAGCCAGACGCAATATGTGCAGAACCTTGAAGGCGGCATCATCGAGAAAATTCTGGTCCAGGAAGGCGACCCGGTAAAGAAGGACCAAGTGCTGTTCCAACTCGACCGCGCACGCTTCGCCTCGGCCTATCGCGAAGGCCGGCAGGGCGAGCTCGGATTGCGCGCGAAAGTGGCCCGGTTAACCGCCGAGGTGCGGGGAATTCCGCTGCAAATGCCGGCCGAGGTTCTCAACAACGCCAAACCACTCGCCGATAACGAGGTCGCAGTACATCGGGCGCGGCTGGGCGATCTCGCGGGCAAGAACGCGGTGCTGCGCGAGCAACTGGCGCAGCGAACGCAGGAGGTGGTGGAGCTGCGCTCCAGGCGCGAGCGCACCGAGGAGCAGCTCGAGATCCTGAAGCGGGAAATCGCCATCACCGCGCCCATGGTGAAAGAGGGTGCGGTGTCCGAAGTGGAACTGCTGCGCCTGCAGCGCGAATCGACCCGCATCAGCACCGATCTGGATGCGGCGACCCTGGCGATCCCGCGCGCGCAGTCGGCGATCGAAGAAGCCAGGAGAAAAATGCAGGACAACGAATCACAGTTCCGCAGCCAGGCGGCGGGCGAATTGTCGGCGGCGAGAAACGAGCTGGCGAAAGTCGCCGAGGCGGTGCCGGGGCTGGAGGACAGGATGGCGCGCACCCTGGTGCGCTCGCCGGTGAACGGCGTGGTGAAGACCATCGCCAACAAGACCCCGGGCGGCGTGGTGCAGCCGGGGACGCCAATGGCGGAGATCGTGGCGGTGGAGGACTCGCTGCTGGTCGAGGCGCGCATCCGGCCGCAGGACATCGCCTTCGTTTCGGTCGGGCAGAAGGCGACGGTCAAGCTCGCGGCCTACGATTACAGCATCTACGGCGGCGTGGAAGGCAAGCTCGTGTACGTCAGCGCCGATTCCATCCAGCCACAAGCACAGCCGGGCCAATCGCCCGAGCCGTACTACGTCGCCCACGTGCGCACTTTAAAACCCGGAGTCGAGTACCGCGGCAAGATCCTGCCGGTGATTCCGGGGATGACCGGACAGGTCGATGTCCTCACCGGCCGGCGCAGCGTGCTCTACTATCTGCTCAAACCGATCAACAAAATGCTCGAGCGCTCGCTGACCGAGCGCTGAGCGCGAGTTGTTTGTGTTGAGGAGGGATTGTGTCGGTCTCGCCTCAAGGCGATCCCGCCATCCCTCCGGCCGTTCACGCGCCTCGATGTCCTGCGCGGCGTCCCCCGGACGCCGCTGGTCGAATCGGAGGATTCGAATGAGCCTTCCCGCTCGGTCAAAATAAAAATGCCCCCGCCTGGGGGCATTTTTATTTTGGCGGAGAGGGAGGGATTCGAACCCTCGATACGCGTTTTGTGCGTATACGCCCTTAGCAGGGGCGCGCCTTCGACCGCTCGGCCACCTCTCCGGATCTGCTTGAAACTATATCATGGGTGCTCGCCGAGGTGGAAAACCACGCCGGATCAGCGCGGCTGATCCAGGTCGAAAGCCTTATGCAGCGCCCGCACCGCGAGTTCCATGTATTTCTCGTCGATCACCACCGCAATCTTGATTTCCGAAGTGGAGATCATCTGAATGTTGATGCCCTCCTCTGCCAGGGTGCGGAACATCTTGCTCGCGATGCCGGCGTGGGTGCGCATGCCCACGCCCACCAGGGACACCTTGCACACCTTGGCGTCGCCGCGGATGTCGGTCGCCTTGATGTGGCTCTTCACCTGCTGGTTCAACACGTCCATCGCCTTGGCGTACTCGTTGCGGTGCACGGTAAAGGAGAAATCGGTCATGCCATCGACGCTGGCGTTCTGGATGATCATGTCGACGTCGATGTGGGCTTCGCCGATCGGGCCGAGTATCTGGTAGGCGATGCCGGGGCGGTCGGGCACGCCAATGACGGTGATTTTGGCTTCGTCGCGGTTGAACGCAATGCCGGAAATAGCGGCTTTTTCCATTTTGTCGTTTTCCTCATACGTAATCAGCGTGCCCGGGCCTTCATTCTCGTCGAAGGCGGACAGCACGCGCAGCTTTACTTTGTACTTGCCGGCGAACTCGACCGAGCGGATCTGCAGCACTTTCGAGCCGAGGCTCGCCATCTCGAGCATTTCCTCGAAGGTGATCGTGTCCAGGCGCCGCGCCTCGGGCACGATGCGCGGATCGGTGGTGTAGATGCCATCGACGTCGGTGTAGATCTGGCATTCGTCGGCCTTGAGCGCGGCCGCCAGCGCCACTGCCGAGGTGTCGGAGCCGCCGCGCCCCAGCGTGGTGATGTTGCCCGCCGCGTCCACGCCCTGAAAGCCGGCGACCACCACCACGAACCCCGCATCCAGATCGGCGCGCATCCGGTTCTCGTCGATGCGTTCTATGCGCGCCTTGGTGAAGGCGCTGTCGGTGAGCACCTTGACCTGGGCGCCGGTGTAGCTCTTCGCTTTCACGCCCTGCTCCATCAGCGCCATGGACAAGAGGCCGATGGTAACCTGCTCGCCGGTGGAGGCGACCACGTCGAGTTCGCGCGGATCAGGGTCGGCGGAGATTTCCTTGGCCAGCGCGATCAGCCGGTTGGTTTCCCCCGACATGGCCGAGGGGACGACCACCAACCGGTGCCCCTGCGCCTTCCAGCGGGCAACGCGCTTGGCGACGTTCTTGATGCGCTCGGTCGAGCCCACCGAGGTGCCGCCGAATTTTTGGACGATAAGTGGCATGGTGCTGCAAAGCGGTTTGGCCGAAAAAGGAGAAATTCTACCGCATTGCAGCAGAAATATTTGCCCTATTTGCCGTCCAGTTGCAGCTTGGGCACGAGCGCAAGCCCGGTGGGCTTGAGTTTCTCCGGCAGCACGCGTCCCATGCGCGCGCGGTGACCGACGTGATGGCGCAGCTTGTCGCCCTTGATCTCAAGCAGCCTTTCCTTGCCGCCGCGGCCGATGCCGCTGACCGTGACCGAGCTGAGCCGCGTCACCGCGGCCGCGAGCAGCTTCTCGCCCTTGTCCAGGCCCATGAGGATCACGCCGCGCCCCTTGGACATGGTGCGCATTTCAGCAATGTCGAAAGCAAGCAGCCGGCCCTCGCCCGAAAGCGCGACGACGTGGTTGCCCGGCGCCTCGTCGTAGGCGTAGGGCGCAAGCGGCGTCTCGTCCGCCTCCACGCTCATGAATTCGCGCCCGGCGCGGCGGTTGGAGACCATGTCGACTATGCTGCAGAGAAAGCCATAGCCGCCGCTGGAGGCGACCAACACCTTGAGCTCGGGCTTGCCCGCGACGCAATGCATGATCGTGGCCCCGCCCTGCACTTCCACCAGCGACGAGGCCGGCGCGCCGTCGCCGCGCGCGCTCGGCAAGCCCCCCGCCTCCACGCTATAGGCGCGGCCGCCTGAGTCGAGGAAAATCACCGGGTCCACCGTGCGGCAGGGTATCAGCGCGGCGAGGCCGTCGCCCTCCTTGAACGAAAGCGAAGCCGGATCGACGCCATTGCCCTGGCGCGCGCGCACCCAGCCGTTGTTCGAGAAAATCACCGTCACCGGTTCGTCCAGTACCGGCATCTCCAGCACTGCCTTATCCGATTCTTCGATCATCGTTCGGCGCTTGTCGCCGAAGGCCTTGATGTCGGCCTCGATTTCCTCGATCACCAGCGCTTCCAGCGTCTTGCGGCTGCCCAGCACTTTCTCCAGGCCCTTCTGCTCCTTCGTCAGGCCCTCGAGTTCCTTTTCCAGCTTGATGTGTTCCAGCTTGGCCAATTGGCGCAGGCGTATTTCGAGGATGTCCTCGGCCTGGCGATCGGTGAGCTTGAATGCGCGCATCAGATCCGGCTTGGGGTCGTCCGAATTGCGGATGAGCTTGATCACCTTGTCCACATTGAGCAGCACCAGCAGCCGCCCTTCGAGCACGTGGATGCGGTCGAGCACCTTGTCCAGGCGGAATCTCGAGCGCCGCGTCACCGTGGCGAAGCGGAATTCCAGCCATTCGGCGAGGATATTCTTCAGGTTCTTGCCCGTAGGTCGCCCGTCGAGGCCCACCATCACCAGATTGATCGAGGCGTTGGTCTCCATGCTGGTCTTGGCGAGCAGGAGATTGATGAACTCGTCCTCGTCCTGGCGCGAAGACTTGGGCTCGAACACCAGTCGCACCGGGTGACTGCGGTCGGACTCGTCGCGCGCGCGATCGAGCATGGACAGCATCAACTGCTTTTCGCGCTGCTGCTCTGGGCTGAGCGATTTCTTGCCCGGCCTGGACTGGGGATTGGTGATGGCCTCGATTTCCTCAAGGACTTTCCGCGACGAAGCGCCCGGCGGCAACTCGTGCACCGCCACCTGCCATTGCCCGCGCGCGAGCCGCTCGATGGTCCAGCGCGCGCGCACCCGCACCGAACCGCGCCCGTTGGCATAGGCCTCGCGCATCTCGGCGCGCGGCGTGATGATCTGGCCGCCGCCGGGGAAGTCCGGGCCCTTGATGTATTTCATCACCCCGGCGAGCGTAAGCTCGGGCTCGCGGACGAGCGCAATCGCGGCGTTCGCCACTTCGGCGAGGTTGTGGCTGGGAATTTCGGTGGCCATGCCCACGGCGATGCCAGACGCCCCGTTCAGCAGCACCACCGGCAGGCGCGCCGGCAACAGTTGCGGCTCGACCATGCTGCCGTCGTAGTTGGGCGCGAAATCCACCGTGCCGCTGTCGAGTTCGGAGAGCAGCACCTCGGCGAATTTGGTCAGGCGCGCCTCGGTGTAGCGCATCGCCGCCGGCTCGTCGCCGTCGCGCGAGCCGAAGTTGCCCTCGCCGTCCACCAGCGGATAGCGCAGGCTGAAATTCTGCGCAATGCGCACCATCGCGTCGTAGACCGAGGCATCGCCGTGCGGATGGAACTTGCCCAGCACATCGCCGACCACGCGCGCGGACTTCTTGCGCGGCGTGCCGGCGCGCCCGTTCATCTCCCACATCGCGTAGAGGATGCGCGCCTGCACCGGCTTCTGCCCGTCGGCGACGCGCGGCAGCGCGCGGTCCTTGACCGTGCTCACCGCGTATTGCAGATATTGCAGCGCCGCGTATTTCGCCAGCGGCAGGGTATCGCCGAATTCACCCGACAGCGGCGCGAAGTCGGGCGGCTCGCCGCCACCGCCGCCGGCATTGCCGTTCTTCGTGGTCAGTGGCACCGTGCTACCGGCGTCGGCGTTCTTATCGGGCGCGGGGCTGCCGCCCGCCGGGGTCGCCGGCTTCAACGCATTCTCCGCCGCAGTGGCGGCCAGACCTTCAAATAGATCGTTCTGATTTCCCATGCGTATCGTTCCTAGCTGATGTCCGCGTCCACGAGGTTGCCGTAAGTCTCCATCCACTCGCGCCGCTGCGACGCATTTTCCTTGCCCATCATCATATTGAACACGGAACGGTCGGCGGCCAGCGCCGCGTCTTCGGCCTGCACCGCCAGCATGCGCCGCGTGTCCGGGTTGAGCGTGGTCTCCCACAACTGCTCCGGGCTCATTTCGCCCAGGCCCTTGAAGCGGCTCACCGCCCACTTGCCCTCTTCCATGCCCTCGTCCTGGAGCTTCTCCTCGATCGCCGCAAGCTCCTGCTGGTCCAGCGCATAGAGCTTGCGCGCCGGCTTGCCCTTGCCCATCGAGGGCACGTCGATGCGATAGAGCGGCGGTTGCGCCACGTACACGCTGCCGATTTCGATCAGCCGCGGAAAATGGCGGAAGAACAGCGTCAGCAGCAACACTTGGATGTGCGCGCCGTCAACATCGGCATCGGCGAGAATGATGATTTTGCGATAGCGCAGCCGCGTCATATCGACCGCGTCGCCGCGCTGGTGATGATCGATGCCGATCGCGAGGGCGATCGCTTCGATTTCCTTGTTCGAATACAGGGTGTCGGGCGAATCCTGCCAGGTGTTCTTGGGTTTGCCCTTCAGTGGCAGCACCGCCTGGAACTCCTTGTCGCGCGCCTGCTTGGCCGAGCCGCCGGCAGAATCGCCCTCGACGATGAACAGTTCGTTCCGCTCCGGGTCGTCGGAGGCGCAGTCGGTGAGCTTGCCCGGCAGCACCGCCACGCCCGAGCTCTTGCGCCGCTCCACTTTCTGCGCAGCGCGTGTGCGCGTCATCGCCTGGCGCATCACCAGCTCGGCGATGCGCTTGCCTTCGTCCACATGCTGGTTGAGCCAGAGCTCGAATGGGTCGCGCACCATCTGCGCCATGAGCTTGACCCCATCGCGCGAGATCAGCTCGTTCTTCACCTGGCCCTTGAACTGCGGATCGAGCATTTTCACCGACAGCACGTAGGAGGCGCGCGACCACACGTCTTCGGGCACGATCTTGATGCCGCGCTGGCCCATCGCGTGCAGGTCGATGAAATTGCGGATGGCGTTGTACACACCCTCGCGCAAGCCGGCGACGTGGGTGCCGCCGAGGCGCGTGGGGATCATGTTGACGTAGGATTCTGCCACCACCTCCCCCTCCGGGGTCCAGGCCATCGCCCACAGCGCGCCCTCGCCTTCGGCAAAACTGTCCGACTCCGATTGCGCGGCGATGTAGCGCTCACCGAAAAAAGTCTCGGCCACCGGCTCCAGCTCGGCCACCGCGCTGGCGAAATAACCCCTGATGCCCTCAGGGAAGTGCCATTCGCTGTGCTCGATTTTGCCGTTCTTCTCCACGCCGAGGGTGAAGCGCACCCCCGGCAGGAGCATTGCCTTGGCGCGCAGCAGCGCCGCAATGTCGGCGGTGACGATCTTGGGTGTATCGAAATAGTTGGGATCGGGCCAGAAACGGATGCGCGTGCCGCTCTCGCGCGCCGCGGCCGGGCCGATTTTCTTCAGCGGCTCTTTCACCTTGCCGTTGTCGGCGAACACCAGCCGGTGCGCGGCGCCGTCGCGCCTGACTTCGACTTCGAGGCGGGTCGCGAGCGCGTTGGTGACGCAGATGCCCACGCCGTGCAGGCCGCCGGCGATGCGATAGACGGCGTCCTTGTCGGTCTTCCTGAACTTGCCGCCCGAATGCAAGGTGGTGAAAATCACCTGCACCGCCGGGACTTTCTTCTTCGGATGGATGTCGACCGGGATGCCGCGGCCGTCGTCGGCGACTTCGGCCGAGCCGTCTTCGTACAACACCACCGAGATGTTTTTGGCGAAGCCCGCCAGGCCCTCGTCCGAGGAATTGTCGATCACCTCCACCAGCGCATGGTTCGGGTTGGAGGGGTCGGTGTACATTCCCGGCCGGTGCAGAATCGGCGACAGATCCTCCAGGATCTCGATGTCCTCGGCGTTGTAAGCCCTAGATTTGGTTGCCATAAAGCTCGTCCATACTACCTATAGGTGTCCGTCTTAACGGGTAATGATACCGCGGACGGAGCAAGCTTGCACTAAGGCTTGGATGACTGCTCCAGCTCGATTCGGCAAACTTGCCGGCCAGCAAGTATTGCAGGACACTGTCTGCGTGGCCGGTGTTCGCGCCGACGCTGCGGTCGGAGGGGTCGAGCAATCAGTTTGTCGCGCTGCGTCAGCAGATTTGAAATTGGGGATAGAAAAATGACCTTGAAGCTTGGACAACTAAAGAACCTAAAATTGAAATCGGTCTGGAACCACGAGGAGCATGACTTCACGCCATGGCTGGCCGAGGAAAGCCACTTGTCCGCATTGTCGGACGCCATCGGTATGGACTTGCAACTGGACCGGATTGAGGTCCCAGTCGGACCCTATGTCGCCGACATCCTGGCGAAAGACGCATCCGGTGAGTACGTGGTGATCGAGAACCAGTTCGGCAAAACTAATCACGATCACTTAGGTAAATTACTGACCTATGGCGCGACCCTTGGCGTGTCTGCAGTGGTGTGGATCGCAGAGCAATTCACCGAGGAACATCGCAAAACGGTTGAATGGCTTAACGAACGGACCAACGACTCGCTTTCGTTATATGCCGTACAACTCGAGGTTCTGCAGATCGACGATTCGCCGCCGGCGATACGCTTCAACGTCATCAGTCAGCCCAATCAAGTTGTTCGAGCAGCAACTGCCGCGAAATCATCGGGATCGTTGACGGAAACTCAGCAGATGCAGTTGGAATTCTGGAAAATGTTCCGGCATCGACTGCTGGAAAAAAAGGTTATCCCGTCAGCTCAGACTGCACGCCCGCAGTACTGGTTTGATGTGGCGCTCGGCCGGGCAAATATATTTCTGTCCAACATTCTCGATACCTACGCTAGCCGGATTGGAGTACGGGTGTATGTCGGCAACCGGATTGCGGAAGCTGCGCTCGCTCAGTTGGAGAAGGATAAGGTCGCGATCGAACAGGAAATCGGCGAGAAACTGGTTTGGAATCCGACTCCGGAGAAGCGCGACAAAATAATTGGATTGTTCAGAAAAGTGGATTTGTCGAATCGTGACGCGTGGCCGGAGTACTGCGACTGGCTGGTAGATTTCGATGGGAAATTCCGCAAGGCGTTCGTGCCACGAATCAAGGCACTCAAGCTGGCCGAAGTTGCGGCAAGTCAGGAGTAGATTATTTTCCCTCCGACCAGCTTATTGGCGGAAGATGCATGAGGCGCTGGACTTATTTGCTTTTAAGCAAATGATTACACGTTGGGCGTGAACACTGGCGGGGAGAGGTGCTAATGTCGAAAGCGGAAGTCGAGCCCGTGTACTACGAGCTGGTTATCGTCGCGGGCTCCCCGGCCACGGATATTTGGCTCGGTGACGACGACGGGCATTTGGTTCAGAAGGAGATCGGTACACTTGAGACAAGTATTTTGCCCGGCGATTACACGGTAGAGTTTGGCCTTGGTACTACTTGCTTCCCAATCCACTTGGCGACATCAAGTCGGTACACGCAAGCGGAACTAGCTGCTGGGCCAACATGCTCTCGCCTCATTCCAAAACTGTCGCCGGAATAGTCGCGCGTGACTATGTTCATTCCGCCAGAATGCATGTTGCCGCGCTGCCACGCGTTCTACGACGGCCGCTCGCCAGCGGCACCTCACTTGCTAGCTCGCGCCGCTCAATGCGAACGCTCGGCGTCTCCGACAAGAGGCCACGAGTGGTTTTGAGGTTTAACGGCGCCTGGCGATTTACCCCTCCGGAGGACGGCCACTTTCAAAACAGCGCCATTCCTGCCAGCGCCGTCGATGCGTTCATTGGAATGGTGTCGAAGGTAGCAACTCAAGGCAGGCGGCAGGACGTTCTAGAACACTTCAAGGGGCACTTTTGCGCGGCGATCGGGACTACGCATGTCCGCAGTTCTAGCGAAAGTTGGGCTGAGACAGATCTCACCAGCTACATGCGTAGCGCGGCAGACAACGCGCCGGTTTTCATAGAGGCGTTCTTCGATGCCTGTGAGGAACTTCGAGATCGCGATCCCGATTGGTTCGTGCCTGATACCAATATGATCAATGCGATTCTGGCAAAGCACGAAATCGGATACGAGATTCGCCCTCCTGAACTGCTACTCCGTGAGCGCGAAGCGCCTATCATACCGGTCCCCGAGCGGCCGTCGACCCTCGCCGAAAAGGCGATTGAGATCTTCCAGGCTTCGTTGAACCGGTCCGAACAGCTCCTCCGCGAAGGTCGAAGCCGCGAGGCAGTTCAAGAAATCTTGTGGTTGCTAGAGACTGTAACCACGGCGTTTCGCGGCATGGAAACCGAGTCCGGTTCTGTCCAAGGCAAGTACTTCAACCAGATCGTCCGGGATCTACGAGCAAAGCGCGCGGGCACCACCCTTGACCGCGTTCTCGAATGGGTAACTGCAATTCACGGGTTTCTTTCTTCACCTTCGGGCGGTGGCGTAAGACATGGCCTTGACCTAAACAACGGTGTTGAGCTTGGGCCGAATGAGGCGCGACTATTCTGCAATCTCATCCGAAGCTACTTGTCGTTTCTCCTGGCAGAGCATGAACGGCTCAGCCAACGAGGCGAGTAGCACGCGGACGCCAAACCCCGCGTCCAGCGGGCGCGCAGAGGTGGTCTATCTGCTTCACTTGGGCGGCGACAAGTCCTCGCAGAAGCGCGACATCAGACTACGCCATTGAAATGGCGTAGACTTTGGACCACTGACGCATAATTTATGAACAATAGAAAGCGGAGACCGGCGCGCCATTTGGCTTGCAGGTTATCTGGCGTGCTGAATTTGGCAACCTATCGCGCGCACCGTGACACTGCTGCGCGCCGCCCCGGGGTTGATCGAACTCGCGAGATGCCGTGCGGCGAATACGCGGATGAATCGCCTCATCCATTCGGGCTAGCCAACTGAGGGCTGCCGTGTCAGCCGCCGTCGCCGCAATCGAGGCCAGGATTTACTCATTGAACCTCGACGACAAGACAGAGCCGATCCGCATTCTGATCGCCGAGAACAATGGTAGAGTGATCTACTACTTTTTCAACGAAGAAATGCCGCTCTATCTAATCACCCTGTTCGCCAAAAACCAACAGGACAATTTGACGAAGACCGAACGCAAAGAGTTAGACAACCTGGTTGAGACTCTCATCGACGTTTGGCGAAAGGACTAAAGACATGGGCACTACATACGACAGCATCAAACGCGGACTGACGGAAGCTATTGCTCACGCCGCGGGCAAATCAAAGGGCGTAAAGGTTTACACACCCAAACGCGTCGACGTTGCCGCGTTGCGTCAACGCATCGGCATGACCCAAGAACAATTTGCCGCACGCTTTGGCGTGTCGGTGGCGACCTTGCGGCATTGGGAGCGCGGTGACCGAAAGCCTCAAGGGCCTGCGTTGGTTTTGCTCAACGTCATACAACATAATCCTAAGATGGTCATGCAAGCGTTGTCATGACGCTGGTAAATCGACCGACGCATACACTTGACAAGAAATCAAAGGGTTCGAATATTTTTTTCTCAAACGATTTTGCAGGCGGTCACTCCCCCGCCCAGTTTTCCGCCTTCAGCCCCGGCACTCTGGAAAATTCCCTGAGGTTGTGCGTAACCAACGGTACGCCAAGGCTGACGGCATGGGCGGCGATGAGGGTATCCAGGGGACCGATGGGGTGGCTGTCGATGAAGTCGAGCAGAATGAGCGCGAAGGAAGTCGCCGCCGCGCTGGCGGCGATCGATGAATCCGCCTACCTGCTCATGGAAAAATGGGAGTCATTGCATGGCGACGGCAAACTGGATTGACCACGAGATTGCGAGAAATTTCGACCGCGCGTCGAAGGCCGGCCGCCGGGCGACGGCCGCTGAGCCGCGCGCGCGCAAGGCGCGCTACGACGCGAAGAACGACCGCATCGTGGTCGAGCTCACCAACGGATGCATATTCGCGTTCCCGCCCCGGCTGGCCCAGGGCCTGAGCGGCGCGCACAAAGCCGATCTCGCCGCGGTGGAGGTCACACCGGCCGGCGCCGGCCTGCACTGGGCGTCGCTCGACGTGGATCTCAGCGTGCCCGGCCTGGTGGTCGGTGTCTTCGGCACGCGCCACTGGATGCGCGAGATAGCGCGTCACGGCGGAGCGGCCACTTCTACAGCCAAGGCAGCGGCCGCACGGGAGAACGGCAGAAAGGGCGGGCGGCCGGCGAAATAGGCCGGGCCCGCGCCACTCTTCCGCGGGAAGAACAAAACAGTCGGTCGTTGCCACCTGCCCGGAGATGCGATCGTGACCAAGCCTTGACTGGGATTTAGAACGGGATCATTGATTAACTACTGGGCAATCTACACGGGAAACAGAATCCGCAGCGACATGGACGAATTGCGGGGCGATTCAAAAGCGGACGCCGAAGGCGCCCAGCAACGACAGCACGGCGCCAACCAGCAGGACGACGAAGGTTGCGGTCGCACCGATGAATCGGCCTTTGCTGACGCCGCTGAAGCGGCCGAGGCCCATTGCGTGCAGCACCCGGGCGAGGATCAGCGTGACGCCCAGGAGGTGAACGATCCAGGTGCTGAATCCCGCTTGCTGCACGAACAGCATCAGGATCAGCGCCAACGGCACGTATTCGATGAAGTTCGCCTGAACGCGAATGCGCCGTTGCATTTCTTCGTTGCCGCCGTCGCCGATATCGACCTTGAACACAACGCGTCCCTGGATCACGCGGGCCGAAAGCCAGACCAGAAAAAGTGCGCTGAGCGCTGCGTAGAGCATGATTGGCTGAGACATGGTCGTTCCTTTCAGTGTGATTCCCTGCGAACGTCCGGACCGCCGGCGCCGACCAGGAAATCGAAATCGACGCCGAGGTTTGCCTGCTGCATGTGATCGACATAGAGCCTAGCATGGCCGCGCCTCGATCTGCGCCAAAATCGAACCCGGCCCCCAAGGCGAGCCCTCGATTCACCGGCCTCCAGCACTACTTGCCTTGCGGCGATGCGATCGTCCACAGGTACAACTGGCGCTCGCCCAAGCGGCCTTGCACCGTCATGGTCCGCTGCGGCTTCCAGTCACCCATGTGGTGCACGTACGACACGACGCGCGTGCCCCGGCGCAACTCCCGCCAGAGCTTGGGGCGCAGTTTCAGATTCACCTCCGGCCAGAGGAAGAGCACCACGAGCGTCGCCTCACCGATATCGGTCGCGAACAGATCCTGATCGAGAAAACGGATGCGATCGAGCACTCCCGCGGCTGCGGCGTTGGCCCGGGCCTCGCGCATGCGCTCTGGATCGATATCGACGCACACGCCGCGTGCCCCTTTTTCCTTTGCCGCCGCGATCACGATGCGCCCGTCCCCGCAGCCGAGGTCGAAGACCACGTCGCCGTTGCGCACCGGGGCGAAGTGCAGCATCTGCGCCACCACGTTGTGCGGCGTAGGGTCGTAGGGTACGTCGGGAACCCGGGGTGCCGCGGCCTGCGCGAATGCCCGTCCCGCGTCCCCACCGGCCGCGAGCGCGCAGAGCGCCAGCGCGACCAGCATCCCTCGCCCAATCCGGCCAAGGGCCAAGCGCGGTGCAAAAGGTGCCATCAAATCGAACCCCAGAACGTTTACCGCAGCGCGAGTGCCGCAAGCTCCTCGGGAAAACCACCGTCCGCAACCGGGAATCCGAGCCGGTCGAATGCCCCGCTGGCCAATGCCCCCCTATTCATCATAGCCGCGATCGGCGACGACGATCTTGTCGCTCATGTCTGGTCCTTGGGCAAATGTTCCACCTTCTCCACCCAGGCCGCGTCGCGCTTGTCGCGGAACGCGGCCACGCCCTCCGCGCCTTCGCTGCGCAACTGGCGCGCAAACGAGCGCGCGGCGCGATCGAGAATGGGCCCAAGATCCACTTCGGCGCATTCCCGCAGCAGCGCCTTGGTGGCCGCATTGGCACCCGGTGCGCAGCGGGCGATACCCTGGAGAACGGCCAGCAGCCTGGCTTCCAGGGCAGTCGCGTCATCGGCAACAAAATCCGCCAGACCGATGCGCTCAGCCTCTACTCCGTCGATGCGCTCGCCCGACAGCGCCAGCCGGCGCGCCCGCGCCTGGCCGATGCGCGCGACGACAAAGGGCGCAATCTGGGCCGGTACCAGGCCGAGCGTGGTTTCGCTGAGCGCGAATTTTGCGTCGCGGCGCGCGAGCATGATATCCGCGGCGCAGGCGAGGCCGAAGCCGCCGCCCATGGCAGCGCCCTCGACTACCGCCACCAGCACTTTGGGCAGGCGCGCGAGCGCGATCATGAAGTCGCCGAAGGTCCGATTGCGCGCAGCGATCGGATCGGCGCCGGTTTGCGTTTGCTCGAGCTTCAGCCGCTCCTGGAAATTGCCCATGCTGCCGCCGGCGCAGAAGAAACCATGGGCCCCGCGCAGCACCACTGCGCGCAGCGTGGCGTCCGCAGCAGCAGCCGCCACGGCGGCCTTCAGTTCCTCCACCATCTCCGGGCTGAGCGCGTTGCGCGTAGGCGCATCGTCCAGGGTCAGAAACAGAAAACCGCCCTGGCGCAACCTGCGCAGCTTGGTCATGGCCTAGTCCTTTCTTGGCAGAATGCCCATGTACTTCGAGATGATGCCGAGCATGATCTCGTCGGCGCCGCCACCCACAGCCGCTCGATCAGCGCGGGCATAGCGCCGCGCTGCTGCAATAAGGTGTCGGATTGGCGGTCGATGCGGATCTTGGGCAGGTTCATTGTTGCCTGGGTCGCAGGTGAACCGCGATATTATGCCCTGCTCCGGCCGTGGCTGCGCGGCTGCGGACGACGATCGGCCGTAAACGATCAGGTTTGTGTAAGCCAGTGGTAGACAGCGTCCTGAACGATGGGTATAGGTATGAACCCTAGCGCGGACGAATCGACTTTCTATCAGGCATATCCGGAAATCCCGATTTTTTAAAGATTTCCTATCGCCGGTTGGCTCGAGACCTGCGGGCTGCGATAATGCGGGCGCATCGTACTCACTACCGACCCGACCATGCCGCTGCCCCAGCCGCCCATCGCAGATACCGACGCACCCAAAATCGGTCCGCTCGATCTGTTCCTTGCCTTTTCGCAATTGGCAATGTCCGGTTTTGGCGGCGTGCTGCCGTGGGCACACCGCACCCTGGTCGAGAGGAAAGGCTGGCTCACGCAGCGCGAATTCTTGGACGCGCTCGCGCTCGGACAATTGCTGCCGGGGCCGAACATCGGCAACATGGCAGTGATGATCGGCTACCGCTTCGCCGGCTATACCGGGGCGGCGGCGGCCTTCGCCGGGCTGGTGGCCGGCCCTTTCCTGCTCATGATCGCGGCCGGCCTCGCGTACCAGACTTATGGCGCACTGCCGCTGGTGCAGCAGGCGCTGTCCGGCATGTCGGCGGTGGCGGCGGGCCTAGTGCTCGCGACCGGACTGAAAATGAGCGGCAGCCTGAAGCGGCACTGGCGCCCGTGGCTGTTCACGGCACTGGCGTTGGCGGGCGTCGGCGCGCTACGCTGGCCTTTGCTCGCCGTCGTTGGCGCATTGGCCCCATTCGCCATCGCCGCGGCCTGGCGCGAGCAGAATTGATGGACCGCCTCGATCTGCCCGCGTTGGCGCTGCATTTCGCCCTGCTGTCGTTGATGGCGATCGGCGGCGTCAGCGCGATCCTGCCGGACATGCAGCGCTATGTGGTCGAAGTCAACCATTGGATGAGCGGCAAGCAGTTCGCCGATGCCTACGCGCTTGCTCAGGCGGCCCCCGGCCCGAATATGATGTTCGTGACGCTGCTTGGCTGGCAGCTTGCCGGCTGGGCCGGCGCGATCGCCGCCACGCTGGCGATCGTCGGCCCGCCCATCCTGCTGACCATGGGGGTCACGCGCCTGAACGCGCGCAATCCAGATACACCGCTGGGCCGCGCCATTCGCGGCGGATTAGGCCCCATTGCCATCGGGCTGACGCTGTCCAGCGGCTGGATCCTGGCGCGCTCAAGCGATCACGACTGGCCTGCCGGCGTGCTGACGCTGCTGACGGTCGCGCTGATGCTGCGCACCAGGCTCAACCCGGTGTGGCTGATCCTGGCCGGCGCGATTGCCGGAATGACCGGGATCATCTGAAATATTCTGACCTGAATATCCGGCGGGGCACGGGGCCCGCGCTGCCGGCCTTCTCGGGCGCTGCAAAGCAGCCCCCACCTCGTAAGAGTTTCCCGCTGACTTATCAAAATGGATATATTAGTACAGGAGAGAAAACAGCGATGAGCAAGAAACTGAAGATCACCCGCAGCTCCGGCAATATCTTTGCCGACATCGGATTCGACAAGGACGAAGCCGAGAACCTGAAACTGCGCGCAGCGCTGATGATGCGCATCGAGGATTGCTGTCAGAAAAGCGGCGTGCCTCAAGCGGCTATGGCCGATGTTCTTGGCCTGACGGCACCGCGCCTCAATGCGTTACTCAAGGGAAAGATCGGACTGTTCAGCCTCGACGCGCTGGTCAATATCGCGACGCGCGCGGGGTTGAGCGCGCGGCTGCTCGTGAAGAAGGCGGCCTGAGAGACGCAGCAAAAGGACATCGAACATGCTAAAAACTATTTCGAAGACTGCAAAGCCCGTGCGACGCAAATCCCGCGCAGTCGCACCTAGCCTGCCTTACGAGGACTGGCTGATCGAGAGCCTGAAAGACCGGAAACAGGCGGCTGCCTACCTGGAAGCCGCTATCGAAGACGGTGACCAGACGGTGCTTATGCTCGCGCTGCGCCAGGTGGCGCGGGCACGCAAATTCACGTTCGAAAAACTGCTGGCTGAGCATCGCTTGCTGAAGTTCCCGCACGATCGTGAGTGGCTCGAGTTTTCCAGCTTGCCCAGTGAGGAGCCGTGATCGTGGCGGTAAAGTTGCCACGCCGTGGCGAGATTTTTCACATGGACCTCAATCCGACCCGAGGTAAAGAGCAGGCGGGAAGGCGGTTCGTGTTTGTGCTTTCCCCCGCCGACGACAACTTGGCGATCGTGCTCCCAATCAATAGCGGAATTACGCTGGCGCGAAGCCAGGGATTTGCGGTAACGCTTATGGGGGCCGGGACCCGAACAACGGGAGTGATCATCTGTAACCAGCCGCGAACGGTTGCTCTGCGGGAGCGCGGTGCCAAGCGAATTGAGATGGCGCCAGACTCCATCATTGACGAAGTACTCCTTCGCTTGGCTCCGTTGGTAACCTGATGGGCGGCGTCGTTTCTGTCTGCGTAGATGTGGGGGCGCCTCAACATGTTACGCTTACCACTTAAACGCGCAGTGAAAATAGAATTTTACATAACATCTCTAAAATCGTGGCGTCCCCAGGGGGATTCGAACCCCCGTACTCACCGTGAAAGGGTGATGTCCTAGGCCTCTAGACGATGGGGACTAAAGGGCTTGCTGATGACCAGATGGGGCTGGTCGGTGTGGTGGAGGTAAGCGGGATCGAACCGCTGACCTCTTGCATGCCATGCAAGCGCTCTCCCAGCTGAGCTATACCCCCACGAAAGGCGCGAATTATACCGGTTTGCGCCCTCCGCTGTAAAGGCGGATTAGCTTTCCACAAGATAGGGTTGCAGCCGCGCCAGCACGGTGTCGCGCCCGAGCAGTTCCAGCACCGCGTCGATCGACGGCGTCTGCGTCCGGCCGAGAAGCATTACCCGCAGCGGCATCGCGATTTTGGGCATTTTGTGGCCGAATTTCCCGACCACCGCCTTGACCGCCTCGGCGAGCTTCGGCCGCTGCCATTCGACGCGCTCCAGGCTGCCCGCCAGCTCGCGCACCGCCGGCATGACCTCCGGCGTGAGGTGCTCGGCGATGAGCGCCTTGCTCGGTTCTATGCGCTTGTAGAACATCATCGCCGACTCGGCCATGTGCTCGAGCGTGGTGGCGCGATCCTTGAGCAGCTTCACCGCTTCGGCGAGCGCCGGGCCATCGGCCAGCTTGCCGCCGTCGCGCTCGATGCGCGGCGCCACCAATGCGGCGAGGCGCCCGGGATCCGCTTCCTTGATGTACTCGTGGTTGAGCCACGCCAGCTTGGCGGCGTCGAACTGGGCGGTCGACCTGCTCACATGCGCCAGGTCGAACCATTCGACGAACTGCTCGCGTGCGAACTTCTCCGCATCGCCGTGGCTCCAGCCTAAGCGCGCGAGGTAGTTGAACAGCGCCTCGGGCAGATAGCCGTCCTCCGGGTACTGCATCACCGAGACCGCGCCGTGGCGCTTGGACAGGCGCTCGCCGTCCGCGCCGAGGATCATGGGCGCATGCGCGAACTGCGGCAGCGGCGCGCCCAGCGCCTGGAACATGTTCACCTGGCGCGGCGTGTTGTTGACGTGATCATCACCGCGGATGACGTGGGTGATATCCATGTCCAGGTCGTCCACCACCACGCCGAAATTGTAGGTGGGGACGCCGTCGGCGCGCAGTATCACCAGATCGTCGATTTCGCCGTTGGCGACGGTGACCGGTCCTTTCACCAGGTCGATGAAGGTGACCGTGCCCTCGTCGGGATTGCGAAAACGCAACACCGGTTTGACCCCTGCCGGCGGCGTCAGCCCGGCGCGTTTCGCGTTCTCCGGACGCCAGCGCCCGTCATAGCGCGGCTTCGCCCCCCGCGCGCGCTGTTGCTCGCGCATGTGCTCGAGTTCCTC
Source organism: Betaproteobacteria bacterium (assembly GCA_016234705.1). Lineage (GTDB taxonomy): Bacteria > Pseudomonadota > Gammaproteobacteria > Burkholderiales > SG8-39 > 2-12-FULL-64-23. The sequence goes on along the minus strand of JACRAS010000043.1, from coordinate 112,839 downwards.
CTTGCTGGCGTAGCACCAGTAGGCCCGGTCCGCGCGCAGCAGTTGCTCCGCCACTTCGCGGTAGCGCGCTAGGCGCTGCATCTGCCGGTACGGCCCCTCGTCCCAATCCAGCCCGAGCCACTTCATGCCCTCGATGATCGCGTTCACCGACGTTTCGGTCGAGCGCTCCAGGTCGGTGTCCTCGATGCGCAGGACGAACTTGCCGCCGTGCTTGCGCGCGTAGGCCCAGGAGAAAAGCGCGGTGCGCGCGCCGCCGACATGCAGATAACCGGTGGGACTGGGAGCGAAACGGGTGCGTATCATGCGGAGGCCGGCTGCGGAAACAAGGCATTTTACTGGATTATGCGGGCTCTCGAATTGACCGGGAGAGTGCGTATGTGATTAAATCCGCACTCGGCCGGGCGGTTAGCTCAGCGGTAGAGCACTCCACTCACACGGGAGGGGTCACTGGTTCGATCCCAGTATCGCCCACCATCAGCACATCCGAAGAAGTCCGGTTGAGGCCGGCGAATCGCGATGGTATGAAGCGCGAACTCAATCCAGCAGGTGCGAGACCAATCCATCCGCCAGCTTGGGTTCGAACCAGGTTGATTTCGTCGGCATGACCGCACCGGCTTCGGCAACCGCCATCAGATCCTCCATGCGCGTCGGGCACAACGCGAAAGCTGCCGCCATCTCGCCGCTATTTACGCGCTTCTCCAGCTCCGCCAGGCCGCGTATGCCGCCGACAAACTGTATGCGCTTGTCGCCGCGTAAATCCTTGATGCCCAGTATGGGCGCCAGCAAGTGATCGGACAGCAGGCTCACGTCCAGACGGGCGACGGGATCGTCGGCCGGGATGAACTCGCCGCGGATTACCAGGCGATACCATTGTCCCGCCAAGTAAAGCCCGAACTCGGCGGGTTGGGATGGCTTCACCGCGACCGCGGATTTTTGCACGGAGAAATTGTTCCGCACTTGCGTGAGAAAGGCGTTGGCGCTCATGCCATTCAAGTCCGCCACCACGCGGTTGTAATCCAGTATCTGCATCTGATGATGCGGGAAAATAACCGTCAGAAAGTAATTGCAGTTATCTTCTCCGGAATTGCCTGTGCCCGCTTTCCGGCGCGCCGCGGCCACGCGCGATGCCGCGGCCGAGCGGTGGTGCCCGTCGGCGATATAAATGGCGGGCATGGCATCGAATAGCCGCGTCAGGCGTTCTTGGGTCGTCGCATCGCGTATCAACCACAGCGCGTGGCGAATGCCGTCGTCGGCGGTGGTGTCGGACTCCGCAGCACCCGCCGAGGCGCGGGCAAGTAGGTCATCGACTTCGGGCGCGGCGGGATACGCTGCCATTACCGGGCCGGTCTGGGCGTTCAGTGCGTCGATCTGGCGCACGCGGTCGTTTTCCTTGTCCGGCTGCGTCAATTCGTGTTTGCGTACGCGGTTAACGTCGTAGGCGGCAATCGACGCGGCGGCGACCAGTCCGGTCTGCACGTGCGTGCCCATGGTTAATCGATAAACGTAATAACAGGGCGCGGCTTCCCGCACGAGCACGCCTGAACTCAGCATGTGCCGCAGATTTTCCGCCGCCTTGGCGTATACGGCGGATGAGTAGGGATCGGTCCCGACCGGCAGATCGATCTCCGGCTTGGATATATGCAGAAAGCTCCATGGCTTGCCCTCCGCGCGCGCGCGCGCTTCATCAGTGGACAGCACATCATAGGGCGGCGCGATGACTTCCGCGGCGCGGCCGGCGGCCGGGCGCAGGCCGGCGAAGGGGCGAATCAAAGGCATGTCCGAATCCCGCAAGACAAGAACGATGGAAAAGTAATCGAATACGGCAAATCGCGAGCGGCAATTATGTCGGAGCCCGCTTGCGCGTTAGCCGAAGTTTAACACCCTCAAGAATATCTCTCGGTTAATCAACTCAAAAAACGCGTATGCGCCACATTCGCGTAATGGTGATCAAGTAACGAGTCTTTTAATTCCTCCCGGCTTGGGGTCAAGACCAAGTACGGAGCATATTTATTGCACAGGTCGGGCTCGGATGCGCTGGTTTTGCGAACGCGCGGCGTACGCCCGTCGCGTTGGCGGAAGGTGCGAGATTCGAACTCGCGAGGAGCTTGCGCCCCTGCCGGTTTTCAAGACCGGTGCCTTCAACCGCTCGGCCAACCTTCCAGATTTGAAATTCTACGGGTTACACGGCCGTTATTTTACCATCTGGTCTCGGTGTACCCCGAAACTGGCCGACGGACAGAAATGGCTATTCGACGGGCTGCGGGGGTCTGCTCGGAAGGAAGCGGACGGCGATCCACATGCGCCGCGAGTTGCGCCGGGGACTTACTGCCCCGCTTTCCCCGATCCCGCCGCGCGGCCAACCGCCGTGTTGCCGGTCGCGGATTCGCCTTGTTGTTGCCTCGCCGGATCGTCTGCCGCAACGTTGCTCGCTGTTGTTTTCCGCTGCAGGTATTCCGCTACCGAAATGCCAAGGCGCCTTGCCGATGCCGCATCCGCCTCGTCTTGAGCCGAAGGACTCATCCCTTCCAAATAGAATTTTTTCAAATCAGAGGGAGTCAATATATTCACCGATTGCGGCGGGACCGCCATCACCGCCTCGTAAAACGAAGACGGGAAGTCGAGTTCCTCGATATATTCCTGCAGCCGCTTCTGCAACTGGCGGTAATGGCTGCGTCGATCCGGGACTTCGCGCGCCGAAGAAAAATAAGGCCGGTGAATCCCTATTCGCCCTGCGACTGCGCGCCGGTCTCCTCCCATAAAAGCGAACACGCAGGAACTCAGGCACTGATCGCCTTCCGCGACTACCGTGGAAACGCCGAGCCTGCGCAGGATGCGCCCCAGCTCCATGGCCGCATCGACCTCTCCGCCGTTGCCGGCAAACGACACAAGGTTGCCGGCTATTTTTTGCCTGCCCTGCTTCAGCAGACTTTCCATCACCTTTGCGCCGTACACGTCCGCAGACGTGATGTAGCCATGGAGAAAAACCTGCACTTCCTCCGCCGCGGCCTGCGTGCCGTCCGCAAGCGCCCGCAGATAGGCGGTATCCGAGGGATTGGCGTAATTCCTGAGGGCCGACCGGTGCTGCTGGCCGTTTATCTCGTCCGCGCTACGGAACAGCAATTCGGCCCGCGGCTCGACGCATTGCAGGACGAGGGCAAGCAGAAGCACGGTCGCGGCTATGGCCGGTCGGCTGCGCGCCGGATTGGATGCGGCCGCCCGATGGCGGCGGGCCTGCATCGACTTCAGCGCATCATGCAGGGCGTCGGATGTGCGCCGCATATCCGCTCGACAATCTCGTTTGCCGATCATGACACCCCTCCTGGATCGCCGGCGACCGCAGCTAAACTCATGGCGTGGCCGAACATGTTGCCTGCATCGCGCCGGCATTACAAGTACGACGAAAGTCATGGGCCAGGGCATCCAGCGGGCTTGAATTATGCGCTTCTGCCCCAAAATACGTTTCGCAATAGGTATTTAAGCTCGGCTGCCGCCATACCGCGGTAGTTGCAACTTTTTCGCTTTTAACCTAGTCTAACGGCCGTATTGATACCAAGTGGAGGAACTCTATGCAACCTGAACTGAGAACCGTACAAACCGGCATGCCCGGCGCAACCCAGGATTTTGCCCTGCAGCAACATAGGGTGCTGCGCAATACCTATATGCTGCTGGCGCTGACCCTGATTCCGACGGTCATCGGCGCGGCCATCGGCACCAACATCGACGTGAGCTTCATGCGCACCAGCCCGATCTTGTCACTGTTTGCCATACTGGGGATATTCTACGGCTGGATCTATACCATCGAACGCAATAAGGACAGCGCGCTCGGCGTGGTGCTGCTGCTGGGCTTCACCCTGTTTCTGGGCCTGTTGCTCGGACCGCTGCTGCACCGGGTGCTCGGCTTCAAGAACGGCACCGAGCTGGTGATGATGGCCGCGGGAGGCACGGCGGCAGTGTTCTTCGTCATGGCCGGTATCGCTTCCAGCACCAAGCGCGACTTCAGCGGCATGGGCAACTTCCTCACCGTAGGCGCGGTGATCATCATGCTCGCGGTCGTGGCCAACGCGTTCCTGGCGAGCCCGATGCTGTACCTGGTGCTGATCGGCGCTTTCGTGCTGTTCTCCTCGCTCATGATCCTGTGGCAGGTGAACGCCGTGGTGCGCGGCGGCGAGACCAATTACATCTCGGCTACGCTCAGCCTGTACGTAGCGATCTACAACCTGTTCTCCAGCTTGTTGCAACTGCTGGGTCTCGGCGGTAGCAACGATTAACCGGGACTTCCAACGAAAAGGGCGGCTGCGGCCGCCCTTTTTTGTGGACCAATCGCGGTTTTGCGCGCCCACAAGGACAGTCAGGGGGTTTAATACAAGATCGAGGCCACAGTTCGATGTATTCCACGACGTCCGCCAATGCCGTCGAACGGTCATTGCGCGCTCCGCGCGCCAACCTTGTTTTCTGCGCGGATGAAAAGCGCATCCGCGCAGAAAACAAGGTTATTGATAAAAACAAAGACTACCCAGGGGATTATGCAAGCGTCTTGTCCCGTTGATATTCGGGACGCCGGCTACTTTTCGAACAGCGCGATCGACTCGACGTGCGAGGTGTGCGGAAACATGTTGATCACGCCGGCGGCGGCCAGGCGGTAGCCCTTGACATGCACCAGCACCTCGGCATCGCGCGAGAGCGTCGCCGGATCGCAGGAGACGTAGACGATGCGCCGCGGCCCGCCCTCCTCGAGCGCTTTCACCACTTCGACCGCGCCGTCGCGCGGCGGATCGATGAAAAGCTTGTCGTAGCCGCCGTCGCTGGCGCCGCCGTCGTTACCGCCAAAGGCCGCGCAACTCGCCGCCTCGAACAAATCGGCGACCTGAAAGCGCGCGCGCGCGGCGAGCCCGTTATTGCACGCATTGTCTTCGGCCCGCCGCACCAGCTCGGCGCTGCCCTCCACGCCCAGCACCTGCGCGCCCCGGCTCGCGATGGGCAGGCTGAAATTGCCCAGGCCGCAGAACAGGTCGGCGATGCGCTCGCCCGGACGTGGGTCGAGCAGTGCCATGGCGCGCCGCACCAGGATGCGGTTGACCGCATGATTGACCTGGGTGAAATCAGTCGGGCGAAAATGAATTTGCACGCCGAACTCGGGCAAGGAGTAATAAAGCGGCGGCGCATCCTGCGGCCAGAAGGGCTGGGCCGAATCCGGCCCGGCGGCCTGCAACCAGAACTGGATGCCGTGCCGCGCGGCGAAGCTCCGCAGCGCGTCCTCGTCCGGCAGGCTGAGAGGATCGAGTATGCGCAGCACCAGCACCGTGACCTGTTCCCCGACAGCGAGCTCGATCTGCGGCAGGCGCGCGGGCATGGACAATTCCGCAATCAGCTTGCGCAGCGGAACGATAAGGTCGGAGATGCGCCGCGGCAGGACTTCGCAGCTCGTCATGTCGGCGATGAAGCTGCTTTTCCTCTCGTGAAAGCCGACCAGGACGCCGCCCTTTTTCGGCACCAGCCGCACCGACAGCCGCGCGCGGTGGCGGTAGCCCCAGGCCTGGCCGTAAATCGCGCGCAGCATCGTCTCGGCGCGCACCTTGCCGATGTGCCACAGGCTGTCCTCGAGCACGCGCTGCTTCGCCGCCACCTGCGCATGCGGCTCCAGATGCTGCATGCTGCAGCCGCCGCAGACACCGAAATGAGGACAGCGCGGAAGCTCCCGCGCCGCGCTGGCTCGATGCACGGCAGTGGCGGTCGCCTGCTCATAGGTGGGTTTGCGCCGGTAGGAGGAGTATGAAACCGTCTCCCCGGGCAGGCCGCCTTCGATGAATATCGCCTTGCCCTCGACGCGGGCGATGCCGCGCCCCTCGCGATCGAGCGATTCGATCACCACAGCCATCGATTACTTCCAGGCTTCCAGGAATTCGCGCCAATGCGTTTCGGCGGACTTGGCGAGCGTCCTCCGCAACAATTCGATCTCGCGCTGGTACTGCGCCGCGTCGAACACGCCGCGCAGCAACTGAAAGCGCAGGTACAGCAGATAGGTGTTGGCCGCGTCGGTCTCGCAGTAGCCGCGGATTTCGCGCAGCTTCCCGGCGAGGTAGGCGCCCCACACCTGCGCACCGTCCATGCCGAGCTTGCCCGGGAAGCCGATCAGCTTGGCCATCTCGTCCAGCGGCACGTTGTTGCGCGGCTGGTACAGTGCCAGCAGATCCATCAGATCGAGATGGCGCGCGTGATAGCGGCTGATGTAGTTGTTCCACTTGAATTCGCGACTGTCGTTGTACAGATGCGCCTCGCCCTGGTCCCAGTAGCGCGGCGCCGCAATGCCGTGCACCAGGCTGCGGTAATGCAGCACCGGCAGGTCGAACCCGCCGCCGTTCCAGGAAACGAGCTGGGGCGTGTATTTCTCGATGCCGTCGAAAAAACGCCGGATCAGCTCGGCTTCGCCGTCCTCGGGCGTGCCCAGCGACCAGACGCGAATGCCGTCGCCTTCGCGCAGCGCGCAGGCGATGGCGATGACGCGGTGCTGGTGCAATTGCAGGAAATCGTGGTTCGCGGCGACGCGCCGGCGCTGGAACGCGATCTCCGCCACGTCCTTGTCGGTGAGCCCGGGATCGAGGCCGTAAAGCCGCCTCAAGCCGTCGCAGTCGGGCGCGGTCTCGATGTCGAAGGCGAGGACTGGAGTCATCGAATTGTTTCGCTGCGTCTGAACCATCAGCCGATCCAGCGGTTCAATCCGGGAAAACACCAGTGGAAAGATAACGGTCGCCGCGGTCGCAGACGATGGAAACGATGACGGCGTTGTTAACTTCGGCCGCGACGCGCAGCGCCACGCACAGGGCTCCGCCCGATGAAATGCCGGCGAATATGCCCTCTTCGCGCGCCATGCGCCGCGTCATGTCCTCTGCATCGGACTGGCTCACCGACTCGACCCGGTCGACGCGCGCGGCGTCGTAGATGCGCGGCAGGTAAGCCTCGGGCCATTTGCGTATGCCCGGAATCTGCGAGCCTTCGGTCGGCTGGCAACCCACGATCTGGACTTGCGGGTTCTGCTCCTTGAGAAAGCGCGACACCCCCATGATGGTGCCGGTGGTGCCCATGCTGGAGACGAAGTGGGTGATCTTGCCGGCGGTGTCGCGCCAGATTTCCGGCCCGGTGCCTTCGTAATGCGAGAGCGGGTTGTCCGGATTGGCGAACTGGTCGAGGATCACGCCCTTGCCCTGGTCGCGCATTTTCTCGGCCAGGTCGCGCGCGCCTTCCATGCCGCCCGCCTTCGACGTGAGGATGATCTCGGCGCCGAAGGCGCGCATCGTCTGGCGCCGCTCCACCGACAGGTGCTCGGGCATGACGAGCACCATGCGGTAGCCGCGCATCGCCGCCGCCATGGCGAGCGCGATGCCGGTGTTGCCGCTGGTCGCCTCGATCAGGGTGTCGCCGGCCTTGATCGCGCCGCGCCGCTCGGCGCGCACTACCATCGACAGCGCTGGGCGGTCCTTGACCGACCCTGCCGGGTTATCGCCCTCGAGCTTGGCCAGGATAACGTTGCCGCTCTTGTCGTTGGCGGCGCCGGGGATGCGCTTCAGGCGCACCAGCGGCGTATTGCCTATCGTATCTTCTATAGTCTGGTATGTGGCTCGTTTCATGTCATTGTGTTGTGTCTGTGTTGTGTCGGCGTTATTGCGCATAAGCATTCCCGGATTTGAATCCCTCACTCTTCGCTCCTCCTGCTTTCCCGATCGAGCAGTTGCTCGCAATAGCGCGACACGCCCTCGTCCACCGTCAGGAAAGGCTCCGTGTAGCCGGCGCGGCGCAGCGAGGCGTTGTCGGCTTCGGTATAGCTCTGGTACTTGCCCTTGAGCGCATCGGGGAAAGCGATGTATTCGATCATGTTTCTCGCGCGCATTTGCTCCAGCGTGAGCGCAGCCTGGCCCTCGGCGCGCAGGCAGGCGTTGATCGTGGCCACGGCGACATCGTTGAAGCTCTGCGCGCGGCCGCTGCCGAGGTTGAATATTCCCGACAGCGCCGGCCGCTCGAGAAAATGCATATTCACCTCGACCACGTCCTCGACCGAGACGAAATCGCGCTTCTGCTCGCCGTCGGCGTAGCCGTCTCGGCCCTGGAACAGCTTGACCCGCTTGTCGCTGCGGAACTGGTGGAAAAAATGAAAGGCGACCGAGGCCATGCGCCCCTTGTGTGCCTCGTTCGGCCCGTAGACATTGAAATAGCGAAAGCCCGCGATCTGGCTTTCGGCATCGGGCAGGCGCCGCCGCACCACCTGGTCGAACAGGAACTTGGAATAGCCATAGATGTTGAGCGGCGCCTCGCATTCGCGCAATTCGCGGAACACCGTGCCGGAACCGTAGACCGAGGCGGACGAGGCGTACAACAGCGGCACCTCCTCTTCCTGGCAGTAATCGAGCAGCGCCACCGAGTAGCGGTAGTTGTTCTCCATCATGTAGCGCCCGTCCGTCTCCATGGTGTCGGAGCAGGCGCCCTGGTGCAGCACCGCCTCGATCGCCCCCTCGAATTCCCCGGCGGAGAGCTGCGCCACGAAGTCGCGCTTATCGATGAAATCGGCGATGTCGCGGCCCGACAGGTTGAGAAACTTGTCGGCGCGGGTGAGATTGTCCACCGCAATGATGTCGGTCTCGCCGCGCTCGTTCAGCGCGCGGACCAGATTGGATCCGATGAACCCGGCCGCGCCGGTGACTACGTAGTACATGTTTTCCTCTTTAGTCTTGCGCCAGCGCCGCCCGCAGCTCTTCGGGATGGACCACGGCAGTGCCCAGCTTGCCGACCACGATCCCGGCGGCGCAGTTGGCCACGTGCATCGCCTGCGGCAGCGCCGCGCCGCTGCCCAGCATCGCCGCAAGCGCCGCGATGACGGTATCGCCCGCGCCGCTCACATCGAACACTTCGCGCGCCTTCGCCGCCTCGTGCAGCACGCCGCTGTCCCGGTACAGGCTCATGCCCTCCTCGCTGCGCGTCAACAGCAGCGCCTGCGCGCCGAGTTCGCGCCGCAGCGCCTGTGCCCGCTGGGTGAGATCCTGCTCGTTTTCCCAGCGTCCCACCACTTCGCGCATTTCGGCGCGGTTGGGCGTGACCACGGTCGCGCCATGGTAGCGCGAATAGTCATCCCCCTTGGGATCGACCAGGATGGTCTTGCCGCCGGCGCGCGCGAGTTCGATCATTTTTCCGATATGGGTGAGTCCGCCCTTGGCGTAATCGGACAACACCAGCACGTCGCAGCCGGCGAGCAACACCTCGAAATCGGCCAACTTGTCCGCCAGCACATCGTGGCTGGGCTGGGTCTCGAAATCGATGCGCAGCAACTGTTGCTGCCTGCCGATCACGCGCAGCTTGACCGTGGTGGGAATGCTCGGATCCTGGTGCAGGCAGGCGACGACCTGCTCGGCCTCGACCAGTTCGCGCAGGCGCGCGCCCGCCTCGTCGTCGCCGACCACCGACAGCAGCGTCACGCGCGCGCCCAGCGCGGTCGCGTTGCGCGCGACGTTGGAGGCGCCGCCGGGACGCTCCTCGATGCGCTCGATCTTGACTACCGGCACCGGCGCCTCCGGCGAGATGCGGCTTACCTCGCCGAACCAGTAGCGATCCAGCATCACGTCGCCGACCACCAGCAGCCGCGCCCTGGACAAATCCGGCAGCAATTTCAATTTCAGTCCCACATCCACTCGCGCCTCGTGTGTCGCCTCTATACGTAGCGACGCAAATCGCGTCCCGGTTGTTGCACAGTTTCGATTTTGCGCGGACGAAAAACCGTCCGCGCGGATCGCCGATTGCGCACGGATGAAAAGCACATCCGTGCGCAATCGGCGATCTTGTATAACCCCCCGCGCTGCGTTTGGTGTTAACTATAACCGTGTTTTCTGTGCGGATGCGCTTTTCATCCGCGCGGAAAACACGGTTGGCGCGCGCAGCGCGCAATAGCCGCAAGCGCAATGCGACGGCATGTAAGACGCCGTATATGGTACCGCCTTACAACCTTCCGATCGGATAGTACTCCAGACCGTAGCGCCTGACCTCGACCGGATCGTACAAATTGCGCCCGTCGAAAATGGCCGGGGTGCGCAACATCGCTTTCACCCGCTGGAAATCGGGGCTGCGGAATTCTTTCCATTCGGTGACGATCGCCAGGGCATCGGCGCCTTCGAGCGCCGCCATCGGAGATTCGGCGAAGCGCACGCGGCGCTCGGCCTGGTAGATCTGCCGCGCCTCATCCATGGCAACCGGGTCGTAGGCGGTGACGCCGGCGCCGCGCGCGAGCAGCTCGGCCACCAGCACCCGGCTCGACGCCTCGCGCATGTCGTCCGTATTGGGCTTGAACGCGAGGCCCCAGAGGGCGAAATTCAGGCCTTTCAGGTCGGCGCCGAAGCGCTTCAGGATTTTCGCCGCCAGCACCTGTTTCTGCGTGGCGTTGGCCCGCTCCACCGCATCGAGGATGAGCAGCTTCATGCCCGCCTCGCCCGCGGTGCGCATCAGCGCCTGCACGTCCTTGGGAAAGCAGGAGCCGCCGTATCCCGCTCCCGGGTACAGAAAATGGTAGCCGATGCGCGGATCGGCGCCGATGCCGCGGCGCACGCACTCGATGTCCGCGCCCAGCCGCTCGGCCAGATTGGCGAGCTCGTTCATGAAGGAAATGCGCGTCGCCAGCATGGCGTTGGCGGCGTACTTGGTCAACTCCGCCGAACGCACGTCCATCACGATCACGCGCTCGTGGTTGCGCTGGAACGGCGCATACAGCTTGCGCATGACCAGCGTGGCGCGCTCGTCGCTACTGCCCACCACGATGCGCTCGGGGCGCATGAAATCCTCGACCGCGGCGCCTTCTTTGAGGAATTCCGGGTTGGACACGACGCTGTAGGCGATGTCGGCGCCGCGCTGCTTCAGCTCCTCGGCGATTGCCGCGCGCACCTTGTCCGCCGTCCCCACGGGCACCGTGGACTTGTCCACCACCACGCGGTAATCGCGCATGTGGCGGCCGATGTTGCGCGCCGCGGCGAGCACGTGCTGCAGATCGGCCGAGCCGTCCTCGCTCGGGGGCGTGCCCACCGCGATGAACTGCACCGTGCCGAATGCAACCGCCTGCTCGATGTCGGTAGTGAAGGCCAGGCGCCCTGCCTTGCGGTTGCGCTTGACCATTTCCTGCAGCCCCGGCTCGTAGATCGGAATGCCGCCGTCGTCGAGGATCTTGATCTTGCTCGCGTCCAGGTCGAGGCAGAGCACATCGTTGCCGACTTCCGCCATGCAGGCGCCGCTGACCAAACCCACGTATCCGGTTCCGACTACTGAAATTTTCAAACTACGCTCCTTGCCTATGTTTTCGATAATCGGCGGGCGACGCGGAAACGTCATGCATCGCCCATCGTCCGCCGCCCCTCATGGGGCCGAATCAAACTCCTCGGTGCGCCGCGGCGGATAGGTTTCCCAGCCGCCGCAGGCAGGACAATGCCAGTAGAACTGGCGCGCCTTGAAGCCGCAGTTTTCGCAGCGGTAACGCGCGAGGCGCAGCGTGTGGCTGTGCACCAGGTTCTTCACCAATTGCACGTCGCCGCGGCGTTCGGGCCCGACCACCAGCAGCTCGGCGTCGAGCAGCCGGTCCAGGCCGAGCAGGGTCTGGTTGCGGCGCAGCTCGTCGCGCACCAGTTTGTGCGCCGCTTCCGGCCCTTGCGCCTCCAGCGTCGACTGGAAGGCGACGTCGAGCAGGTCGAGCGAAGGCGCGCTGGCGAGGAAGCCGCGCAGCAGCGTCAGCCCTTCCTCCTGCCTGCCCAGCACGCGATAGCTGTCGAGCAGCCGCTGCGCCACCAAGGCGAGATAGGCGGGATTTTGCTGCTCGATGCGCTTCCACGCCTCGATCGCCGCTGCGTGATCGCCCGCGGCCGCGCGCATGTCTCCGAGCAGCACGTTGGCGCGCGCGCACTTGCGATTCGAGTTTAGTGCCTGCTCCAGGCGCGCCAGCGCCGCCTCGGTGCGCGAGTGGGTCATCTCGATCGCCGCGAGCTCGCAGTAGTAGTTCGCGATCTCCTTCCCCCAGGACTGGCCCAGGTCCGCGCCGAGTTCGCCTGCCACGCCTATGGTTTTTTCCCAATCTTTTTCCTGCTGATAGATGTCCAATAGCGCTTTCAGCGCAGCGCCGCGATGCGGCGTGTCGCGCAGTTTCACGAACGCTTCCTCGGCGCGGTCGAGCAATCCCGCCTTGAGATAGTCCTGCCCCAGTTCGAACAGGGCGGCGAGCCGCTGCTCCTGGCCCAGGTCGCCGCGCTCGAGCAGGTTCTGGTGCATGCGGATGGCGCGCTCGGTTTCGCCGCGGCGGCGAAACAGGCTGCCCAGCGCGAAGTGCAGCTCGATCGTCTCCGGATCGACCTTGACCACCTCGATGAAGGCCTCGATCGCCTTGTCCGGCTGCTCGCTGAGCAGGAAATTGAGCCCCTTGAAATAGGAACGCGGCAACGAGCGCGATTCCGACACCAGATGTTTAATGTCGATGCGCGCCGCGAGCCATCCCAGGCCGAAGAACAGCGGAAACGCGAGCAGCCACCAGAATTCGAATTCCATGCCGGTGCGCTAGATGTCGGGCAGCGAGTCGATGTCGCCGTCGGCGGCGGGGAGCCCCGGGCTAGCGTCCCGGGGACGGCTGCGCAGTTCGCGCTGCAGCCGCGCGATGTCGCGCCGCTGCCTGAACACCGTGACCAGCGTGGCGAGCACGCCCATCGCGGCGCCCGCGGCGAAGAACACCAGCAGCACCAGGATCAGCGGCGCCTGCCACACCTGGTCGAAATAAAGACGCAGGCTGACCGTATCGGTGTTCTTGAGCGCAAACAGGAACAAGGCCAGGAACAAAATGATGCGCAGGGTCCAGGCGAGGACGCGCATGGCTCGTTCGCCTCAGAAAAAACAAGCGGCATCGAAACGATGCCGCTCGCTTCCGCTCGCCGCTCGCGCGCTAATTCGAATCCACGCGCTCACGCAGTTCCTTGCCGGCCTTGAAGTGCGGCACGAACTTCTCCGGCACCTGGACCTTGTCGCCCGACTTCGGATTTCTGCCCGTGCGCGGCGGACGATAATTCAGCCCGAAGCTGCCGAAGCCGCGGATTTCGATGCGCTGGCCCTTGACCAAGCTCAGGATCATGGCATCGAGTATGGTCTTTACCGCGAATTCGGCGTCCTTGGCAACCAGTTGCGGATAGCGCGCCGCCAGCCTGCCGATCAATTCGGACTTGGTCATCTCCCTGCCCCTTTTATTGCTGAGAGTTCTTGTTGTCCAGCTTCGCTTTCAGCAGGGCTCCGAGACTGGTGCTGCCGCTACTGGCAGCGCTTTCGCTCTGCAGCTTCTGCATCGTATCGTGTTCCTCGGCCATATCCTTGGCCTTGATGGAGAGGTTGATCGAGCGGTTCTTGCGGTCGATGTTGATGATCATCGCCGTCACCGCATCGCCTTGCTTCAGTTGGTGCTGCAGGTCCTCGATGCGCTCGCGCGACACTTCGGAGACGCGCAGGTAACCTTCGACGTCGCCCTCCAGCGCGATCACCGCGCCCTTGGCATCGACCGACTTCACCGTGCCCTGCACCACGCTGTTCTTCTCATGCGTGGCGATGTAATTGGTGAAGGGATCGCCGTCCAGTTGCTTGATGCCGAGAGAGATGCGCTCGCGCTCGGTGTCGATCGCCAGCACCACCGCATCGACTTCGTCGCCCTTCTTGTAGTTGCGCACCGCCTCTTCGCCGCTAGCGCTCCAGGACAGGTCCGACAGGTGCACCAGGCCATCGATGCCGCCCGGCAGCCCGATGAACACGCCGAAGTCGGTGATCGATTTGATCTGCCCCTTGACCCGGTCGCCCTTCTTGAACTCGCGCGCGAAGTCTTCCCACGGGTTCGGCATGCACTGCTTCATGCCGAGCGAGATGCGGCGGCGCTCCTCGTCGATCTCGAGGATCATCACCTCGACCTCGTCGCCGAGCTGCACCACCTTGGACGGATGCACGTTCTTGTTGGTCCAGTCCATCTCGGACACGTGCACCAGGCCTTCGATGCCCTGCTCGACTTCGACGAACGCGCCGTAGTCGGTGAGGTTGGTGACCTTGCCGAACAGGCGCGTGCTGGTCGGGTAGCGGCGCGACAGGCCCACCCACGGATCTTCGCCCAGTTGCTTCATGCCGAGCGACACGCGATTCTTCTCCTGGTCGAATTTGAGTATCTTGGCCGTGACCTCGTCGCCCACGTTGAGCACCTCGGACGGATGATTGACGCGGCGCCAGGCGAGGTCGGTGATGTGCAGCAGGCCGTCGATGCCGCCCAGGTCGACGAACGCGCCGTAGTCGGTGATGTTCTTGACGATGCCCTTTACGACCGAGCCCTCGGACAGGGTCTGCAGCAGTTTTTGCCGCTCTTCGCCCTGGCTCGCCTCGAGCACAGCGCGGCGCGATACCACCACGTTATTGCGCTTGCGGTCGAGCTTGATGACCTTGAACTCCATGGTCTTGCCTTCGAACGGCGTCGTGTCCTTGACCGGGCGGATGTCCACGAGCGACCCGGGCAGGAAGGCGCGGATGCCGTTGGCCATGACGGTGAGGCCGCCCTTGACCTTGCCGCTGATCACGCCCGTAACCAGCTCGCCCGCTTCCAGGGCCTTCTCCAGGTCCATCCAGGCGGACAGGCGCTTGGCCTTGTCGCGCGACAGGCGCGTTTCGCCGAAGCCGTCTTCCAGGGCCTCGATGGCGACGCTGACGAAATCGCCGACGCTGGCCTCGACCTCGCCGGCGTCATTGCGGAATTCCTCGACCGGGATGAAGCTCTCGGACTTGAGTCCGGCGTTCACCACCACGAAATTCATATCTACACGTACTACTTCTGCGGTGATCACCTCGCCGATGCGCATTTCCTGGCGCGTCAGGCTTTCTTCGAACAGGGCTGCGAAATTGTTCTCGTTGGAGGCGAGCGCGGGGGAAAGATTGGACATTGGATTTATTTACCTGATTCACCGCCCTTGCGGACGGGGTTGGTTAAACACAAGGCGGGCTCACAGGTGCTGCGAGCCCGCCACCTTTTGCCGGTACCAATCAAGTACCTGGCGCACTATTTCCTCTATGCCGAGTCCGCTGCTATCGAGTTCCCGGGCATCGGCGGCCTTTTGCAGGGGCGCTACGCTCCTGGCGCTGTCGCGCTCGTCGCGTTCACGCAGTTCCAGCAAAAGGGTTCGAATATTAGCATCGATTCCTTTTTCTTTCAACTGCTTATATCTGCGCTCCGCGCGTATTTCGGCGCTTGCGGTAAGAAATATCTTCAGCGTGGCATCTGGAAACACTACCGTGGTCATGTCGCGGCCCTCCGCAACCAATCCCGGTGCCTCGCGGAAAGCCCGCTGGCGCGCGAGCAAGGCCTGGCGCACGGCGGGAAAGGCGGCGACCTGGGACGCACCTATACCGCATACTTCACTTCTAATGTTATCCGTAACAATTTGATCTGAAGTAACTATTTCTCCGCCGCTAAAGCGGACGTCAAGATCTTCCGCAAGCGCCGCCAGCGCCGTTTCGTCATCCAATCCCACGCCCACCTGGAGCGCCGCCAGAGCAACTAGGCGATACAGGGCGCCGCTGTCGAGATAGTGAAAGCCCAGTGCCTCGGCCACCCGTTCCGCAATCGTGCCCTTGCCCGAGGCCGAGGGGCCGTCGATGGCAATGACGGGGACTGTTGTGGTTGCTGCGTTCAAGATCAAAACCTCATGCGAAATTATTCCGAGTCACGATGCATGGAGGAAAATTGGGCTACGTCCGCATGTCTCCATCATGCGTGGAAACGTCCGGAGGTTTCGCAGGCTGTCATCGCAGCTTTCCCCTGAACGCGATTAACCGTGGAAGCAAGGCGGGAATGTCGCTGCCGATGATGCTCCAGGGTGTCGTTGTCGATACCGAGATACCCATGGATCAGCCGGTTGCGGGTGGCGATGATGAGCCGCCAGGGTATTTGCGGATTGGCCTGGCGAATGTCATCGGGGATATGCATGGCCGCTTCGCCGATCAGTTCCAGATTGCGCACAGTGGCGTCGTAGTTCAGTCCACTTCCGACAAAACCGTCCTGACCCAAGCCTTGAGGTGTAGGCAATGACCTTCTCGGCAAAGCCGATCATGTCGTCAATATAAAACCGCCATTCGCGCTGCGCGGAATCAGACATGCACTGCCTCCTTTTCAATAAAGGGACGCAGTTCCGCGCGCAGGGCCTTTTCGGTGACCAGATCGACCGGGCAGCCGAACATGTCTTCGAGATAGAACTGGACACCGAAATAGCGCTCCGAAGTTGCCGGGCCGCCGAACGCGACCAGGATGTCGATGTCGCTATCGCTACGCGCGGTGTCGCGTGCGATGGAGCCGAACAGGGCAAGTTGCGTTACCCCGTAACGCGCCGCCAATATTGGTTTGCTCTGGGCGAGAAGTTCAAGGACGCGTGCGCGGTTCATGGCAACCTCCATTCAATAGCCTGGATCGTTTCAATGTCCTCAGGATACGGCAGCCAGCTACGCGACACGGATCAGATCCTTCTCGACGTGGCGGCGGGCGCGCGGCTTGAGACCCTTTTCCGTGACAAGATCGACCGGCCTGCCCATCAATTGCTCAAGGTACGTCTTGAGGTCGAAATACCCGGCGAACGTCGCCGGCCCGTCGAACTCCACCAGCACGTCGATATCGCTGTCGTCGCGCAGCTCGCCCCGTGCCGCCGAGCCGAACAGCGCGAGATGCCTCGCGCCGAACCGTTTCAGGAACGCGTCGCGATGTTGATTCAGCAGATCCGGGATCATGGCTCGGTTCATGGCTAATTCCTCAACAAGATTTCCGAGACAGTGTGTCGGAAATACGTGATTCTCCCATAGAACGTCATAAATTTAGAGCCTGTTGCCCAGGCTCGCCCAACTTTTTCAGGCGCCGTTTTTGTGAACAGAATCGGTGGAAAGCCGCATGGGGATTGACTTTGCGGGCGAACTCAAGGTTCCCGTCCATCGTCAGGAACACATCGAACTCGGAGGCGGCGAGTCCTAGCAGCTTTCCATTCTTGATGCCTGTCCATCCGCTACGCTGAACGATGGAAACCTCGTGACCAACTAGCATTGCCGCGAGACGACGCGGGAGATCCTCGTCAAGCAGGATACGCATCGGGGATGAGTGCGGCGCGCGCCTCTTCAAGCACTGCTACCGCCAGTTCGCGACTGACGGACGGAAAGTCATCCAGGAAGACCTCCAACGAGTCTCCGGGTCCTTGAAGTGAGCGCAGTAGAGCCGTTCTGCAGAACTATATCGAGAAGTCTCTCAATGTTTGTCGGCGGTCTGAACTTGTATAGCTTCACTGGTGGATCCATCGTGCGGCAGGATGGGACGCCATATCAACGTTATGGTCAGCGGCGCCGACAGGCGTCCGCTGCACTGAGTTAGACTGTGTAAATTCATCACGCTGCCAGCTTCTGTACCCGAATCTTCACCTGCCGCAGTTGCCACAAGTCATACGCAGCTTGATGCGCAAGCCAGCTCTCTGGCGAGGTGCTAAAGGCCCGCGCAAGGCGCACTGCCATTTCGGGGGTGAGTGCGCCGCGACCATTTACGATCTTCGACAACGTCTTCCGGCTTACCCCCAACGCCTGGGCGGCCTCGGTAATGCTGATCCCCATCGGGTCCAGCCATAGGCCCTGGAGAACCTCACCGGGATGGGGCGGGTTATGCATTTGCATGAAAGCCTCTCAATGGTAGTCCTCGTAGTTGACAACCTCGGCGTCACCGTCCACTAAGCGGAAAGTGACGCGCCAGTTTGCTTGAACTGTCACAGACCAAATACCTTTTCTTGACCCCTTAAGCTCGTGCAGATGCAGCGTTGAGATGTCCATGTCGTCAATGGTCTTTGCTTTGTCAAGTTGCGCGAGAATCAAGCGGAGCTTTTTAGCGTGAATCGCCTGGATTCCAGCGGCATTGCCGGCAAGGAAATATTTCTCCAGTCCCTTGTGAGCGAAGGATTTGATCACAAGAGGCAGTGTAACCTAATCAGTTACAACCCGCAACCCGTAAGGTTACGTGCTCACCGACGCGCTTCGGCGCGTCCGGTGCAGCAAATAGTTAGCCGTCATTCTTGCGCAAGCGCCAATAGCCTGGCTTTCGGCTGAATGGTGCTATGGCGAGGATGAAGACTTCTTGCTCGTGCGTCATATACACGACGGAGAACTTGAACTTCTTGGGAAACACTCTACGAGTTCCATGGAAGTATGGCGACCCTAGATCGGGAAACTCGGCCGCGCGCTTTGCCGCCGATTGGATAGCCTTGTCGAAGCGCTCGCCGAGTCGGGCGCTGACTGCGGTGTAGTAGCCGACTTCGTGTACCAGTTCGAGACGCGCCTCGTCGTGGTAGCGGATAGCCCTCACTTCCGATAGATGCGGCGGGTTTCGGCGTAGACATCCTCTGCGGGAATGAGCTTGGCGGTTCCACTCTTGACCTCTTCAACACGCTGTCGGATCTCGTGTTCCCAGGCGGCCTCGACTTCTGAGGCCGCCTCCGATCCATCCTCCAACGAAGCGAGGAGGTCTTCAGCGAGGCGTGCTCGATCCTCAGGGCTAAGGGTGCGCGCCTTCTGCGACAGTTCTTCGACAAGTGTTGTCATACGACACTCCTTTCTGGATGATGAACGAGAGTTTACTCCTCAGATCGTTTGCACGCACAGGTGGGTACCCTGATGACGGCTAACGAATGAAAGGGACTTCCCCTACTCCGAGCGGGTGTTGGCCCGCACGGCATCGGAGTGCCAAGATTGAGTTTCGCATGATCAATCTGAAAGGAGAGGGGAAGTCATGGACGAGATTACTACGTTGGGGATTGATTTGGCAAAACGGGTATTTGCGCTGCATGGGGTAGATGCCCTGGGGCGGGCGGTGCTGAGGAAAACGATCCGGCGCGAGCAGTTTGTGGAGACGGTGGCCAAGCTGCCGCCCTGTCTGATCGGCATGGAGGCGTGCTCCGGATCACACGAATGGGCGCGGCGCTTTCAAGGTTTCGGGCACACGGTGCGCCAGGGTTTCATCGAGGAGCGTACGGCGCTGATCAACCGGCTGCGCGCGGTGTTGACCGAGTTCGGCGTGGTGCTGCCCAACCGAACGCAGTGGGTGCGCCGCGACGCTGTCGCAGTTGCTGAGCGGCTGCCGGTGCTTGCACGCCAGGCGGTGCAGGAGCTGCGCGCTCATCTGGCGCAGCTCGATGAGCGCATCGGCGCCTACGACCGGCAGCTCGAAGAGCAGGCTCGGCAAAGCGAAGCGGCCAGGCGCCTCATGCAGATCCGCGGCATCGGCCCGCTCACGGCGGTGGCGATCGTGGCCACCGTAGGAAACGCGCGCGACTTCGCGAGCGGCCGCCAATTCGCCGCCTGGCTCGGCTTGGTGCCGCGTCAGAACTCCTCGGGCGGCAAGGAGCGTCTAGGCCACATCAGCCGGCGTGGAGACGCGTACCTGCGCATGCTGCTCGTGCAGGGCGCCCGCTCGGTGCTCAACACCGCTGCACGGCACACCGATCGTCTGTCGCTCTGGGCGTTGTCGCTGCAGGCGCGCCGCGGTATGCACAAGGCCTTGGTTGGCATCGCCGCGAAGAACGCGCGTATCGCCTGGGCGCTGCTCAGCAAAGATCAGACGCTGCGCACGGCTTGATTGGTTTTTAGAGGAGCACTTCCAGAGACGACTGCAATCGTTGATGACGAATAGGTCAGACCGACGCCCGGACACTCCGATGAGCTCGGCGGCAGCACCACGATGCCGACTAACGTATGGGAACCGGGCGCGCGGCTTTCATCAGGGCCAGAGCCGTAGAGCTCGAAAACAGGCCGGTTATAGTGACGCAGTCAGGCCTTTTGAAATCAGCCTTGCAGTTTCGGGGAAGTCCTTATAGGGGAAGTCCTTACGCCCACGCTCACCGGCGCGCGGCTGCGATGTTTCCATTCGAAACGCCGCTTCCCGCGCGTCCGGGTGAAGCGTGTAGTTAGAAGGCGCTATTTAGCGCGGCGGGCCGCGTCAAGCGCAATGCCGACGAAGAGAAGCACGACAGCAAGCATGACGATACCGACGAGAATGTCCATGGCTATAACCTCCCGATCTGCTCGATGCGGCGCTCGATTTGGCGATGAAGAAGGAAAATGCTCAGGCTGAGCGCGATGATGCCCACGATGGCGAAAGACAACAGCGTAGGAGTCGCGATATCCGCTGCTGAAGCAAGCCACCCAACCAAACCGATGTCCGTTACGACCATTATTCCCTGCCAAAACCTGAGGTAGACGAGCTGTTCCTTGAGGCGATCGAGCTCTGACACGGTGCCCCCGGCGTTATAAGTGGTAAAAGCAAGGATACACCAAAGCCGACCGCGGTGCCTTCGGTGACTGCGTGCCCCAAACCCAGACCCAAAGCCGACAGCGAGGAGCGCGAGCCCCCAAACAACTGGATGAGATTCGAACCTCTCTTTCAAAGTTCCGATTCGCGGTGGGTCTGTAGACACGGTATTGTCTTCTACGCCGGTAGCGGGCACCGGCTCAAACTCTGGTACTCTTTCATTGTGAACCTCCATCTCTTGGTCGAGACGGCAGGATCACAATGACCGCGGTATAGGTCAAACCTTGGTGAGTCCCCCGGCAGAGCTAGGGGCTTACCTCACTGAGTTAGAGCCGAAAACGATAATTAGCAACGCATCAGTCACGGCTGGCCGTTTGAAACACTGTTTGCAAATTCATGCATAGGGTTTCAACTATTTAGTCTTCGTAGCATGAGCTTTAGGACGGAGTCCGAAAACAATGACTGCCAACATTGTGATGTTCAGGCCAGAAAGTGCTGCAACCGACCAAGCATTTAGAGAAAAGTCTGGAATAAGGCCGAGTGGACCAAGTACCCAACAAAATGCTAGCCAAGGTTGGCAAATGACGACGGCAATAAGTTGGTAGAGGGCCAAATGATGGCCGCTTTCGCCGACCGCCAAAGCGACCGTCGCAATGCAGATAATCGTGTACGTAATCAATAAATACACAAGAGCAGGCCATGACGATTCACGAGAAACACGGACCTGCTGTGTCTGCGTGGAAATAGGTCGCTGCGTTGCGCGAGAACCAAGATCTACCTTGCAGCTTGGACACTTGGTGGCGTCAGCCGTAATTTCGTGGCCACAATAGGGACAGTACGCCATCGGGCTCTAACGTCGCCGTTCAACGGCGCGCTGCTTTGGGGCGCGTCCGTTGCGACGGCTTGTTATGCCTTTTCTTTGTTGCCTCACGCGCTGCGTATAGAGCTTCAGGTGCTATATCGGCACCATTCGGCCAAGCGAGTGTTCCCGCTTCGACAAAGAGCTTTTTAAAGAGCCTCAAGTCCTTAAGAGGTTCAAAAACTGGCCCCTTGAACCACTGAGAAATATCAATGCACTTCTCGGTACCATCGTCGAACCGAGTTGAAACGATAAATCCGCTTATATGATGTGCTTCAACCACCTGCGGCAGATAATTCATAAGAGTTACTCCAACGGCTCAATTCGGTTGAGGGGGCGTCCCTTCTCAATATTTTTCCAATTTATCATGAGTTCAAGTCGGTGACGACGCGCCCAATCACGCACCAATTTCCGCGCTGTCCCAGAAGAGATCATTCCGGCGATAAGCCGGCCTTCAAAATTAAACGTGGCTCTCTCGCCCTGAAATTCGACATGGAAATGCGGAGGACTGTGATCTCCGAAATACATACGGATAATGATCCCGAAGAACGTCGAAATGATCGGCATGGCTGTCTCTTGGCGGATTCGGCTATTCAGGCATAACGTCTTGCCGTTGAGCCGCGGCGAGCAATCGCGAACTTCAACTCGGCACGCCTACTCATGCTCGCCGCGGGCTCCAACGGCGGTTGGACGGCGCGCTCGTCCAGCGGAAGTGGCAAAGCTTGCCGCTAGAGATCAAGTGGCGTTGCCTGGGCCACGGCCTCCGGCCGCTGCTTCCAGACGTCCGACGCGTCAACATACAGCTCGATTGTGTTGCCATCGGGATCGTTGAAGTAGATGGATTTGCTTACCTCGTGATCGTACGCCTGAACCTTGAGGCCCGCCGCTTCGAGCTGCAACTTCGCCTCATGGAGTTCGTCGATCCGGGTTCCGATCTTGAAGGCGACGTGCAACAGCCCTGGGGAATTCGCGGGTGCGTCCAGCGCATCGTCGCCGACCGCTGCCACTGCAAAGTCGTGATGGTTGCCCAAGGTAAAGAAGGTCATTGAAAGCGGAGGCAATCGAGCTGCGATCGGGATTCCGAGAAGCCCGTTGTAGAAGGCTTCGGCGCGTTGCTGGTTGCGGACCTTGATCACTACATGGCCGAGTGACTGAATCTTCATGTGTACTCCTTCCGCGTAGAACGGGAATCGCTCTGGCTGCACCTTATCACAAGCCAATCCTCGCCGCCCAACGTCCGAGTTGTGCGGCGCCGATAGGCGTCCGCACCAATGAATAGTTGGGCCTAGCCGGTACACGTAACCGCACTTGGACAGGCCGTCCCGCCCCTTAACGCGATCCAGCAATTGCAGCCTCCGCGGAACATAAGAATCATTTCGTCAATTTCTACGTGAAGCATTCTTTCGGGCACGTTTTCTCGCGCGGGCGCCAGAGCAGCGTTGACTGGCAATCCCACTGTCACTTTTTTGCAAAATGAGCTCGCTATTTCCCTACTCTCCTTCAGACTGGTAAAGATGCCTGCCTCAAAGGCAAGATAACAGCCAGCGGCGAGGACAACGAGGATGCCGAGTATTCGCTTTACCGAAGCCATAACCGTTTGACTAGACCCAACGTGTCGTTCTGCGGCGGGCTAGTGGCACGACCGTTGGCGTCCGGTTGAGCGGCGGGTTAAGGAACTGTTTTTCCTTCAATCTGCTTTTCATAGTTGTTCAGTCGCCTCATAACTTCGGCATTGTGTTTATATCGTTTTCTTAACGCCGCGAGGCGGCGATCGGTGCCTGGGCAATGGATTTTGAGGCTCTCAAGAATAAACCCTCTTCTTTCGTTTTGTCCGGGACTGTTGCCCTCGTATGGTTCGCCCCGGAAATGATCGCAAGCGTCACGATCTTGTATGAATGCCGCGACCTCGGGAGGCAGCGGGCTGTTGCTTGCATGCGCTGATGTGGCAAGAGCAAAACCGAGAATAATCAGAAAGCGCCTCATCTGATACTGCTCCCCAGTAGACGTAACCGGCGCTGCGCGGCTTTCTCGCGCAGCGTCCGAGCCGACTGCGGGATTGGGCAGGTCATTTCTTGTTTGACCAGTGTTGAACCACCTGAGCAAGGCCGAAAAGAACTGCAACCCATACCACATATGCCAGGGCAATGCCCAGCGGCTTCGGCCATGCGAACCATCCAGGAGCATTCATCAACCCAAAATTCCAAAGGACGGAGGCAAAAGGGCTGCTAAGAAGTAAGGCGGGAACTGTCAGAACCCAGAAAAGAACTTCCCCAACTAAATCGAATACGCTAGAGAAAAAAGGCCTAATTGCAGTAGAGAGATGAAGGAGCATCCCATGCACGGCAATCGCTGCTGCGCAGAATCTCAGGCCGCGTACCAAACCTCGGGTCGATGGAATAAACGCTGCCGACAGAATCTTGTTCATTGTGCTTTTCTCCGCCTGGTCGAATTGCCGCCTAGGCGGAATCGTCGCGCGATGGACGGCGATCCCGCCGTATCAGCACGGCGTAGAGCAAGCCCGTCACTATGCCGCCCAATACGACTACGCTTACGCCGAGAGTCAGTGGAAAATAAGCCTTGCCCCAGACGCACGCTTCGGAGATTGGCGCGCGGCACGCGAGCGCGACATCCACGAACGGGTACCCGATACCTGCTATCAACCCGACACAGAGGGCGGTCAAGAACGGGAAGCGGCGAGTACTCATGAAAAATGTACCTTCTAACGGTCGGTGTGCCAGCTCGAACTGCCGTGATCGCGCCGGCGACGTGCGAGCCAGGCAGCAAGTCCGCTGAAAAGCACAAGCCACGCCAGGTAAATGACGGCAAGCGCCACAGCAGCGATAACCCAGAAGCCGTCGTCGGCGTCCTCAGTGCCGGCTCGAAACAACACCCGGCCCACGGGTACGTACTGATCGATATGGGGACCAATCCAGGGGGTCAGCAATGTCGCAACGATTGCCAGCCACCAGCGGTGGGTCTGCATTGAACCCTTGAAATGCCGGCGCGTCACGGGGCGTCTCAACGTCCAAATTCAGCGGCTGACCGCGCCCGTAGGGCGAGGACCGTTCGCTGGAACCTGTCGGGCACCGACGCCTGCGTTGCGAACCGTGCTGCCCATAAAATGCCTGTCAGCCAGGCAACGCTCGATAGGGCCTTGTGTGGCTTCTGCCCTGATTGCGAGTTCACACAACGCTCGCTTGTAGTGAGCCTTGGCAACGCAGTCGCTCTTGAAGCTGGCTTTGATCTCATCGGCGATGCAATCGCTGACGGCAATCTCGTCGTCTGTTGCAAGCCTGAACATGCAGTAGTCGGCAATCCACTGAATCGTTTCGCCTTGAACCGGGCAGGAATCGATTTCCGCTGCCTGGCCGTATCCGTCCATCGTTAGCGCACCGATGCTCATCATCAGGCAGATCGCCTTCATTTGTGCACAATGTGGGGCCAATTTGGTCACTCACTTCGCAAAGCGCATCCTAATCCCGGGCGCCAGCCGCGAGCAGGACCCTCACCACTTCCTCCTGCTGGCGGCCTCTTGCGGCTTTGAGCGCAGTGTAGCCGCCGACAAGTCGCGGCCTGGTCGGTCCGTGGCCCATGAACAGCATGGCGGGGGGCGTTTCCAGCAGCGGCGGCCAGTCGTTTGCGCTTTTCGCATCGAGCTTGGCGCCGCCCGCGATCAGCGCCTTCACCGCATCGACCTGCCCGTCCTCGGCCGCGAGCATCAGGGGTGTGACCCCGGCGCGGTCCGAGACATTCACTTCCCGGGTATGCGCGAGCGCCTGGATGACGACATCCCATGCGCCCAAGAGCCCGGCGAAGTACAGCAGGAAGCGATCTTCCGGCGCCACTTTCCGGTCGCGGGCTAGCAGACGCACCGCCGCATCGGGACGTCGATGGAACGTGGTCCAGGTGAGCGGACCCACGGTCATTCCGGTGAAGAGCCTCAGGTTGTTGTGGATCAAGGGCTCCGAAACAGACCGCAACACGGTGCTCGCGCCGGCCGGAAGCGGGTAGCCGGGTGTAGGCAGCTCGTTCCATCCCTGTTTCTGGATCGTGCTTCGATACTCAACCCGTCCGCCGGCGTCGACCAGCAAGTCGCTCAAGGCACGCGGCCCCGGTATGGCGATTGCGAGCATAAGCGGCGTCAGGTCGCGGTAGCGCCGGTTCGGATCGGCCCCCTGCCCGAGCAACGCCCGCGCCCTCGCCGCGACGTCCGACGCCGGTATCGTCGCACTCGCTGCAGTGCCGCCGCGGACCGAGCCGGTGGCGCCGTACATCGGATCGACGATCAGCGCGGTCAGCGCGGTATGGCCGCCGGCGGCGTAGGCATCGAGGTCGAGACCGCGTGACTTGAGTCTGGCGAGCGTCGGCGGGTGAAGACTCGCAGTCCGCGCGAGCTCGATCGAGTAACACCCGCGCGCCGCGCTCGCGCACTCGGGCCCGTCGGGCAGCCGCAGGTTCGCCCCGGCATCGGCCAGGCTGGCCACAACCTCCCAGCGCTGCCGGTAAAGCGCGCGGGTGATCAGCCATTCCCGGTCGTTGCGCGCATCGGGGTCTGCGCCCCGCTCGACGAGCATCCGCGCACGTTCCGTATCGCCGCTTTCGATCAGAGGCCAGAGAGCCGCGGTCGGGGGAGAGCGTGGATCGGCGCCGCGGGCGAGTAGAACCGGAATGAGCTCGGCGTGGTTCCCCTTCACGGCGACGGTGAAGAGGTCCGGGCCTTTGAGCGGCGCATCTAGCCTCGCACCACCGGCGATGAGCAATTCCACCTTCGCCAGGTCTCCGCGCTCCACCGCTTGGGCGAGTGCAGTCATGCCTCTGCGGTTCTGCGCATCGATGTCGGCGCCGTGTTTCTCGAGGAGTTGCACCGCCTCGAGCGATTTCACGGAGTGGACGGCAGCTTCGCCAAAGCCGTCGAGGCGCCCGGCCGTGGCGCCGCCTTCAAGCAACAGCCTCGCGATCGCGAGGTGATTCAGGCTGATCGCCACCGTCAGCGGAGACTGGCTCGTCCGTCCCCTGGCGGTTTCGTCGAAATTGAAATCGAGGGGCATGCCGCCCCGGATCATGGCACTGACCCGGGCAGCGTCTTGCTTTACGATCGCCGCCTGCAATTCGTCATGGCGCGCAAGAGTCGCTTGTTGCCCGGGGGATAGGGCAGACTCGCGCCGGGAGTCGAGGCTCGGAGACTGCGCGAGAGCCGCAGACGAGGCGAGCACGAAACAAGCGATGGCTGCATAGCGTGCGCTGCCGATTCGCGACATGATGGCCAACGACTCTTGCCGTGAGGCGTGCCGCTGCAAGAGAGAATGTGGCGTGCTGCTTCGGGCATATCCGCAGCAACTGGAGCTGGATGACGATTTCACGGGCATTCCGAGCTTGTAAGGGTTGTCGAGGGCTCCTTCAGCATCACTATTATGAGCTTCTCATCGATTCGCGTAGCCTGCATCCGCTTATCGCCAGGCAGTTCAGAGCCCTGGTCGTCAAGAAAGCGCGCTTTGGTGCACAGAACAATTTCGACCTCGCGCTGAGACTGCTTGAGGGTCGCTCTGATTGTGTAAGGGCCGACGCGCGCACCACCGAGATAGATGAAGTGTGAGCCTAGGCGTATCTCGGCAAAAGCTGAATCTGACAGCACCAACGAAGACATTAGAGCTTCTCGAACCGCAGATTGCTGTCGCATGAGCGGTTCAAGTTCCTTGCTGCCGAGAGTGCCACCGGCCAAACATGGCCCCGCTGAAATCACTATCAGCACTTGAAGCAAGCGGCAGAGCGAACGTGTCATCTTTGAGGCGCCCAACGTGTTGTTCTGCGGCGGGCCACGACGACGGTTGCGCAGGCGCGACGCTGGCGGCCCATCCGCAGCAACAAAGGGTTGGGCGTCAGCTTCACGGGCGCTCAGGCTATTGCGGACTTGCGAACAACTGCTAGAGCCGGCGGATGTGCCAGCGTTTGGAACACCACGCAATACCGTTCGGTCAGGCGTAGGAGCGTGGCAAGCTGCTCTTCCGATGCGTCGGTGTCAAGTGTGACCTGCAGCCGGATACTCTGGAAGCCGACCGGAACGTCCTTTGACAGACCGAGAGTTCCACGGAAGTCGAGATCACCTTCTGCCTGAAGCGAGGCATCGCGCAGTTCGATGCCGAGCGCAGTGGCGACGGCGTTCAGAGTCACGCCTGCGCAGGCCACCAACGCTTCGAGTAGCATGTCGCCCGAACACGCGCTATGCCCACTGCCACCCGTCGCGGGATGAAGCCCCGCATTCACGAGTGCTTTGCCTGTTTCGATTTTGCAACTAACACCTTCGCCGAGACGCCCCTGTGCGCGCAACGTAATAAGCGCCGCGTCGGGTTCCCCGCGATAGCGCTCTTTCAAAGGAGCTTGGATGGACCGCAACTCTTCGGCATTCATGGTGCACTCTCCTCGTTATTGCCACGTGACGCCCAACGTTATGCTGTGCGGCGGGCCAGCACGGCGATCAAAAAAACGGTGCGACGCTTCCGGCCCGTCCGCACCAGCTATAGTTAGACCTTGAACGCCCATACGTAGTAGATGACCGCAGTCGTCAAAAAGATCACACAGATTGTCGGTCCCGAAGAAGCCCATGCGCTCGACAGAATTGCGCGCTTTGATCGTTGTTTTGAGGCCGCGCGGCCTCCTAGGGCGAAGTCTTTGTAGAATTCGCGCCAACCGTGATCGTCCAATAAGCTCCAGGCTTGTGATTCAAGATCAACGAATCGCTGGCGATCTCCCTCATTTCGCTTTTCAATTTCCCAAATGGCGTGAAGAAATGCGAGAAGCGCCAATGCGCAAATGAGAGTAATGACAGAGGCGAACTGCAATACATTCGGTACCAAGAGCGACAGATCTTCAAATTTGAAAAGAATGGCGCTGTTTAACCCGAAGACGGCTAGAAATGCCTGGAAACCCACTCCCCTTCTGGCTTCCATCGCCTTCCGATGATAGTCGGCCAATTTTATGAGAGCATCGACTCGCTTCTCGGGGTCGAGGTCCGCGCTTTGATGCACCCTGCCTCTTGCACGATCTGCGGTCATGGTCAAGTGTGCTCCCCAATGGTTCTTGAAAGGTCTAACGTCATGGTCAGCGGCGCCGACAGGCGTCCGCTGCACCTAAAGTTAGGTGGCGCGTCATTTAAAGATCCGCGACTGAGCAGTTTGCAGACTGACCATCAATGATTTGTCTCCCAAACTGGAAACAGTTCTTTACCGCCTCATCGCGAGTTTTGTAACTATCTCCTGCTGAGAAGGGACGAATCTTGGTGTCTTGTTCCCTGTGCTTAAAGACTTGAATGCTAATCTGCCATAGCCCCGTATCTGCGAGTTTGCACGGGACCGCATGGATCTCGTACCCTTTGTATTGGATAACGTCCATTACGCCTGCCTCCCTATCCGCTTGCGTGAGTTCCACACCTGCACGTTCCAATCGAGGGGCGAGCGATGCTGACGACCCGTCTCTCTCGAATTGGAGTTGGGTGTTTTCATATGTTCGATAAATCGCTACCAACTCGCTCGGCTTTACAATATCTATGTCGCATAGACCACACAACTCAGCTCGTTTTTTCAATATACGTTCATCTGTGGTAACAAAATATGATCCGTAGTTTCCGGCCTCAAAGACGTGCTGGGCGTCTTGAAATACATTCTCCGGTTTTCCATTCCCAGCCAGAATCCTGAGCGCCTCGTCTCTGACCTTCCGTTGTCCAGGAGTAAGAGACGTTTCGATGGTGTAGACCAAACTCGCTGATTCTTTCTTGACCCACGGAGGCGTGTTCGGGTGCTCGAGTTCCTTTTGAGTTGAGTGCGCAATTTGGAGCAGGAGAGCACCATTTTTATATAACTCAAATAAATGAAGCGCCGCGGCGTCCTCTGGGGAATACTTCGGGTCAAAAGCGCAGGAGTCCACGAAGTTATTCGTAATCCTCGGATCGATATGGCGTCTGGCCATGGGGACACCTAACGTCGCCGCTAACCGGCGCGCGGCGGGCGGGCGGAGCCCGCTTGCCGCGCGTCCGTGTTGAGCGGCCGGTTAGCCCCCGCCGCACCTAGAACGTCTGGCGACAACAGCACGGCGTCAGGACGGAGTGCAAGAAAATCTTCCCGGATCTCGTTGTCGCGCGTCGCGATGGCGCCTGCAAGTGACCCGAGTATCACGTAGTACACGTCGAGCATGGAGTGTTCAGCTCGGCGCCAGAACTCCGGACCCGGATCTTCAGGAAAGCGACCTTGATATCTCTGGAAAAGGCGCAACCCGGCGATGATCTGACATTGAACCCAGCGGAACCATGACCACTCTGGGGTCAAGGCACCAGGCGAGGGTGCGTCGGGTGGAGCGTCCTCATCGAGAAAGGACTCATAGATTTGCCTGACGAAATCGTGGTCATCGGAAATCTTCCGCCGTGCGACTGCTACCGCCGCCGGAAAGTCTTTCCATTCAATACCGTTTAGCTCGGGGAAGAACTGATGTACGACCTTGCTTCGCTCAACGAAGTCTCTTGTATCACCTTCCACATGCGCCCGCCAAGCAGTGAGGTTCTCTAGCACTTCACCTTCACATACGAATGTGCCTTCGCGAAGCTTCTTGTGGAAGACGTAGCGATCGGGGACCTGATGTTGTGTCAGCGGAGCACACCCGCATTGATGCTCCCGTTCAAAGCGAAGTAGGAAGCCCACGTTCGGAATCAGAGCGAGCGGGTTCTCACGCTCCGGCAATTTCGCGAAGCACCGCTTCTGGCTCGGTACGTCGGTGGTCAGCAGCTCAAAGAAAAGCTCATCGGACATGAGCACGTGGAAATGCTGGCACAGCGAGCGGACCGATGCTGTCGGTGCACCGTCCAAGTAGCTCTTGTCGAGGACAATCTCCATCATCGATTGCGGGGGCTAACGTTCGAATTGTGCGGCGCCGACAGGCGTCCGCACCAATGAGCAGTTATACCGCACCTTTGTTAGTTGCAGCCTATGGCACAGCTACCATCGCTTTTAAGCCATATGCCAATGCGACAGCCGGAAAAAGAGCAGTTACTCATATGTATGCCGCCTACTCGTAATTCGTGCCCTTTGCTGTCAATAATTTGAGGAGTCGGAGTATCAGTGCTTTTTACAAAGTATCCCGTTGGCGTATATAGCTCTGCTTGAGTACGGAACGCATCGCCAGCCTGATGGGTAATTTCAAATAGAGTTCTTCCATTCATTTCGCAAATCGTCATTCCCTGAGGATGACGCATTGCGATGCCGGCTTTCTCGCCAGCTTTGGTCGGGAATACCCGCGTACCTTTGACCTTGGCCAGGTAAGTGCCGTCGGCGTGAAAAATGGGAATTTCGGTCGTGTAGCCAAGCGCCTGCTCTCTAATAACCGAGATCAACGGCGTGTCGTCAAACTGGAGGACCACCGGCACATTTATGAACTGGTTTGTTGCCAGAATTACGGTTGGTGATGATTGAAACACTAACTGATCCATTGCGCTCTCCCATGTAGGACATGTGCTGGTGGTGCGGTATAACTAGCAATAGTCGTCATCTTAACCATCCTAGAACCATATATCGGCATATGCAAGCATCCATCTGTATAGAGTCCCATATGCCGCTATATATCGGGCGCTGAACTCCTCGCGGTCATTCGCCGACTACCCGGTGACCGATTCCCAGGGTGCGAACCGCCTCCCAGGTCATCTCCCATAGCTTTTGCCGCGGTCGCCAGATGCCGCCGGCCTTTTTGACCGCGATGCGCAAGTCGGTTTCGTCCCAGGCGATGCGAACGGCGACGAGATCGTGGTCCTGGCGGCGTGGTTTGCGGGCACGGCCGCGCCAGGGCGCTTCCTCGATGACCAGTTCCACCGTCTTCAGGCGCAGGCCGCGCGTTTGGTCATACAAGTATCGAACGCACACAAGCCGCTCTCGGTAACGGGCGACGAGCTTTTTGGTGCCCGGCATGCCGGGGCGCAATGTCAGGCGGGTTTCCATCGCAGTTCCGGTGCTAACGCGCGAGACCGGAGAGGCGTGCACAGCGTCGCGCAAACACCATGCAGCCTGCCTGCGGCAGGCCTCCCTTGGCCACTCTGCAATTGCAGGCAGAATGCCGGAGAGCGGCCACCAGAGCGGACCTTTGGGCGGAGTCCATTCTTTCCAGCCCAAAAATAACTGCCCGGACCCTATCAACTCATCTTGGCTTGCCGGGCTCTCTCTACTCTGCCGCAACGCATTCAAAAGACTCCGCGATCAAATCAACGTGCGATCCGCCCCAGCACCTCGAAATATTCCGGGAAGGTTTTGTTGACGCATTGCGGATCGTTGATGCGCACCGTCACGCCGCCCAGCGCGGCCAGCGAAAAACACATCGCCATGCGGTGGTCGTCGTAGGTGTCGATGGCGGCCGGGCGCAGCGCGGCGGGCGGGGTCACGCGCAGCCAGTCCTTGCCCTCCTCCACCGTCGCGCCGAGTTTTCTCAGTTCGGTCGCCATGGCGGCGATGCGGTCGGTTTCCTTGACGCGCCAACTGCCGATGTTGCGCAGGGTGCAGGGACCGTCGGCGAACAGCGCCGCCACCGCGACGGTCATCGCCGCGTCGGGAATGTGATTGAAGTCGGCGTCGAGGGCTTTCAGTTTTCCGGCGAGTTTCGCTTTCTCGCCCGCCGTGGCTTCGATCCAGTTATCGCCCATGGCGATGCGCGCGCCCATGTGCTCCAGCGCTTCGGCGAAGCGCACATCGCCCTGCACGCTGGCGCGCCCCACGCCCTCGACGCGCACCGGCCCGCCGCCGCTAAGGCCGCTGATAGCGCCGGCGGCTAGGAAATATGAGGCCGACGAGGCGTCGCCCTCGACCCAGATCTCGCCCGGACTCATGTAGCGCGCGCCGTCCGGCACGGTGAACGACGCCCAATCGTCGCGCGCCACCTCTATGCCGAAGCGGCGCAGAGTGCCGAGCGTGATCTCCACATACGGCTTGGAAATCAGATCGCCCTCGACCACAATCGTGGTTTCCCGGCCGGTGAGCGGCAGTGCCAATAACAGAGCGCTCAGGAACTGGCTCGAAACGTCTCCGCGCACGCTCACCTTTGCACCCGCGTTTATCGGTGCAGGCTTTAGGTGCAGCGGCGGATATCCCGCCTTGCCAAGGTAATCGATCGAAGCGCCCAGACCGCGCAATGCATCGACCAGATCACCGATCGGCCGCTCGTGCATGCGCGCCACGCCCGACAGGCGGTATTCGCCGCCGCACAGGGCCAGCGCCGCGGTCAGCGGCCGGAACGCGGTGCCGGCGTTGCCGAGAAACAGTTCCGCCGATTTCACCTTGAACGCGCCGCCCGCGCCGGTCACGACGGTCGCAGCGCCGTCCTGCTTCACGGCGATGCCGAGCGTGCGCAAGGCGTCCTGCATGACGCGCGTGTCGTCGGAATCGAGCAGCTCGTGCAGGCGCGTCTCGCCCGAGGCCAGGGCGGCGAGCAGCAGTACGCGATTGGAAATACTTTTCGATCCGGGCAGCTTGACCGTGCCTGCGACGCTGCGGATGGGTGCGAGGTCGAGAAATTGCACGCGTGGTGCCCCTGCAATTAGGCGGAAAGCCGCGTCATTGCTGCTTCTTCAGCCATTTGCTGCGCGCCGCGCGCGCCCGGGCGAATATTTTTTCCAGCCCTGCCGCGTCGCCCGTCCGCAGCAACTGTTTCACCTCGGCCAGCTCGCGCTGATAGCCGGTGAGTTCGGCCAGCAGGGCCTTGCGGTTGGCGACACAAATGTCGCGCCACATTTCCGGATGGCTGGAGGCGACGCGGGTGAAATCGCGAAAGCCCCCGGCCGCATAGTCGAACAACTGCTTGGCGTTCGGATGGCGCGCCACCTGGTCGACCAGGGCGTAGGACAGGAGATGCGGCAGATGGCTCACCGCCGCGAACACCCGGTCATGTTCGGCCGGCTGCATTTGATGCAGCCTGGCGCCGCAAAGCCGCCAGGCGGCGCGCACGCGGCGGATGCTGCGTTCGCTGTTCTCGCGCAGTGGCGTCAGCACCACCTTGCGCTCGCGGTACAGATCGGCGCGCGCCGCCGCCACGCCGCTGTGCTCGGCGCCAGCTATCGGGTGGCCGGGCACGAACTGCGCTGCGTGGCTCTTGAGCAGGCGGTAGGCGAGCGCCACCACATCCTGCTTGGTACTGCCGCCATCGGTCACGACCGTGTCCGCCCCCAAATGCGGGGCGATGGCGCCCATGACCACGCCCATCTGGCCGACCGGCGTCGCGATCAGAACCAGGTCGGCTTCAGCCACGACAGCCGGGTCTTGGCGCGCTTCGTCGATGACGCCGAGTTCGAGCGCGCGCTCGAGATTGGCCGCAGTGCGGCCCAGGCCGATGACACGCTTCGCCGCGCCGGCCGCCTTGAGCCCGAGCGCGAACGAGCCGCCGATCAGGCCGACACCGAAGATGACTACCGTATCGAGGCGGGGCCCTGCCACGCGCTTTAGGCCTTGAGCACCGCTTCCAGCGCCTCAAGGAAGCGCGCGTTCTCGCTCGGCAGACCGACCGTCACGCGCAGGTGGTCGGGCATGCCGTAATTGGCCAAGGGACGCACGATCACGCCTAACCCTAACAGCTTCTGGAACACCGCGCCTCCCCGGCTCTGGCTGCCGGAGGGCGGGATTTCGATGGTGACGAAGTTGCCGAAGGAGGGGATCCAGGAAAGGCCCAGCCGCTTGCATCCTTCGAGCAGTTGGGTCATGCCGGCGAGGTTCAACTCGTAGCTCTCGCGCACGAAATCCTGGTCCGCGAGCGCGGCGACGGCCGCGGTAATGGCGAGATTATTGACATTGAACGGCTGGCGCACGCGGTTGAGCAGGGCCGCCACCTGCGCATGGCAGACGGCGTAGCCGACCCGCAGGCCGGCAAGCCCATAGACCTTGGAGAAGGTGCGCATCACGATCAGCTTGGGAAAGCGCGCGAGCCAGGCGATGCTCGGGCAGCGTACGGCCGGAGCCAGATACTCGTTATAGGCTTCGTCCAGCACGACGACGACGTTTTTCGGCGCGCGGGCGAGGAAGGACTCGAGCTCCGCGGCGCTGACCATGGTGCCGGTCGGATTGTTCGGATTGGCGATGAACACCACGCGGGTATCGGGCCGGATGGCGGCGAGCATCGCCTCCAGGTCGTGGCCGAAGTTCTTCGCCGGAACGACGATGTTGTGCGCGCCGCGCGCCTGCGTTGCCAGCAGGTAGATCGCGAAAGCGTGCTGCGAACTGACGGCCGAGCAGCCGGGCGCGAGAAACGCCATGCCCGCCAGCTCGATCACGTCGTTCGAGCCGTTGCCGAGCACGATTTGCTGCATAGTCACGCCCAGCCGTTGCGACAGCGTCTGCGTCAGCTCGAAACCGTCGGGGTAGCGCGCCAGTTCCGGCAACGCCGCCTCGATCGCGGCAAGCGCCTTCGGCGACGGCCCCCGCGGGTTCTCGTTCGAGGCCAGTTTCACGATCGAGCGCTCTTCGAGTCCGAGCTCGCGCGCGAGTTCGGCAATCGGCTTGCCCGGCGGATACGGCGCGATGGCGCGCACGTAGGCAGGAGACAGTTGGCAAAGGTCCATGATGTCCGACATGATATTGGGAGCGGCCGCTGGTGTCCTGAAGCGCTAGAGCACCGCGGCCGGATAAGAACCGAGAATCTTGAGGAACGGCGCGAGCTGTTCCAGCTCGGCCAGCGCCTTCGCCACCTTGAGATCCTGGCGATGGCCCTGCACATCGACATAGAACATGTATTCCCAGCGCCCGGTGCGCGCCGGGCGCGACTCCAGCCGGCTCATGCTGACGCCATGCCTGGCGATGGGCGTGAGCAGCGCGTGCACCGCGCCGGGCCGGTTGGGCGCCGACATGACGATCGATGTGAGGTCCTTGCCGGAAGGTGCGGAATCGTGCTCGCCCAGCACCAGGAAGCGCGTGGTGTTGTTGGGGTCGTCCTCGATATTCCTCGCCACCAGCTTGAGGCCGTGGCGCTGGACCGCGATATCACCGGCGATGGCCGCCGTACCCGCCGCCAGTGCCGCCAGGCGCGCCGCTTCGGAATTGCTCGCCACGGGAATGCGCTCGGCATCGGGCAGCTTCCGGCTCAACCACTGGTTGCACTGCGCCAGCGATTGCGCATGGGAATAAACGCGCACGATTTTTTTCAGCGAATCCGACCTGGACATCAGGTTCTGGCGCACGCGCAGCACCGTCTCGGCGCAGATCCTGAGCGGCGTGCTGAGCAAGAGATCGTGCGTCCTGCCGATCGCCCCTTCGCTCGAATTCTCCACCGGCACTACGCCGTAATCGACGGCGCCGGTCTCGGCCTGGCGGAATACCTCGTCGATGGACGCGCAAGGCTGCGCGCGCACGCCGCTGCCGAACACCTTGCGCACCGCCATCTCGCTGAAGGTGCCGGCGGGGCCGAGATAGGACACCGCCAGCGGCTGCTCCAGCGCGCGGCAGGCGGAGATGATTTCCGCATACACCCGGGCCAGCGCTTCCTTGCCGAGCGGGCCGGCGTTTTTTTCGAGTATCCGGCGCAGCACTTGGGCTTCGCGCTCCGGCCGGTA
Organism: Betaproteobacteria bacterium; assembly: GCA_016234705.1. Taxonomy (GTDB): domain Bacteria; phylum Pseudomonadota; class Gammaproteobacteria; order Burkholderiales; family SG8-39; genus 2-12-FULL-64-23. The sequence continues at coordinate 77,094 of JACRAS010000043.1, read as the reverse complement.
CACCTTGTTCCCTTGTTTCAGCTTGCCCACCGCATGCGCCAGCCGGGCGCGCTCGTTCAGAGCGCCCAGCAGGCGCAGGTCGAGCGCGTCGATGCGCGCGCGCAGCTTGGCCAGGTCCTTGCTCATTTCGGCGTCAATCCCCCACCGGCAGGTAACGCACCGCCAGCACACCACCGATCTTGGCGAGTTCCGCCACCAGCTCGCCCGTCGCCGCGCTGTCGACGTCGACCAGGGTGTAGGCCATCTCGCCCTTGGACTTGTTCAGCATGTTGTGGATGTTCAGGCCCGCCTTGGCGATGATGGTGGAAATCTGCGCCACCATATTGGGCACGTTGGCGTTGGCGATGGCGACGCGGTAGGGCGATTCGCGCGGCATGCTCATGTCGGGAAAATTGACCGCATTGGACACGTTGCCGTGCTCCAGGTATTCGCGTACCTGGTCCACCACCATCACCGCGCAATTGTCCTCGGCTTCGCGCGTGGAGGCGCCTAGGTGCGGCAGCGCGATCACGCCGGGCTTGCCGGCAAGCCGGCTGTCGGGGAAATCGGTCACGTAATACTTCAGCCTGTGCGCGGCGAGCGCCTGCACCACGGCCGCGCTGTCGACAATGCCTTCGCGCGAGAAATTAAGCAGGATGGTGCCCGGACGCACCAGTTCCAGGTTCTTGGCATTCAGCAGATTGCGCGTCTGCGGCAGCAGCGGTACATGCAAGGTGACGAAATGGCTCGCCTTCAGCACCTCGTCGATGGAATGCGCCTTCTTCACCTGCGCCGGCAGGCTCCAGGCGGCGTCCACGGTGATCTCCGGGTCATAGCCGAGCACGTTCATGCCCAGGTTGATCGCCGCGTCGGCCACGAGGCTGCCGATCTTGCCCAGGCCGATGACCCCGAGCGTATGCTGCGGCAGTTCCATGCCGGCGAACTGCTTCTTGCCTTCCTCGACGCGCTTCGCCAGCGCCTCGTCCTCGCCTTCGATGGCGCGCACGAATTCCAGCGCCGGAGCGAGGTTGCGCGCCGCGATCAGCATGCCCGCCAGCACCAGTTCCTTCACCGCGTTCGCGTTGGCGCCGGGCGCATTGAACACCGGCACGCCGCGCTCGCTCATCGCCTTCACCGGGAGGTTGTTGGTGCCGGCGCCGGCGCGGCCGATGGCCTTCACCGAAGGCGCGATTTTCATCTCGTGCAAATCCTGCGAACGCAGCAGGATGGCGTCGGGGTGCGCCGCTTCCTTGTCGATGTGGTAGCGCTCGGCTGGCAGGCGCTTCAGCCCGACCTGGGCGATGTTGTTCAGTACCAGTACTTCGAAAGGCTTGGGCTTAGGCATGTTCATTTTCCGTATCGGTCCTCGAACTCGCGCAGGTACGCGACCAGTTGCCGCACCCCTTCGATGGGCATGGCGTTGTAGATCGAGGCGCGCATGCCGCCGACCGAGCGGTGGCCTTTCAGTTGCACCATGGCGTGCGCCTTTGCCCCCTTGAGAAATTCCTCGTCCAAGGCCTCGTTCTTGAGCTTGAACGGCACGTTCATGCGCGAGCGGTCGCGCGGCTCGACCGGGCTCGTGAAGAATTTGCTCTGGTCTAGGTAGTCGTACAGGAGCTTGGCCTTGGCGATGTTGCGCCGTTCGATCTCGCCGAGTCCGCCTTGCGCTTTTAGCCACTTGAACACCAGCCCGGCGATATAGATGGCATAGGTCGGCGGCGTATTGAACATGGAATCGGCCTCGGCCTGCTGCTTGTAGTCGAAAGCCGACGGGGTGAACGCCGCCGCCTGGCCTATCAGGTCGTCGCGCACGATCACCAGCGTCAGTCCCGCCGGCCCCAGGTTCTTCTGCGCCCCGGCGTAGATCAAGCCGTATTTCGCCACCTCCACCGGGCGCGACAGGAGGTGCGAGGACATATCCGCCACCAGCGGCACCGCGCCGGTGTCGGGCACCCAGTGGTACTCCAGGCCGCCGATGGTTTCGTTGGAACAGATGTGAACGTAGCCCGCGTCCTTCGATAGCTTCCAGCTTTGCTGCGGCGGAACATAAGTGAAGTTCTTGTCCTCGCTCGAGGCGGCCACATTCACGCTGCAGTATTTCTTCGCTTCCTTGATCGATTTTTTCGACCATTCGCCGGTGTTGACGTAGTCGGCCACGCCGCGGCCGCGCAGCAGGTTCATCGGCACGACGGCGTTCTCGGCGACCGCGCCTCCCTGCAGGAACAGCACCTTGTAGTTCGCCGGTACCGAGAGCAGTTCGCGCAGGTCTTTTTCCGCCTCGGCGTGGATCGAAATGAATTCCTTGCCGCGATGGCTCATTTCCATCACCGACATGCCGCTGCCATGCCAGTCGAGCATCTCCGCTGCAGCCTGCTGCAACACCGTCTCCGGCAATACCGCCGGACCCGCGCTGAAATTAAACACTCGTGCCACGATTACCTCCTAAAAATGCGTGATGCGTAACGGGTGGCGTTGCGCCTCACTTGTCCTCGGCAATGTCTTTCGCTTCACCGTTGCCGTTGCCGCCGCCCGAGTCGTCGTCGGACTCCAGCACTTTTTCGATGCCGGCCAGCCGCGTCCCGGCGTCGAGGTTGATCAGCGTCACGCCCTGGGTCGAGCGCCCCTGTTCGCGGATCTGCGCCACCTTGGTGCGGATGACCACGCCGCCGCTGGAAACCAGCATCACCTCATCCTTCTCCTCCACCAGCACCGCGCCGACGAGACTGCCGTTGCGCTCGCCGGTATGGATCGCGATCATGCCCTTAGTGCCGCGGCCATGCAGAGTGTACTCGGAAATCGGGGTGCGCTTGCCGAATCCGTTCTCTGTCGCGGTGAGCACGGTCTGGCTCTCGTTCTCGGCCACCAGCATCGAAATCACGCGCCGGCCTTCGTCCAGCATCATGCCGCGCACGCCGCGCGTGACGCGCCCCATGGGCCGCACGTCGTTTTCCTCGAAGCGCACCGCCTTGCCGGCGTCGGAAAACAGCATGACGTCGTGCTTGCCGTCGGTGATGGCGACGCCGATAAGGAAATCGCCCTCGTCCAGTTCCACCGCGATGATGCCCTTGCCGCGCGGATTGGCAAAAGCCGAGAGCGGCGTCTTTTTCACCGTTCCCTGCGCCGTGGCCATGAAGATGAAATGTCCGTCGTCGAACTGCTTCACCGGCAGGATGGCGGTGATCTTCTCGCCTTCCATCAGCGGGAACATGTTGACCACGGGCTTGCCGCGGCTGGCGCGGCTGCCCGGGGGCACCGGGTAGACCGTGACCCAGTAGACGCGACCGCGGCTGGAGAAGCACAGGATGTAATCGTGGGTGTTGGCGATGAACAGGCGCTCGATGAAATCGTCTTCCTTGGTCGCGGTCGCCTGCCTGCCGCGCCCGCCGCGGCGCTGTGCCGTGTAATCGGCGAGCGGCTGCGACTTGATGTAACCGGTGTGCGACAACGTCACCACCATGTCGGCCGGAGTGATCAGGTCCTCGTCGTCCAGGTCCTGGGGATTGTGCTCGATCTCGCTCTTCCTCTTGTCGCCGTACTGCAGCTTGATCGCGTTCATTTCGTCGACGATGATCGCGGTGATGCGCGCGGGCTTGGCGAGGATGTCCAGGAAATCGGCGATCTGCAGCATCACCTCCTTGTACTCGGCGACGATCTTGTCCTGCTCCAGCCCGGTGAGGCGCTGCAGGCGCATTTCCAGGATCGCCTGCGCCTGTGCGTCCGAAAGATGGTAGCCGCCTTCGACCAGGCCGAAATTCGGGGCGAGCCCGTCCGGACGCGAGGCGTCCGCCGCGGCGCGCTGCAGCATCTCCGCCACCAGTTGCGAGCGCCAGGCTTTCGCCATCAGCGCCTGCTTGGCTTCGGGCGGCGTCTGCGATTGCTTGATCAGCGCGATGATCTCGTCGACGTTGGACAGCGCCACCGCCAGGCCTTCGAGGATGTGGCCGCGCTCGCGCGCCTTGCGCAGTTCGAACACGGTGCGCCGCGTCACCACCTCGCGCCGGTGAGAGAGGAACGCCTCGAGCATCTGCTTCAGATTCAGCAGGCGCGGCTGGCCGTCGACCAGGGCCACCATATTGATGCCGAAGGTGTCCTGCAGCTGGGTCTGCTTGTACAGGTTGTTGAGCACCACTTCGGGCAGCTCGCCGCGCTTGAGTTCGAACACCATGCGCATGCCCGACTTGTCCGACTCGTCGCGGATTTCGCTGATGCCTTCCAGTTTCTTTTCGTTCACCAGCTCGGCGATGCGCTCGAGCAGGCTCTTCTTGTTCACCTGGTAGGGCAGCTCGTCGACACTGATCGACTGGCGATTGCCTTTCTCCATGTCTTCGAAATGGGTGCGCGCGCGCATGATCACGCGGCCGCGGCCGGTGCGGTAGCCTTGGTGCACGCCGGCCAGGCCGTAGATGATCCCGGCCGTGGGGAAATCGGGCGCCGGGACGATTTCGATCAGCTCGTCGATGCCGATGCCGGGATTGGCGAGCAGCGCCAGCCCCGCGTCGACCACCTCGGCGAGGTTGTGCGGCGGGATGTTGGTCGCCATGCCGACCGCAATGCCCGACGAGCCGTTGATAAGCAGGTTGGGCACGCGCGTCGGCAGCGCCGTCGGCTCCTGTTCCTTGCCGTCGTAATTGGGAACGAAATCGACCGTTTCCTTGTCGATGTCGGCCAGCAGCTCCGAGGAAATGCGCTCCAGCCGGCACTCGGTGTAGCGGTAGGCCGCGGCCGAATCGCCGTCGATGGAACCGAAATTGCCCTGGCCGTCGATAAGCGTGTAACGCATGGAAAAATCCTGCGCCATGCGCACCAGCGCCTCGTAGGTGGCCGAATCGCCGTGCGGGTGATACTTGCCCAGCACCTCGCCCACGATGCGCGCGCATTTGACGTAGGGCCGGTTCCACACGTTGTTGGATTCGTGCATCGCGAACAGCACGCGGCGGTGCACCGGCTTCAAGCCGTCGCGCACGTCCGGCAGGGCCCGTCCCACGATCACGCTCATGGCGTAATCGAGATAGGAGCGCCGCATTTCTTCTTCCAGGCTTACCGGCAGGGTTTCTTTGGCGAACTGTTCCATCACGAGCGAATTGTCTAAGAGTTTGCAAGCAAATCGGGGCGCCTGGAGGGGGTGGCCCCTGGTCGTTACGGCGCCAAAAAAAGTGCGGCAAATCGCGGCGAAAAAAAGCATTGAAGTCTAACACACGCAGCCGCCCGCCGACCACTCAAACGGAGGAATTCGGCCCGGATGGCCCGGCCCGCGCTTTGCCCCAGCCCGGAATTCTGCTGTAGTATGATGGTCTATGCTTAAGAAAAGAGTTGTTGTAACCTATTCATCCGGTAAATGCAGGGGGAATAACATGAAGACGCTTAGAATTCTCGGTACTTCGATATTGGCGTTGTCCACCATGCTGACAGCGCCGGCCTTGGCCCAAAGCACTGCGGGCTATGTGCAGAGCGCAGGCGCGACGGTCAAGAATGCTTTCGGTTTGTGCTGGCGCACCGGCTATTGGACGCCGGCGATGGCGGTCATGGAGTGCGATCCGGACCTGGTGCCCAAACCCGCGGCCCCGGCCCGCGCCTCGGCCCCCGCCGTTGTGCCGCCTCCTCCGCCGCGCGCTGCTCCCGCACCTGCGCCGGCCCCCGCCCCAGTGGCCGCTGCGCCCAAGCGCTGTGACGCCAGCATAACGCTGGGCGCGGACGAAGCGTTCGAATTCAACAAGGCGGCGTTGAAACCGGCAGCCATGGCGAAATTGGACAAGGACGTCGTGGCGAGGCTGCCGCAATGCGCCAAACTCGAGCTGGTCCTGGTTTCCGGCTACACCGATCGCCTCGGCTCGCAGCAATACAACCAGAAGCTGTCGGAGAAGCGCGCCGACGCGGTGAAAGCGTATCTGATGAAAAAAGGCGTCGACGCCTCCAAGATCGACACCATGGGCATGGGCAAGACGCTGCAGATCAAATCGTGCCCGGACGGCAAGGACCGCAAGGCCCTGATCGCGTGCCTCGCGCCGAACCGCCGCGTGGTGGTGGAAATCAAGGGGCTGGCGAAATAGGCAAGCTAACTTCCCGCAAAAGGCCCCGCCTGAACGCGGGGCTTTTTTTTGACGAGTCCTGACGTGAGTTCGAATCCGGAATCGATAGACCTGCTGATCGACGCGCGCTGGATAATCCCGGTCAACCCGGCCAAGCGCGTGCTCGAACGCCACAGCGTTGCGGTGCGCGACGGGCGCATCGTCGCCGTGCTGCCCCGTGCCCGGGCGCAGGCCGCCTACCTCGCGGCCGAGCGCGTATCTCTGCCCAAGCACGCGCTCATTCCCGGCATGGTCAACCTGCACACCCATGCCTGCATGGCGCTGATGCGAGGTTTCGCCGACGACGTGCCGCTGATGCAATGGCTTGAGGATCGCATCTGGCCGGCCGAGGCCAAGCACGTCTCGCCGCAATTCGTCTACGACGGCACCTTGCTCGCCTGCGCCGAGATGCTGCGCGGCGGCATCACCTGTTTCAACGAAATGTATTTCTATCCCGGCGAGGCCGCGCGGGCGGCGCTCGACTTGGGCATGCGCGCGGCGCTGGGCCTGATCGTAATCGAGGTTCCCAGCGCCTATGCCAGCGACGCCGATGACTACGTGGCCAAGGGCCTGGCGCTGCGCGATGCGCTGCGCGAGCAGCAACTGCTTTCTTTCTGCATGGCGCCGCACGCTCCCTACACCGTGAGCGACAAAACCTTTGCCCGGCTGATCACCCTGGCCGAAGAACTCGATCTGCCGGTGCATATGCATGTGCATGAAACCGAGGACGAGATCGAGCGCAGCCTCGCCCGGCACGGAGTGCGGCCGCTGGAACGGCTGCGCCGCCTGGGACTGGTCGGCCCGAATCTGATCGCGGTGCATGCGATACACCTTACGCATGAGGAAATCGCGCTCCTCGTGCAAAACGGCGGCTCGGTGGCGCACTGCCCGTCATCCAATCTCAAGTTCGCCAATGGCTTTGCGCCGGTGGCGCGCATGTTGGCGGAGGGCGTCAACATCGGCCTGGGAACGGACGGCCCGGCCGGCAACAACCGCCTCGACCTGTTCCAGGAAATGCGCCAGGCGGCACTGCTTGCCAAAGCGGTCAGCGCCGATGCGCGGGCCCTGCCCGCACATCAGGCCCTGTCCATGGCGACCCTGGATGGCGCGCGCGCGCTGCGCCTGGACCACGCGATAGGGTCGATCGAACCGGGCAAATTTGCCGACCTGACGGCGGTAGAGTTCAGCGCGCCCGACATGCTGCCCTGCTATGATCCCATTTCGCATATCGTCTATGTCGCCGGCCGCGAAAATGTCAGCCACGTCTGGGTCGCGGGCCGCCTGCTGGTGGAAAACCGGACGCTGAAAACACCACCGAAAAATGACCTGGAAAACCTGGCCGTTTTGTGGCAGAATAGGCTGTCAATGGAAACAAAGGCTTAACCAAAGCTCGTGGCGACGTTTTCAGGGCGGAACACGATAGAACTTTATTGAGGGGAAAACATGAACAAGTCAGCAAGACAATTCGGGTTGGTCCTAGGCGCGGCGCTTGCGCTCGGCATGGGAGCGAACACCGCAGTCGCGCAGGTCGGGCAAGGCTATGTCGGGGCGAGCGGCATGTACGTCAAGAACGCCACCGGACTGTGCTGGCACACGGGCTACTGGACCCCCGCCATGGCGACCGTAGAATGCGATCCCGACCTCGTGCCGAAGAAAGCCGCGCCTGCCCCCGCCGCCCCGGTCGTAACGCCTCCTCCGGCACCTAAGCCGCCGGCGCCGGCGCCGAAGCCCGCCGCACGCACGCCAGTCACCGAAAAAGTGACTCTGGGCGTCGATACGTTCTTTGACTTCGACAAGGCGGTGCTCAAACCCGAAGGCAAGGCCAGTCTCGACAACCTCGTGGGCAAACTGAAAGCGGTGAACCTGGAAGTGATCATCGCCATCGGCCACACCGACAGCATCGGCAGCAATGCCTACAACAAGAAGCTGTCGCTGCGCCGCGCCGACGCGGTCAAAGCGTACCTGGTCGGCAAGGGCATCGAAGCCAACCGTGTCTACACGGAAGGCAAAGGCGAGTCGCAGCCGATGGCCAGCAACAAGACCAAGGAAGGCCGCGCCAAGAACCGCCGCGTCGAAATCGAGGTGGTGGGTTCGCGCACCAAGTAGGCTTGCGCCAATCCTTTAGAAGCCCTGCGCAAGCGGGGCTTTTTTATTTCGACTGCGCAGCATGAACGCCGACCCACAGGAACTGGCCAAGTTCAGCGAACTGGCGCACCGCTGGTGGGACCCCACCAGCGAATTCAAGCCGCTGCACCAGATCAATCCGCTGCGCCTGCGCTGGATCGATGACACGGCCGGATTGAAGGGCAAGTCGGTGCTGGACGTGGGCTGCGGCGGGGGCATTCTCGCCGAAGCCATGGCCGCGCTCGGCGCGCGCGTCAAAGGCATCGATCTGTCGGACAAGGCACTGAAGGTGGCGCTGCTGCACCTGTTCGAGTCCCGCCTCGAGGTGAGCTACGACGAAATCAGCGCCGAGGACCTGGCGCTGCGCGAGGCCGGGCAATACGACGCGCTCACCTGCATGGAAATGCTGGAGCACGTGCCCAATCCGGCCAGCACGGTCGGCGCCTGCGCCCAACTGGTCAAGCCGGGCGGGGACGTGTTCTTCTCCACCATCAACCGCAATCCCAAATCCTACCTGCTCGCGGTGATCGGCGCCGAATACATCCTGCGCCTGCTGCCGCGCGGCACGCACGAGTACGCGAAATTCCTCAAACCCTCGGAACTGGCGCGCTATTGCCGCGCTGCCGGCCTCACGCTCGAGTCGGTGATCGGCATGAGCTACAACCCGCTGACGCAAGTCTACTCTCTCAACCACGACGCCAGCGTCAATTACCTGATGCACTGCGTGCGCGATGCCTAAGATTTGTCTGAACAAGGGGGCGATGCCCCCTTGTCCCCCAAGGGGACTTCCTTCGGGGCGTAAATCCCCCAAGTTAGAGGAAGCTCTGCTTGCGTCGCAAGCTTAATCAGAGCTTCCCTAGAACGAACGCGCGGGCGGTGCTGTTCGATCTGGACGGCACGCTCGCCGATACCGCGCCCGATCTGGCGCGGGCGCTTAACCGTGTGCGCGCTGCACACCGCCTTGCGCCCATCCCCGTGGCCATCGCTCGGCCGTACGCTTCCAGCGGCGCACGCGGCCTGCTCAAGGTCGGGTTTGGCCTCGACCCGGAAGACGAGCGCTATGAAGCGCTCAAGCTGCAGTTTCTCGATTTCTACGCCGCCGGGATTTGCGTCGATACGCGGCTGTTCGACGGCATGGCCGAACTGCTAGCCCTACTCGACCGGGACGGCCTGCCCTGGGGCGTGGTGACCAACAAAGCCGAGCGCTTTACTTTCCCCTTGCTCCAGCGCCTGCATTTGGACGAACGCGCGGCCTGCGTCGTCGGCGGGGACACCGCGGCGCGCGCGAAGCCGCATCCGGATCCGCTGCTGCACGCCGCTGCCGCGCTGCAACTGCCGCCCTCTGCCTGCCTCTATGTGGGCGACGATTTGCGCGACGTGCAGGCGGCGCGCGCCGCGGGCATGCGCGTGATCGCGGTGAAGTACGGCTATCTGGGCGACGGCGGGCCGATCGAGTCCTGGAAGGCCGACGCCATCATCGACCATCCGCGCGAAGTGCTCGATTACCTCTGAGCCTCTTGTTTCCTGCGTGGTTGCGCCTCATATGAGATAATGCGAATGTAGTTCGGGGCGGACGGGCGCAAGACGAGGGTATTTCCCCCTTTGTTCCGCACCCTTCACTCCACACCAGATACCGGGGGCGACCTGGTTTCGACGTGGGTTACAAAGCAGCGCAGTGCATACCGAGGCCCAGCCACCTCGTAAATCCAACTGGAACGCAATAACCGCGAACGACGAACGTTTCGCTCTCGCCGCTTAAGACCGGCGAGCTCTGCACCGGTTGGTTCATGGGCCGGGTGACGCAAGTTACAGCAGAGTCATTTACATGAGCTCGCGCGCCGCAGGGTCACTTTGCGGCGCGTCAAATTCAAGGTGACTCGCCGTTTACCAGCCTGCCGGTTGGCGGGTAAGCGGTCAAATCAAACAACCTGGCTAAGTATGTAGATCTGTCTGTAGAGGACTTGCGGACGGGGGTTCAATTCCCCCCGCCTCCACCATTTTTTACTATTGTTTGTCAAATAGTTACGCGTTTCCAGCAGAATTCTTGTGCACGCTTAGTGCACCATCGCCGCCTGACCTGCTCGCCGGCGTCAGGCTTTCTTGACCGGAACCTTGCCCGCCCTTCCCTTCGGCACGTAGCGGACGCCAGGCACTTGCGCGAAATCCGCGTCCTGAGTCCACAAGATGGCGTCATAGGCGCGGGCCGTGGCGAGAATAACGCTATCGGCCATGGCCAGATCGAATTCGCCGGCAATCCGCGCTGCGGCCAACGCCAGGTCCGGGCCCAGGTCAACCATCCGGCCTTGGTGCATCACGCCGGCCAGGCGCAGGGCCGCCTGTTCGCCGCGCTCGCGCAGTCCCCACTTGAAAACCTCGTAGAGGACGATGGTCGGGACGATCAGGGCACCGCTGTCCTCGATGGCGGGGGCGAAGCGGCCGGCATTTGATCCGTCCACGAAATATTCGACCCAGGCCGAGGAATCGACGACGTTCATCGGCTTCACAGCGTCCGGTCCGCCTTCTCGCGCCGCACCTCTGGCCGGGCGCCCTTCATGAAACCGCGCAGGGCCTTCGCCGGCTCGACGGGGATCAACTCGACCCGCCCTTCAAGGGCGACGACCTGGAAGCGCTGCCCGGGTTGTAGGCCCAGCCTTTCCCGCACGGCCTGGGGAATGACCACCTGGTATTTCGACGACAGCGTGACGGCATTCATAGCAAGACTCCTTTTGCGAGAGACAAACGGAATTATAGTCGATCCGTTCATCGTACAACACAGGACTCATCGAAGGCGATTCGTTGGGTGCGGCGAAGGGTAAAAGGGCAAAGACCAAGCTTGCCTGCATGGTTTCTCCGGATCGTTAATATCCCCAGGCGCCTTACGCCGGCCAGCTCGCGAAAGGACTGCGCTCAGAACGCGAGCGAGAGGTAGGCAAACACCGCGTCGATCGCGAACACCGCCAGCAGGCTGCGCATCACCGCCTTGATCGCGGCTTTGGGCACTTCGGTGATGGCCTGCTCCACCGTCAAGCCATGGAAGCAGGAAATGGCGGCGATCGATGCGCCGAAACAGAAACTCTTCGCCAGCGTGCCGATCAATTCGAGCGGCCGCACCACCTCCAGAAAATCTCCCAGGATCTCGACAAAGGATATCCGCTGATAGAAGGTGCTCACGCCCATTCCGCCGAGCACGGCGATGATCTGAAAATAGAAGCTCAAGACCATCACGCACAAGGTCACGCCGGCGATGCGCGGCACGATCAGGTAGTCGCGCGCCGGGATACCCATGTAATGCAAATGATCGACCTCGTGATGCGTCTTCATCAGGGCGAGTTCGGTCGCAATTGCCGGAGTCGAGCGCGCGACGATGAGAATCGCGGCGAACAGCGGCCCCAGCTCCCGCACCACCACCCAGACGAGCACGCGCAGCATCAGCTCGCTGTCGGCGCCCATCAAGGCAACGGTCTGGGTGATGACCAGGGTGCCTGAGAGCAGCGCGATCAGCGAGATGATTCCGAGCGCCTCGATGCCGGTGTAGTAGACCTGGCGCATGAACACCAGGCGCACCGGCGCGATGCGCAACACGCGCAAATGCCTAAAGGTGTAAGCAACAAGAGCGTAATACCCGCTCAGGTTTCGCCACACCGGCGCCGCAAGATTCACGGTGTTATTTCACCCACTTCTGCAATGCCGGCTCGTCCGGGCACTCCGCCGCCAGCACGCGGCAACAAAGGCAACATAGAATGATCGCATATCGTTCCTCCTCAAAATACGCTTATTCATCCATCGTGCTTCACGCCGGCAGCGGCGCAAGCTGTTCCTGCAGTATGGGCGGATTCCAGCCGTAGAGCCGCTCGGCGGAGCGTCCGCGCGCCGGCCGCTGCCCGAGATCAATCAATCCACCGGCGGCGCCCACCGCGTCGGCCACCAACGCGTTGCAGATAACCGGATAGCCGAGTTCCTTGGTCAAGGCCTCGAGGCGCGACGCCGTATTCACCACGTCGCCTATGGCGGTGTACTCGTGGCGAACGCTCGAGCCGACATGGCCCAACACGACCGCCCCGCTCGCCAAGCCGATGCCTATGCGTATCTCCTCCACCCCCCTCGCTTTCAGCCGCTGGTTGAGGCGCGCCAGCCGCACGAGCATCTCCTGTGCCGCCTCGAGCGCGCTTTTCTCCGCGCAGTCGAGCTTTTGCGGCGCCCCGAAAATCGCCATCAGCCCGTCCCCGATGAACTTGTCGACGGTGCCGCCGCAATGGTGGACGGCGGCGGTCATCTCGGAAAAATACTCGTTCAACAAGCCGATCGATTCCGCCGGCGGCAGGTTCTCGCTCCGATGCGTGAAATTGCGGATGTCGGAGAACAGGACGGTTACCTGCTCGCGCGCGCCGCCCAGGCCGGGCTTGATCTTGCCGGCCAGGATTTGCTTCAGGATGGGCGGGCTGACATAGCTCGAGAACACGTCGCGCAGAAAACGCTTCTCGCGCATGCCGCGTATCGCCTCGTAGGCAAAACGCGCCGCGAAAGCGAGTATCGCCGTGAGCATGGCAGCGGCGATCTCGAGGTGCATGCCCTTCCACAATATCACCAAGGCAAACGCAAACACACCCGGCAGGAACAGGGCCAAAGCGACCCCTTTGAGCCAGTTGCGGCCGAACCAGAACAGCGCCGCCACCAGCAACAAGGCCCATTGCAGCGGCGCCGCGACCGGCTGGATCAGGCCGTTGTTAAGCATCGAGCGCAGCACCTGGGCGTGCAGCATCACGCCGGGCAGCCAGCGTCTGAGCGGCTCGCGGGCCGCCAGCGCCACCGGCATCCGCAGCCGGTCTTCGAAGCGCAGAATCACGCCGAGCAACACCGGCTTGCCGTGGACCGCATGGCGCAGCTTCTCCGGATCTTTGTCGATCCATTGCATCGCCCGATGGAAGGGCACATAGGTGAATGCATCGCCCAGGGTGTAATCGATCCAGCCCTCCCATCGGTTTTCCAGGCCCAGATTCCTCGCGATTTTCGCGGCGAACAGGCCGAGTTTGCCGCTGTCGTGGCAACGCGTCTCGCCGTAGCGGCGCACCACGCCGTCGGCATCGGGGCAAACCACCACCGAGCCCAGGGGGTCTGCGCCGGCCATGGAAATAAAGGGCGGGAAGATCTTGCGAAATGCGCCTTGCTCATCGACCGTTTGCGCGAGCACCAGCGGCACCTTGCCGCGAATCGCCGCCAGTCCCGCAAGCAATTTCTGGTCGTACATCGGGATGAGTTCATGGAAAGACCGTGAAGGCAGAACAATATCGACGCCCAGCACCGACGGCCTCGCCTCGCCCAGGGCGGCGAGAAACCGGCCCAAATGCGGGTGCCACAGCGCGAAAGGCTCGGGGACGGCGGCAAGGCTCGCTTCGTCTATGCCGATAATGACTACATCGTTGCGCGCGGGCTGCGGCCGGAACGCGCGCAGCAGCCCGAACTCCCGGTCGAGCAGGAATTGCTCCTGCGGCTGCGCCAACTCTGTCTGCTGCACCGCCAGGCCGACGCCGAGCACCAGCAGGAAGCCGGCCAGCAGCCTGAATTTGATTAAATCGAGCGCGCGCATGTGCAGCCACGTCCACTTGGCTCACCCGCATCAACGGGAACCACCGGCCGGCAGGAAACGTCGCCGGAAATTGCCCGCGCCCAGGGACGCGGCGAGACGAGCAGGCTCGCGACCAGGAGGATACTTACGCGGGTACCGAATCGCATGACTTTCCCTGTTTGCCCTAACGCAGCCTATTCGGCCGGCAGGCGCTGTTTGCTCACGCTTGCGGCACGCAACCGAAACTCGCGCGCCTGTTCGGCATTTCCCGCGCCGGCATGCGCTTCGCCCATGAAGGCGAGGTCGGCCTCGATGCGCCCGGTCAGGCCCAAGCCCTTGTCCAGCGCCAGAGCTTCATCGAGTGGCGCGAGCGCCGCCGCGAACTGTTGCTGCCGGATGCTCGCCTCCGCTTGCAGGCGCAATGAGTTCGCGATTTCCTCGCCTGCCGCACGCGCGCGGTTGACGGCAAGCGCCTGCCCGGCGAGCGCCTGAGCCGCGGCCGCATCCGCGCGCGCCAAGGCGAGGCGCGCACGCAGATTGAGCAGCGTGCCACGCCATGCGCAGACGGCATCCTGGCACAGCGCCTCGCTGCGCTCTGCCCAGACGTTTGCATCGGCAAGCTTGCCTTCGCCTTGATAAAGCAGGGCTTTGCGCAGCCGCGCGGCGGCGACGAACTCGGGCGCAAGACGCAAGGCGCTCGCACCAAGCAGGCTGTCCAGTGCCTGGTGGGCGAGCGCGCTTTCGCCGGCGAGCTGGTGCGCCCGCGCCAGATTGATGCTGTTGATGGCGATACCCTCGGCATGCTCCACCGACAAATCGATGCGCAACGCTTCCCTATAGTAGGCCAGCGCGCGGCGATAATCGCCCTGCTTGAGCGCAGCCTCGCCGCGACGGTTGTAGTCGGCCGCCTGCGCCAGGCGCGCGTTCTGCGGTCCGGGCGGCACGCTGGCGCAGGCAACCAGGATCAGCGCGAACAGCATGATCAGGGGCTGCAAGCACGCCACGCCTCCAGCCCGGCTTGCGCCGGAAGGGGCGCGAACCTCACTTGCGCCGGGCGCTGCCGCTCTCATGGCTATCCAGGGGAATCAGGGTTTCTCGTTGCGGCGTCACGAAATTGCGCACCGGCCAAGCCTTCTTCGCTCCTTCCACGATCTCGCGCGCGTCCTCGGCGACGGCTTTGCCGTCGCGCAATAGGCCCGGCACCTGTTCGACGCTCTCGTCGGTGATTTTCTTGATGTTGGCGCTCGCGGCCCGGATGTCTTCCAGGGTCTTGTCCGCCCTGAGCATCAGGGTGGGAATCTTCTCGTCCAGGGTCTTGAGGCTCGCGCCGACCTGATCCAGGCGCTCGCCCGCCTTCTCCAGCAAGGTGTTGACCTGTCCGGATACCACGCCCACGCGCTGGTCGCTGTTCTGTACCAGGCGCTTGATCTCCTGCGTGGTCTCCACCAGTGCGGCGGAAGCCCTGTTGATGTTCTTGACGGTCTGGCGCAGATCGCTGTCCGGGTCATTGATGAATTCGGTGATCTTTTTTACGTCTGCCAGAATGGGCTGAACCTGATCGGCCAGATCCTCCGCAAGGTCGTTGAAGTCGCGCAGGCGCGCGAACGCGAGCACGTCGTTGTCCGCCACTTGGCGCGCACCGCTCTCGCCAGGTTCGATCTCGATGATGCTCGCCCCGATCAATCCCTCCTTGCTCAGGTGAGCCTTGGAATCCTTGGGAACGAAACGAGTGTAGGCGTTGTCGATCACCATGCGCACTTTCACGCTGCCATTGGGTTCGAGCGACACCTCCACCACGGAACCGATGCGAAAACCGCTGAATTTCACCGCCATGCCCTTGTTCATCCCATAGGCCGTCTTCGCAAAGAAATACAACTGCGTGGTCTTGGCGAACGCGCCCTGCTTCCAGGCGACGCCGCCGATCAGGGCAAGCAGCAGCAACAGCGCGATCAGCGCGAACCAGAGCACCGGTCGCTGCAGCTTGCGTTGAGAGGAGACGTCGGCATCCATGGCGATCCGCTAGACGCTTGCAGCCGGTTCCTGCAGGTGGACGGTCTGATCGACCAGGCCTCGCAGCAGCGGTTCCTCCGCATAGTTCACGAAGACCACCTGACGAAACGGAAAATGCAGATGGAAAATACGCTTGAACTCGCGCAGCTTGGATGCGTCGGCGCGGCCGATGCCGCCAAACAGCGAGTCGAACACGATCAGTTCCGGCTCCATCAGCATTGCACGCACGAAACCGGCCAAACGCTTCTGCCACGGGCTCAGGCTCGCGGGGCGCGCGACGTCGAGCGCGCGCAGCAGCGTCCCGTCTTCGCCGAAATGCCGCGTCACTTCGCGCAACCGACTCTCCCTGTCCGCGGCGCTGCCGACGCGATGAAACTCCGCCGGCAGCGTAATGTTCTCGAGCAGCGGCAGATTGCTGATCAGCCCACCGTCGGGCGCGACAATGTAACCTTTGACCTGGCTCAGCAGGCTGTCGAGTATCGCAGGTTTGTGCGCGGGCGAGCCGACGACGAGCTGGCAGCTACTGCCCGGACTCAGGCTAAGGCCGGTGCAGACGCCGCCAAACCGAATGCCAGGCATCGATGCCGCCCCCGAGTCAGTTCACTTCTTCGACCGTCACCATGGCGACGCCGTAGGCGTTGGAGCAACGCTGCTGCACTACCAGCGTGCGCTTCTGCGATGCGTCCCGGCCAGCGCCGCTCTCGGCGCTGGCCGAAGAAACACTCACCAACTGAATGTCTTTGGCCGTCGCCGGACTTGACGAAATCATGGAAATCACGCGCCCCGCGTTCAAGGTAACCCTGGATGTGTTCCAGTACGCGGGCCTGATCACCAAGCGCCACAAGTACGAGGACATGATCGCCCGGCCGCCAGCTTGAATGTTCAAGGTGGAAGCGGTCAGGGTACGTCGTTGATATCGCCCGCAGGGCCCTCGTGGTGGGCGTGCGGTTCATGCGCCGGCTGAACCGGCTCGCCGCCGACAGGCACCGCGCGCGCCAGGAATTCAATCACCGCGTTGCCGAAGACGTCGTTGCGGTCTCCCGCCACCATGTGAGCCGCGCCGGCGACATTGACATACTCGCTGTGAGGACACAGCTTC
Organism: Betaproteobacteria bacterium; assembly: GCA_016234705.1. Taxonomy (GTDB): domain Bacteria; phylum Pseudomonadota; class Gammaproteobacteria; order Burkholderiales; family SG8-39; genus 2-12-FULL-64-23. Next base: position 60,254 of record JACRAS010000043.1, on the reverse strand, counting down.
AGAAAAGCCTGAGCGCCTTCTTCGCTTAGCACATCCGAGAGACCGCCCCGCACCAGCAGAGTGGGCAACGCCAGATTTCTCGCGCAGGCTTCGAGACGTTCCAGGCGTTTGTCGAGCTCGCGTCTCATGCCACGAAAGCGGGGGTCCCAGTGCCATCGGTATTTACCATCCGCGCCGAGACGCACGTTCTTGACCAAACCATCCAGACTCTTCGGGCGTTTGCGGTGAGGCTGGTAATTGCCGATGGCCTCCGCCACCTCTTCCAGAGAACTGAATCCGTCCGGCTTCTGGTTCATGAACGCCTGAATCTTGTTGACGCCTTCGATCTCGATCCGGGGGGCGATATCGACCATGACCAGCGCGGTGGCATCCACGTGATCCTCACCGATGGCGACCAGGCTGGTCCCGCCTCCCATGGATGCGCCGACGAGCACCGGGCGCCGCTTGCCGAGCGCGGCGACGACGCACTTGAGATCCTCGACCATGACATCCTGCCCGTAGAGTCCATCTGGCGACCAGTCCGAATCCCCGTGGCCGCGCGCATCGAAGGCGACGGCGCAATAACCGGCGGCTCCCAGTGTAACACCCGCCTCCTTCCAGGCATGGCGGGTCTGTCCGCCGCCGTGTTGCAGCAACACCAGCGGCCCGCCCGGGTCGCCCCACGAATCGCCGGCTATCCTGATCCCGCCAACGCCGTTCCAGAAATACATCGGCTCGGGTGTTCCCGCAAGTCTGGTACCTGCGCTCATTGCTGGCTCGCGCCAAATCCGCAAACGCCGGGACCGCCCGGGTTGGCGCAACCCCGGCACGGCGCGGGAAGCTCCGCGTGGGCCGATGCGGCGCCCGTGATCGTCGCGAAGGCGGACAGTTTCTTGCGCAACTCGGTGCCGCTGCAGCCCGGACACTGTGGCGCAGGAGATGACTTGCGCACCAGGGTTTCGAATTCCCTTCCGCAAGAGACGCATGCGTACTCATAGATGGGCATGATGTTTAGGCTCCGGTGAAATGACCTGATCAGTGAAAATTGTAACACGGTGACGCACACTATTTGCCGCGTGCGTCGCGCACGACCTTTCTCAAGGCCAGGACGCGCTTGAAACAGTCCGGACAGACGTAGCGAATGCCGCTGCCGAGCTGGTTGCGGGATAACGGGCGCATGGTCGCAGATTCAACCAGGCGCCGGCACTCCGGGCACACCTTGATTTTTGAGGGGTCCTTACCCATCGCTACGCCCCGATGCGTCGACTAAGTGCGCTTAACGGAATTTCCGTTAGGCGCCTGATTTAGGGGAGCACGAGGGGACGTGTCCCCTCGTATTGTTCGGCACTTCAACGATCTCATAGTTGGCTATTTTATCCCTTTCCCGCGCCGTCTGTTTCGTTTGCCGCGCTCATATTCTACGGTCGATTCGCGCCGAATTGACCGGCGATTTTCCGAATGCAAGCGGCAGCGGCGAATAGGGGCGCACCCGCGTTCCCACCATCCTGTCCTGCGCCCGGTAGCTGCCAAAGCAAGACGAGCCGCCGTCGCTCATCGTGGGGCGACTCGTGCCTACGACCACAGGCAGTGACCGCGTCGCGATGCTGACCGTTGTTCAGGGCACTTTCACAGGGCCTTCCCGCACGAAATCTGCGATAGACTGTGACTGCAACACCCGGAGATACTTTCGGGGGTACCGTTGATTTTCCTATCCCTCTTGGGATATGCCAAAGACGGGGAGAGCGATCGGGATGCGCAAGCGTGAACTGCTTGGAAAGATGGCGTGATCGTGACTGAGCTGCTGCCGACTTGCGCTTTCCGCCAATAATATGACCCCGGAAATCGTCCAGCGCCGGCTCGCCGCTATTTTCGCCGCGGATATCGTCGGCTTCAGCCGGCTGATGGGGGCTGACGAAGAGGCGACGTTGGCGCGGCTCAAGGCGCTGCGTACGGAAGTGATCGATCCGGCCATCGCGTCGCACCACGGCCGCATCTTCAAGACCACCGGCGACGGATTGCTGGCGGAGTTCACCAGCGTCGTCGCGGCGGCGCAATGCGCTGCGAAGATACAGATCGAAATGGCGTCGCGTGGCGCCGCCGACCCGGCGGAGCGCCGCATCGTGCTGCGGATCGGCATCAACCTCGGCGATATCATCATCGAAGGCGACGACGTCTACGGCGACGGCGTCAACATCGCCGCCCGGCTGGAGGGCATCTGCGAGCCGGGCGGGGTCGCGATTTCGGCGAGCGCCTACGAGCAGGTGCGCGACAAGATCGCGTACCGCTGCGTCGACCGTGGCGAGCACGCGGTGAAAAACATCGCCCGGCCGGTGCACGTGTACGCGCTCGACCTGAGCGGCCCCGGCAGCGCCGCCGCGGCGCCGGGCAAGCTGAGCTTGCCGGAGCGGCGCGGCGCGTGGCGGCGCGCATCCGCCGGCATCGCCGTCTTGCTCGTCGCCGCCGTCGCGGGCTTGTTCTTCGCGCCGCCGGAGTTTGCCAAACGGGTGCGCTCCTCGGCCGCGGCGCTCGTCGCCGGCAAGCCGGCCGGGATTTCCGACTCGCGCGCCGCCATCGCCGTGCTGCCGTTTGCCAACCAGAGCGGCGGCGAGAAACGCGACTACTTCAGCGACGGCATCACCGAGGACATCATTAACGCGCTCGGACGATTTTCCGGCGTCATGGTGATCGCGCGCAACGCCGTGCAGGAATACAAGAGTCGCAACGCCACCGGAGAGGAAATCAGCCGGGAACTCGGCGTGCGCTACGTTGTTCAGGGCAGCGTGCGCGAGGCGGACGGGAGGCTGCGCGTCGCGGTCGAACTCAGCGATGCGGCGTCGGGCACGCTGCTGTGGTCCGAGCGCTACGAGGGCGAGGGCAAGCAGGTGTTCGAGATCCAGGACCGGATCGTGAAGAACATCGTCGGCGCGCTCGCGGTGAAACTCACGCGCCTGGAGCAGCAGCGCGTGTTCGCCAAACCGACCGAGAGCCTGCAGGCCTATGACCTGGTGCTGCGCGCGCGCGAGCTGATCAGCCGCTCGGAGCGCAGCGCCAACCGCGAAGCGCGCGAGATGATCGAACAGGCGCTCAAGCTCTCACCGAAGTACGCCGAGGCCTACGTCCAGCTCGCGGCAGCCGAATTGCAGCGCACCGGACTGGGATGGACGGAAAATCCCGAGGCAGGACTGAGACGCGGAGAGGAACTCGCCAGGCAAGCACTCGCGCTGGAGGAACCCGGGGCGAACGCGCGCGCGCACGCGCTGCTCGCCCGGGTCTACTCCTCTAACGGGCAATTCGACCGGGCGCTGGTGGAGGCCGACCGCGCCATCGAGCAGAACGTCAGCGACGCATTTGCCGACGCGCTGCGCGGTGAGGCCTTGCTGTGGTTGGGCCGGCTCGACGAGTCGATCGCCGCGAGCGAGGCCGCGCACCGGTTCGACCCTCGCATCGACCCGGATTCTGGCTTCACTCTGGCGATGGCGTATTACACCGCGGTGCGCTATAAGGAGGCGCTCGCCGCGGCTGACACGGCACTGGCGCTTGCGCCGGAATACGTATACCTGCACGCCGTGCGCGCCGCCACTCTCGGGCAGATGGGAAACGTGGAGGAAGCGCGTAACGCGGCGGATCAATTGCGCCGGCGCGATCCGTTTTTCCGCATCGAATTGTTTGGCACGCGTTTCGTCGATGCCGAGCTCAAGGCCAAGGCCCAGGACGGCCTGCGCAAGGCCGGATTGTGAGCCTGGAGCGCTACTTCGCTCCCTTCCAGGTCTGGTGCGAGCGCGCGAGCAGCGCCGGATCCTTGTCCACCATCTGCTTCGCTTCGACTGAGGAGAACACGTAGAGCTTACCGTCCACGATCTTCCACACGTTCGGGTCGGCAGCCGTTTTCATTCCCATGGATAGGCCTGTCGCGCACAAGCCGCTGAACTGCGGCGCATAACGGTCTGGGTTCGCCGCAAACGCCTCCCGGTTCTTGACGCTGGAGAACAGGTAGCGCGAGCCGTCCCAAACGTAGCCGTTCTGGGCCGAGCCCATTACCGGACGTTTCTCCGTGAAATACGCCACTGTGTCGTGCCCCTTGAGCGCCACAGCCGCCGCAACTGGGGCCTTGCTTTGTGCGAAGCTTGCCGCAGCCGGCAACCCGACGAGCACGAGCACGGAAAGCCATCGACGAAAGACGGTGCGCTTTAGTTTCATAACCCCCCCATGTTGTAGTGGTCCTTATTATGCCGCGAACGAGCGGTTATCTTATACTTTTCCTGTCTCGTCTGTTTCTTTTGTCGCTCTCATGATCTCCGGTCGATTCGCGCCGAACGGATCGGCGCTTTTCCGAATTCAAGCGGCAGCGGTAGTATAGTGGTGTAGCCGTGTTCTCGACCCCCTGTCCTGATGCAACAGGAGCAAGACCATGCCCACCGATACGCTTGCCAGATTGCAGCTTCCCAAGCGCGCGTTTGCCATCGTGCTCGCCGGCGGACGCGGAGCCCGCCTGAAACAGCTCACCGACCGCAGGGCCAAACCCGCCGTGTATTTCGGCGGCAAATTCCGCATCGTCGATTTTGCCCTGTCCAATTGCCTGAATTCCGGAATCAGGCAGATCGGCATCGCCACCCAATACAAGTCGCACAGCCTGCTGCGGCATTTGCAAAGGGGCTGGTCGTTTCTGAAGACCGAAATGAACGAATTCATCGACCTGATGCCGGCGCAGCAGCGCGTTAGCGAAGAATCCTGGTACCGCGGCACGGCGGACGCGGTGTTCCAGAACCTCGATATCATTCGCGACAGAAGGCCGCAATTCATCGTTGTGCTGGCGGGCGACCACGTCTACAAGATGGACTATTCCCTGCTCCTCACCGATCACGTCGAAAGAGGCGCTCAATGCACAGTCGCCTGCATCGAAGTGCCCATCGCCGATGCGAGCGGCTTCGGCGTGATGGCGATCAACAAGTCGCGCCGCATCACCGACTTCGTCGAGAAACCACCCAATCCGCCGCCGATGCCGGGCAATTCCGAGCGCGCGCTCGCCAGCATGGGTATTTACGTGTTCAACGCCCAATACCTGTATGACGCGCTGGCGCGCGATCTCGCCGATCCCGCCTCGAGTCACGATTTCGGCAAGGACATCATCCCGCAGGCGGTTCGCAGCGGCGAGGCGGTGGCGCATCCCTTTGCCGGTAGTTGCGTCATGGGCGGCGCCACCAAGGAACCCTACTGGCGCGACGTGGGCACGATCGATGCCTATTGGGAGGCCAACATCGACCTGACCGCGGTCGAGCCCTCGCTCGACATGTACGACAGGACCTGGCCCATTTTGACCTATCAGGAGCAGCTCCCTCCCGCCAAATTTGTTTTCAATCAGGACGGCCGCCGGGGAATGGCCCTCGATTCGCTGGTATCGGGCGGCTGCATCATCTCCGGGGCGACGATCGAAAACTCGCTGCTGTTCTCCAGGTGCCGCGTCAACTCCTACTGCAAATTGCAGGAAGCCGTGCTTTTGCCCGAGGTCGTCGTCGGCCGCCACGCCCGCCTCACGCGCGTGGTGATCGACCACGGCTGCCGCATTCCCGAGGGGATGGTGATCGGCGCGGATCCGCTCGAGGATGCCAGGCGGTTCGAGCGCACCGACAACGGCGTCACACTCGTCACGCCGGAGATGCTCGCCCGCCTGGGCTGATGCCAGGTGCCATGCATATGTTGCGCGCTGCGCGCGCCAACCGCGTTTTTGGTACGGATAAAAACCATCCGTACCAGAAACACGGTTCTGGTTAACATCAAACGCAGCCTGGGGGTTTTATCCAAGATCGCAACGCTGCAACAACCGTGGGACAATTTATGCCGCCACGTATAGAATACCGCCGACTTGCCTGTCAAATACCCAAGGAGCTCCTCCATGCCGCATGAACTGCTCGAGACCGTGACCGATCGCGTCGCAACGCTTACGCTCAATCGCCCCGACCGACTCAACGCGCTCTCCTCTTCCACCTTCGACAACCTGCTCGAGACCTTGGCGCGGCTCGGGGCCGATGCGGAAATCGCCGTGGTGATATTGACCGGCGCCGGTCGCGCCTTCTGTGCCGGCGGCGACGTCAAGGGCATGGCCGAAGGTTCGAGCCAATTAGGCGCGGAAGACCCAGTACAGCGCTTGCGCGGCTGGATGGAGGTTTCACGCCTGCTGCACGAGATTCCGAAGCCGACCATTGCCATGGTGAACGGACCTGCAGCCGGTGCCGGACTCGCCATGGCGCTCGCCTGCGACCTGCGCATCGCGTCGGAGTCGGCGCGCTTCATCACCGCTTTCGTCAAGGTCGGGTTCTCCGGCGACTTCGGCGGCAGCTACTTTCTGTCCAAGCTGGTCGGCACCGGCAAGGCGCGCGAACTGTACTACACCGGCGACCCCGTGGATGCCGGCCAGGCGCTCGCACTCGGCTTGGTGAACGCGGTGGTGCCCGATTTTGAACTCGCGGACGCGACGATGGCGCTGGCCAGGCGCCTTGCCGGCGGACCGAGCATCGCGCTGGGTCTGATGAAGCTGAACTTCAATGCCGCCGAAAACTGCACCCTGTCCGAATTCCTGGACCTTGAGGCCTTGCACCAGATCCGGACCGCCGGAACCGAGGATCATCTGGAGGCCGCGCGCGCGTTCGTCGAGAAGCGCGCGCCGGTGTTCAAGGGGCGCTGATATCTATTATTGTACGGCGCCTGAATTCCTGCGCGCTACGCGCGCCAACCGTGATTTTGGTACGGATGAAAAACGCATCCGTACCAAAATCACGGTTATGGATAAAAGCAACAGCGGCTTGGGGTTGCCTTTATACAAGATACAAGATCGCAACTCCGCAACAACGGGGGGCGATTCAAGTCGCCACGTATAATATTGCTCAACGCCGGCTAAGCATCGGCCAGAGCGCATCGGCGCCGTTGGCCGCGACGGCACGGCCGAGACGGCTCTGCCAGTAGCTTTCGTTGCCGAACTCGTCGCGCCACGACCACAGGCGGCGCGTGCTGTAGTGAAGATTGTGCTCGCGTGTGTAGCCCATCGCCCCATGCACCTGATGCGCGATTTCGGCGCCCTTGCCGGCCGCTTCGCCCACGCGCGACTTCGCCACCGATACCGCAAACTCGTCCGGCACGAGGCGCGATGCCTCGACTGCCGCGTCGGCCGCGGCACTCGAGGCCGCCGCTTGCCCGGCCAGCACCGCCAGCATGTGCTGAATCGCCTGAAATTTGGCGATCGGGCGGCCGAACTGAACGCGTTCGTTGGCGTACTGCAAGGAATATTCGAGCGCGCGCTCGAGCGCGCCGGTCATCTGCACGCTGCGGTAGAGCGCGCCCTCGGCTTCGAGGCGCGCGAGCGCGTCCTTCAATGGCGCAAGCGCGATCAGCGCAGTTGCATCGAACTCGAGCAGCGCGCGCGGCTCGCCGGCGAGGTTCTTGTCGACGCCACGCGCGGCGCCGGATGTCGAAACCAGGCCCACCATGCCTTTGCCGTCGATGTCGCCCGCCACGACCGCATGCGCGCACAGGTTGCCCCAGGGCACGCGCTGCGCCGCGCCCGACACCGTCGCACCCGACGCGCCCCGCACGAACCTGAGCCGGTCGCCGGTCTGAACCGGAGCCACGGTCAGGGCGCCTTGCGGAACCGCCAGCCCCGCGGCAGCAAGCAGCCGTCCGGCAAGCATGGTCTCCGCCAGCGGCACCGGCGCGCCGTGATAAGCGCTGCGGCGCAGCGCCAGCATCGCATCCTCGAAATCGAGCCCGGAGCCGCCCGCCTGTTCCGGCAACGCGGCCCGATCGAGGCCAACCTCCTCCAGTGCCCGCCACAAGGCGACCGGCCACTCGCCCGCTTCGGCGGATTCCCGCGCCGGCTTCGGGCAATGCTCGTCGAAGATCCGGTCGACGGTTTTCAGAAGATCATTGCGCATTTCGCTCATCGCAGTCCCAGCCCCCGTGCAATCATGCCGCGCAAGATCTCGCGCGTGCCGCCGCGTATGGTGAACCCCGGCGCGCGCAGGATGGTCATGCCCAGCAGTTCCGCATAGCCGGCGCCCTCGCCCAAGGTCGGCTCGGTCGGAATCAGGTGGCGAAAGGTTTCGGGAATTTCGCGCTCGAACGCGGTACCGACGTCCTTCACCAATGCCGCCTCGACGATCGGCTGCGCGCCGCGCTCGAGCATGCCCGCGACCGAAACCGACATCCGCCTCAAGGTCGCCAGATGCGCGACAAAGCGGCCGATCTCGTTGGCGCAGCGCTCGTCCGGATCCGGCCCGATCATGCGGATGGATTCGACCAGTAGTTGGTAGGTGCTGAGGAAGCGATCCGGACCGGAGCGCTCGAATGCCAGCTCACCCGTCACCAGCTTCCATCCCGTGCCGGCTTCGCCCATGACCATGTCGTCGGCGACGAAGAACTCGTCGAATACCACTTCATTGAAGTCGTGGCCGCCGTAGAGATTGTAGATCGGCCGCACGCTCACGCCGGGGTGCGAAAGATCGACAATGAACTGGGTCATGCCAGCGTGGCGGTCTTCCTCTTTGGCCGAGGTCCGGGCGAGCGCGATCAGGTAATTTGCCTGGTGGGCGCCGCTAGTCCAGACCTTGGTTCCGCTGATGTTCCAGCCGCCTTCGACTCTTGCAGCGCGCGTGCGCACCGCGGCAAGGTCGGAACCGGAGTCGGGCTCGCTCATGCCGATGCTGAAAAAGCACGCTCCGGCGGCGATCTTCGGCAGGATGGTTCGCTTCGCCCGGTCGCTGCCGTAGCGCAGAATCTGCTGGCCGCTTTGCCGGTCGGCGATCCAATGCGCGCCCACGGGCGCGCCCCCGGCGAGCATTTCCTCGGTCACGACGTAACGCTCCAGCGCCGAGCGGTCATGGCCGCCGTACTGTTTCGGCCACCTCATGCCGATATAGCCGCGCTCGCCGCATTTGCGGCTGAAGTCCGGGTCGAAGGAAGACCAGGAATTGCGGCTCGGCGTGAACGCCCCCTGGGCTACCTCCGCCGCGATAAATGCGCGCACTTCGCCGCGCAAGGCCTCCGCTGCCGCCGGCAGGCGGACCGGCTCGAACCTGAATTCGTGCATTTTTCCCCCAACTGAATTGTTGCAGCGATCAACAGGCCGCCGGCAAAACCAAACCCGGCCAATATATCCGAGACACGCCGGCCATGCAAAAGGTAAAATTCAATTGCGGAATGAAGCGCGTCCTTGGCGGCTGACATTTTACCGCATTTTAATTCCAGACCGCCCATACCCAGAAAGGCAACTCAAACATGAGCGACCCAGTGCGATACGAACAGGACGGCGGTATCGTCATCCTCACCTTGAATGAACCCGCCACGCGCAACGCCATCTCGCCCGCCATCGTCGAGGCGATGGTCGAATGCATCAATCGCGTCAATGCCGACTTGAGCGTCGGCTGCGTCATCGTTGCCGGCGCGGGCGCGGGTTTTTCCTCCGGCGGCAACGTCAAGGTGATGAAGGAGCGTACCGGCTTGTTCAGCGGAAGCCCGGCGGAGATTCGCCGCGGCTACCTGCACGGCATTCAACGCCTGCCACTGGCGATGTACGCGCTGGAAGCGCCGTCAATCGCCGCGGTCAACGGCGCGGCGGTGGGCGTCGGCTGCGACCTCGCCTGCATGTGCGACGTACGCATCGCCGGACGCAGCGCGACTTTCGCCGAAAGCTTTCTTCGCGTCGGCCTGGTTTCCGGCGATGGCGGCGCCTGGTTCCTGCCGCGCGCGGTGGGGATGTCGAAAGCCTGCGAAATGACGTTCACCGGCGATTTCATCGAGGCCGACGAAGCGCTGCGCATCGGCCTGGTGTCGAAGGTGGTCGACGACGGCAAATTAATGGACGAAGCCAGGGCACTCGCCCGCCGCATTGCCGCCCAGCCGGTGCATTCGCTGCGCCTGACCAAGCGCCTGTTGCGCGATTCGCAGCAGGTCAGCCTGCCGATCGCCCTGGAGATGGCCTCGTCGATGCAGGCGCTGGCGCAACACACCAAGGATCAGCACGAGGCCGTTCTCGCCTTCACGGAAAAACGCAAACCCAAATTTGAGGGTCGTTAGGACGCTGTTGCGAAGCTCAGCGGTCTGCTTTCTGGTACAGACAGTAAAGCAGGCCACGGCTGCGCTCGGTCAGCGCGGAAGAGAGTTCGTCCGGCAAAAAATGTAAATTGAAAGCCCGGATGGCCGCACCGACATCGCCGGTGTCATAGCCCAGCGCGCGCAATGTCGCTGTAGCGTCGAACGCCAGCGGCGGCTGCGGAAAAGGCGGATCGCACCATAGGCCGAAACCGTGATCCGCCAGCGCCTTCCAGGGGAAGTAGCGGCTGGGATCGGTCTTTCTCCTGGGCGCAACATCGGCGTGACCGAGGAAATTCGCGACGGGAATGTGATAGCGCTCCCTGATGTCGGCCAGGAGGCGCAGCAAGGCTGAAATCTGGACGTCGGAAAACGGTTCGCGTCCGTTGTTGTCGAGTTCGACACCCAGGGACGCCGAGTTGAGATCCGTATCGGCGCCCCATTTCGATTCGCCCGAGTGCCATGCCCGCGCGCGTTCATCGACCAGCTGGATGATGGTCCCGTCGCGCCCGATCAGGTAATGCGCGCTCACGCTTCGCGCCGGGTCGGCCAGCGCGCGCAGCGCCTGATCGACGCTGTCATCGCCGGTGTGATGAATGACGACGAAGTTGGGCTTCCTTTCGCTGAAGTTCGGCGATCCCTGCCAGGTGGTCGGAATACCCGCGCGCTGCGGCACCGGCGCGCAAGCCGCGAGCGCCAGGGACAGGACCAGCAGAAAAGTGCGCGTCGCGAACATAGCGTGCCGCTTCGCCCGAGCGGTACCTGTCTCAGCGCGCCTGCTCGACTCTCGACAGAATTCGTTCGCAGCGCTGCCGGTCGAGCGCATCGGCCACGCCCGCTTGGGCGCACCATGCAAGCAGGCGCTCGGCAGCAGTGACGGGACCGGTGCTTGCCGCGCTGCTGAAACGCTCCTTTAGCTTCTTTACCTGAAGCGCCAGCCGTTGCTGCTGAAATTCAACCGGGCTGTCCATGCCCAGCAGCAACTCGAGTTCGAGCAGGCCTTCGCGGCGCGATCCAGCGCCCTGCTCCATCCGCGTCAGGTATTTTCCGGCCGCGGCCGCCTCGGTGAGCGCGACTAGCGCGGCGTCGCGCCGCGCCAGCATTTTTTTCTCCCAGGCAGCCGGCAGGGCGGGCAAAGCCGCCCATCGTTCCTGTGCCGCCGCCGACTGCGCCTCGAAATCGGCGGCAGCGCCGCCCGAGCGCACCAAAGCGTCCAGTTCCTCGCACAAGCGCTGTTTCGCCGCCAGGGTCTGCCATACCGCCGCTTCGCGGGAACGCACCCGCGCCGACAGCATCGCCTCCAGCGCGGCTTTCCCTTTGGTGAAGCGGGATTCAAACTCGCGCAGATCGGGACTGGATGCGCCGGCCTTCTGTTTCCACTGCTCCTGCAGATCGCGCAGCGCGCGGCGCAGTTCCTGGTCCTCCTTGCCTGCATCGCGCGCGAGTTGCTCGAGTTGCGCGCACAGTTCCTGCAGCGCGTGGCGATGCTCGTTCTTGCGGCCGTCCTCTTCCTTGCGCTTGCTCTGGCGCGCCTCGAACACGGCGTCACAGGCCGCGCGAAACTTGGTCCACAGCGCGCGCTCGTCGCGCTGCGCCAGCGGCAACTCCTTGGCCTCGGCCTGCCAGCGGGCCTGGATCGCCTTGACTTGCGAGGGCACCTCGCGCTCCATCGCTTTGGCTACCAGCGCCGTGGCCTCGTCGATCAGGGCCTGGCGCCCCGCCCTGGCGCGAGCGCGCGCCTCTGACAAAGCCTCGCGCGCCGGCGCGAGCGCCGCCTTGAAGCGCAAATCGAGCTTTTTCCATGCGCCCGGATCGACGCTGCCCAGATCGCCTTCGCGCCATCCTTGGTCAATTTCGCGCAGCCAGCGCTCGAGCGCGCGCCAGTCGACGGGCTGCGCGAGCAGGGTCGGCGCCTGCGCCGTCGCCGCCGCGATGAACTCCTCGCGCCGCTTGCGCGCTTCCTTTCTTTGCGCCCCGAGCTCGGCAAAATATCTGGCCGCAGGGGCGTAAGCTTTTTCGCAGGCGCCGTCGAAGCGCTCCCACAGCGCCTTGGGCACGCCCGCGTGCTGCTGGTCCAGCGCTTTCCATTCGCCGCGCAGCTTCTGCACTTCGAGCGCGAGTTGCGGCGCATCCACGGTCTGCTTCGCCGCGGCTTCGGCGCGCTCGCACAACTGCACGCGCGCGTTTTGCTGGCCGAACGATTCCCAGCGTTCGAGTTCGACCAACTGCTGCACCAGGCGGCCCAGCCGCTGCGTGCTCGGCTTCGGCAGCAGGCCCGCCCCGGTCTTGAGGGCCTTGATTTCGTCGGCAGCCGCGCGCGCCGCCTGCACCTGGCCCGCGGCGAGCGCCTGCTCGGCCGTGTGCAACAGGGCATGGACATGCTGCCGCGCCGCGTTCGCTTCCTGCTGCACAGCTTGGATCTGCGCCAGCCGCCGCTGCTCCACCGTCGTCATCGCGGCTTCGAAGCGCCGCGTCAACTCCGGCGTGCGAATCGTCCGGCTGAGCGCCTGCCAGCGCGCCGGCAGTTCCGCGTGGTCGATCGACGTGCCCGCGGCAAGCTGCTCGGCTTCGAGCACCAGCGCCAGCGTGCCGGCGAGCGCCTGGAGCTCTTCCTCCCATCGCGCGATGCGGCCCTCCGCCTGGTCGAGGCGCGCGAACGCAGCATCATCGCTGCGCTCGCGTGCTTCGGCGCGTAGCGTGGCGAGCTCGGCGCGCATCGCGGTGAGCGCATCCGGCGCGGCGGGTGCCGTGGTTCCCAGTGCTTCGAACCATGCGCTTAGCCTGCGTTCGAACTGCACCCGCGCCCGTTGTTCATTTTGCTCGCGCTCGAAGCGCGCCTGAATGGCCTGGCGCGCAATCTCGCAGCGCGCGAGGCGCGTAGTCTCGCCGCTCATGTCCAGCGCCTGCCAGCGGCGGTTGAGTTCGATCACCGCGGTAAGTATCGGACCGGGCTCGGACGCCAGCGCTTCCAATTGCGCGATGATGGCGTCGGCTTCGGCGTCCTGTTCCTGGCGTTGCTTGATCGCGTCGGTCCGCTTCCGGGCGAGCCTGGCCACGCCGTGATCCTTGTCCTTTGCCGCATCGGCGAGCTTGCGCAAGCCCTCTGGCGTGCGCACGCGCTCCGCCGCCGCCATGCGCGTCTCCGCATGCCCGGCGAGAAGGGCGAGCTCGACCAGCGCGGCTTCATCTCGGATCGAGGCGATCGCGCTGCGGCGGCGCTCCGCGTCCTTGGCGCGGCGCGCCACTTCGATCCGGATTGCATCCGTGCACCGATCCGCCGCGAGCAGCGCCTGCGCGCCCGCGCCGTCCTGCGTTCGCGCAAGCACATCGCCCAGCGCGGAGGCGAGCGCAAGCCGCACGGCGGCATCGGCTTCCGTTTCCCGGGCAGAGCCTAGCGCAGCCAGATCGGTACAACGCTGCGCGGCGGCAATGCGCACCTCCGGCGCCGGGTCGGTGACCAGCAGTTGCGCAAGCTCGCCCGAATCCGGTGGCAGCGCGGCAATGCCAAGAGTGCGTTGCGCAGGTTCGGCGTGTTGATGCAAGGGAGTAAGTGAGAACAGGCTGCTGATCATGGTATCGGTTAATTATGCGTCATTTTATTGAACATTGGCAAAGATACGGCGCAAGAACCGTTTCCATTTTCAAATCGTCGGAATTAGTGGCCACGCCACAACCCGCGTGATTGTTGGATTACAATCAAGCGACCTCGCGACCTACCGGAGGCATGCGATGCTCGACAACCTTGCGAATTACTTCGGAACCACCGGTTTCATGCCGCATGGTCATTGTTTCTTTTGGACGCCGTCGCTGCTGTGGATCTATGTCGTATCGGATTTTATCATCGCAGCGTCCTATTTTTCGATTCCGTTCGCGCTCTGGTACTTCGTCCAAAAACGGCCGGATGTTCCTTTTCGCTGGATGTTCCTGATGTTCGGCGCATTCGTGCTGGCGTGCGGCGCCACGCACCTGTTCGCGATCTGGAATATATGGCATGCCGATTACTGGGCTGATGCGGGGCTCAAGGCGCTCACCGCGAGCGTGTCCGCCGCGACCGCGTTCCTGCTTTGGCCACTGGTACCCAAAGCGCTCACGATCCCCAGCCACGTGCAGCTCGAAAACGCGAATCGGGCGTTGCAAGGGGAAGTGACGCGCCGAGAGCAAGCAGAAAGCGCCTTGCTCGCGGCAAACGAGGCCCTGGAGCGCCGCGTTGCCGAGCGCACGGCGGAACTTGAGACGGCGAGCAACGCTTTGCGCGAGAGCGAGGCGCGCTTTCGCAGCCTGACCGAGATGTCCTCCGATTTTTATTGGGAGAGCGACGCCGAGCACCGGCTGACGCAGTTCAGCACCAGCAGGGGAGAAGATGCGGCGCAGGTGTTGCCGCACGGCCAGGTGCTCGGCAAACGCCGCTGGCAGGCGCCGTATCTTACGCCGGACGAAGCCGGCTGGGAGGCGCACCGGGCGGTGCTCGACGCGCACCTGCCATTCCGCGATTTCGAATTCTCGCGCCTGCGCGCCGATGGCGTCGAGCTTCATATCGCGGTCAGCGGCGATCCGGTATTCCATGCCGCCGGCACATTCCAGGGATACCGCGGCGTGGGCACCCACATTACCGAGCGCAAGAGGGCGGAGAAGGACATGCGCGCCAGGGAACTGCGCTACGCGGCAGTGGCAGCGTCAGCCATCGATGCATTTGTAACCGGCGACGCCGCCGGGCGCATCGTGGGCTGGAACCCGAGTGCCGAGCGCATATTCGGCTACGCGGAAACCGAGGTCATCGGGCAGCCGCTGACGCTGCTGATGCCGCAACGATTCCAGGACCGGCATCTCGACGGCATGAAGCGGGTGCAATCCGGCGGCGAGCGGCGCATTATCGGCACTATTGTTGAACTGGTAGGACGGCGCAAGGACACAAGCGAATTTCCGCTGGAACTTTCGCTGGCGGAGTGGACCGTCGGAGAGGACCAGTTTTTCACCGGCTTCATGCGCGACATTACCGAGCGCAAGAACGCAGAACAAGCGCTGGGCGAGAGCGAGGCGCGCTTTCGCAGCCTGACCGAGATGTCCTCCGATTTTTATTGGGAGAGCGACGCCGAGCACCGGCTGACGCGGCGCAGCTCCGGCAGCAAGCCGAGCACGCTGTCGGTGTTCCGGGAGGGCGCGAAAATCGGCAAGCGCCGTTGGGAAGTGCCCTATCTTTCGCCCGACGAGGCGGGCTGGCTGGCGCACCGGGCGGTGCTCGACGCACACCGTCCGTTCCGCGATTTCGAACTTTCGCGCGTGGGCACTGACGGCGCCGAACACTTTATGTGGATCAGCGGCGATCCGGTGTTCGATGCTTCAGGCGCATTCAAAGGCTATCACGGTGTCGGCGCCGACATCACCGAGCGCAAGCGATCGGAGCAAGCCCTGCGCGCGGCGGAACAACAGTTCCGCGGCCTGGTGGAGCAGTCGATCGCCGGCATCTACATCATCCAGGACGATAAGCTCACCTATGTGAATCCCCGCTTCGCCGAGATCCTCGGTTACGCCTCCGCCGACGAATTGATCGGCCGCCACCCGCTGTCGATCATCGCCGAGGAGCACCGCGGCATGGTCACCGAGAACATACGCCTGCGGCTCGAAGACAATGTGCCGAGCATCAGCTACGGCTTCACCGCCGTGCGCAAGGACGGCGCCACGATCGAGGTCGGCGTGCACGGTGCCCGCGTGACTCGTAACGGCCGGCCGGCGATCATCGGGCTGATGCAGGACATCTCCGACAAAAAACGCGCCGAGGAGCAGATCCAGCGCTATGTCGCGCAACTGGAAACCGCGTTCACGAGCACCGTCGAAGTGGCGACGACCTTGAGCGAGATGCGCGATCCGTACACCGCCGGCCACGAGCGGCGGGTGGGCAAGATTGCCGTCGCGATCGGCGCCGAGCTCGGATTCGACGGGCGGCGGATCGAGGGCTTGCGGGTCGCCGGCTATCTGCACGATATCGGCAAGATCACCATTCCCGCGGAGATTCTGTCCAAGCCCGGCAAGCTCAGCCCGCTCGAGTTCCGCTTGATTCAGGCCCATCCGCAGGCGAGCCACGACGTGCTGAAGGACGTTGAGTTTCCCTGGCCGGTGGCCGAGGTCGCGCTGCAGCATCACGAGCGCATGGACGGCAGCGGCTATCCGCAGGGCCTCAAGGGCGAGGCGATCTTGTTCGAGGCGCGCATCATGGCGGTGGCGGACGTGATCGAGGCGATGTCCTCGCACCGGCCCTACCGCCCTGGGCTCGGAATCGAAGCGGCGCTGGCCGAGATCGAGCGCGGTCGCGGAAGCAAATACGATCCTGTCGTTGCCGACGCCTGCCTGAGGCTGTTCCGGGAGAAGGGCTACGCGATTCCCGCATAGCGCCGGCGCCGGCCATGAGAACGGTCTGACCACGATGTCCCATTTCGTTCTCGATCGCCCACTCCGCCCGCCGGTCGTGGCGTTCGTCGTTTATCTGCTCGCCGCCGTTGCGGCGGCAACGATAATCCGGCGCGGGGAGGAGCTTTACGCGTAGCGGGAAGCAAGTAGGGACGGCAAGCTCTGATTAGTGCCTTCAAAATGGGGGAACACCTCACCTCCGTTCCGCAAGCAAGTCGCCGAACGTGCAGGGTCTAGGTCACCAGAGTGTAATGGCTTTCCCGAAACAACTTTAAACACGCGTCGGCGACCGCCGGGTCATATTGGATACCACGGCCCCGCTCGATTTCCCGCAACGCGACGTCGATTCCTAATGTGGGTCGGTAGGGCCGGTGCGAGCCCATGGCTTCGACCACGTCCGCCACCGCCATAATTCGGGACTCCAAGATAATGTCCCCCCCTTTGAGTCCCTGGGGGTAGCCGGAGCCATCGAGCCGCTCATGGTGTTGCCGAACAATGGTTGCGATAGGCCAGGGGAAGTCAATGTCCTTGAGAATCTCGTACCCCGCTTGGGCATGACCCTTAATCAGCAGGAACTCGATAGGCGTCAGCTTCCCCGGCTTGGCAAGAATTTCAGCCGGAATGCTGATTTTTCCGAGGTCGTGGACGACACCGGCGAGGTGTAGCCCATGAATCCGTTCCTCGGGAAGACCCATTTCCCGCGCGAGCGCCACAGCCAACTCGGCCACGCGTTCCTGATGGCCCGAGGTATACGGGTCGCGCATTTCCACGGTTGAGGCAATAGCCTGAATGCTGTCCTCGAGACTCTTACGCAGAATTGCCTCGTGGTGCTGGTGCGCATGCGCAATACGGTCGCGCTCCTCCCGCGTACGCAATGTGGCAATTCCATAGGCGAGGTCCTCGGCGAGTTCCTGTAACAGCAGTACTTCCGCATCATCAAACGCGTCGGCCTCCGACGCGAAAATACTCATTGCGCCGATGACGCTGTTCCCGTCGAGTAAGGGCAACGCGAGGTTGGAAACGTAGCCTGGCCTTGCCACCAACTCTACGACGGATGCAAACGCGGGGTTGTCCCGGACATCCCGGGTAGTTTCCGCTTTGCCGCTCCGAAGAGCTCTGGCAATGGGTCTTTGGCCTTGCTCGGTATCGGCCCAGGTGTGCTTCACCGCGGCGAGATACCCGTCCTCCACGCCCGCCCAGGCCATGGGGACGATAGTTTTTTCCTCGTCATTTCGTGGGTAACCCACCCATGCCATCCGATATCCCCCCTTGTCCGCGATGACGCGGCACACTTCATGCAAAAGCCCGGATTCGCTGCTCGCATGCACCAGCGCGTCGTTGCACGCCGACAGCGTCTTGAGTGCCCGGTTGGCGCGTTGCAGGGCCACTACATCCAGCTTGCGCTGCGTAATGTCGGTAAGCACGCCGACGCTGCGCGCGGGCTTACCGGCCTTATCGCAAATGACGTTGCTACGCGCTTCCACCCAATGGACCGTACCGTCCGGCCACAACACCCTGAATTCCCTGTGTGCCGGTTTCGCCGTCTCCCGGTCTCGCTGCATCGCCTTTGCCAGTGCCTCGCGGTCGTCCGGGTATACAGCTTCCATCAGGGCCCGGGTTCTCCGGGGTCCCGCTTCCTTGGACAAGCCGAATATCGGTCCAACGTCCTCCGATATGGAGTACGTTTTGCTCTCCATATCCACGCTCCACGCCCCCATATGGGCGCCGGCCATCGCCAGCCGTAGCCGCTCCTCGCCTTCCCTAATCTTGTCACCCGCTGTCTTCCAAACCGTAATGTCGCGCAGCGAAACTGCAATGCCGTCGCCAACTGCGACCACCTGCTGCCTGAACCACTTCCTTTCCGCTCTGGGCAGGTCAAACGGAAATTCCTCTTCCAAAGGCATCCTGGTCGCAACGACATGAACGTACTTGTTGAAAAATTCCGCGGTTCTGTAGACTGGAATCAGTTGAAAAAAGGTCTTGCCGATGACCTGGTCTTTCGCCAGGCCGAGCTCGCGCGCGGCGCGGCCGTTCATATCCGCAACTTCAAAGTCGACGATATTGCCGGCCGCATCGCGCACGCTCTTCAGCACCAGGAGCGCATCCAGGCTCGCCTCGGCAGCGGCACGGAATCGTTCCTCGCTGGTTTGCAGTGACACTTCAAGCTGAGTGTGCGCCTCGCGCGTGCGGACCGCGGCTATCCCGGAGGAGAGCGCCGCCGCCACTTCGGTGAGCAGCACGGCCTCCTGCTCACCGAACGATTCGGACTCCGCCGCGTGAATCGAGAGCGCACCAATGACCGCGCCATCCACCTTCAGCGGAAGGGCGATTATCGCGTTGAGCTGACGCTGCAGCGGGTCTTCGCGCCACGGCGCGATGTCGGGGTTTGTCATGACGTCGTTCACAATTACCGCGGTGCCACGACGAATCGCGCTACCGGCCGGGCCGCGACCGCGTGGGGTATCCGCCCAGGTGACTCCCAAGCCGGCAACGAACTCGGAATCCAGGCCCCACCACGCGACCGGCTCGACGGTTTTGTTCTGGTCGGACCTGGCGAAGCCCACCCATGCGCCCCCGTAGCCGCCGGCCTCGACAATGGCCCGGCACAGGTATTCAATCAGCAACGTTTCATTACGTGGCGTGAGGAGTGCCTGATTCCACGTCGAGAGCACCCTGACCGCGCGATTGGCAAGGACGATGTGTCGGTCCTTGGCCTCGATCGACATCGCCATTTCGTCGAACGATTGCGCCAGCCTCCCCAATTCGTCGCGAGCGTGTTCGAGCCCGGTACGGGCGTTCAAATCGCCCCGGCCCATTCGGCGCGCGGCTGCCGATAGGACCGAGAGCGGGCGCAGGAGCAAGCGTTCGGCTCCGGCCCAGATCACAACAAATGTCACCAACAGCAGGCCCGCTACGGCGAGGACAGTCCATGCGAAGTCACGCTCCACGTCCGCGGTAACCGTCTTCTTCTCGAATCCGAACCAAAGCGATATCGACCCGGACGCGGTCTCGGCAAAGCGCGCCAGCCCGTAGATACGCGGCACGCCGTCGAATCCAAGTTCCTCGAACGCACCCTCGCCGCCGCGTGCCGCGACGGCCTTGAAGAATGACGTGCCCGAGGCATCCTTCCCCACCCATCCCTCGGCGTCGGGGTACCTCGCAAGCACCCTTCCCTGGGCGTCGATTAAACCAATCCTGGCGCCATCGGGGTACTTGGCGTTAGCGAACTCTGTTGCGAGTCCGGCCAGGTCAAGCGTAACCGCAAATAGCGCAAGCGTGCGCCCGCTTGAGTCCCGGACAGCTTTAAAGAACGGAAGACTCCGTTTGCCGGTTATCGGACTGTCAACCGCTTCCCCGATAACCACGCCCGGCGACGCGAGCGCCTGGCGGAAATGGGGCTGGTGGTCGGCAATATTGATCCGCCGAGCGCTCGGCAGTGCACTGCAAACCACGCTTCCGTCAGGCAGCGCCATGATGATATTGGCGATTCGAGGCTCTTCCCGGAGCCGCTGCGCGAGTGTGCGCTGGCAGTCCTCTGACAAGATAGTCTGGCGCCCGTTCTGGGCCCGAATCAGGGAGTCGAGAAGCTGCTGCGCGTATTCGATGACATGGCTGTGCTGGGCCGCAATCAGCTTTGCCGTGTCCTGCAGGTGCTCTCTGACGAATTTCAGACGCATCTGGCGTTCAGCCGCCGCATGAAACCCCATTGTTCCAAGGAAAACCGCAAATGCCACGCCAGCCAGCAGCAGAGCCCTGGTTCTTAGGCTAAACAAGAAGTTACGCATTCATCCTCTTCTGGCATGTGACCACGTCGCGAGTCCGGACCACTCAATTATCAGTTGCGCAACCTATGAGTGATGCAAGAATCAAGCCCGCTTGAAGAGTTGAGCAGCGCTGTCGCTTGCGCCGGTTACGCGTCCAGCTCGGTATAGCGCCGGAAAATGTCATCGTTGTTGAAAGCCGGCCGCCGCCCCGATGCGACGTAGCGCTTGATCCGCGACCGCGCAAAAACCTCGTCGTGCAGCGTTCGCAGCCGGGGGCAGGCGCGCAGCGCTTTTCTGCTTGCCGCCGGAAACGCATAACGCAGTCCGGCGACCACCTGGGCCATCGACAGATCGACATAGGTCAGACGCTTGCCCGCCAGCCATTTGTCGCTGTCCGGGTTGCGCTCGATGACGCGTTCGAAATAGCCGAGGAACTTCGGCAGCCGGTGCGCAAGAAAATCGCGGCTGCGGCGCTTGGCTTCCGGCTTCTGCTCTTCGTAGTAGAAGCCGCCGCCGATGGGGTGATGGGTGTCGTGAATCTCGAGCACGAAGTCGGCAAGGGTGAGTTGCAACTGATGCGTCCACAGTCTGCCGCCGGGATCGCGCGGCGCGAGCGCTAGCCGCGGCCCAAGAAACAGGAGGATGTTCGCGGTTTGCCCGATGAGCCTGCGGCCCGCTTTCAGAAAAGGCGGCGCAAACGGGGGACGCGCGACCTCGGCGCCGTCGAGGAATTTCATCATCGCCGGCACGCCGCCGCCCTGCTTCTCGGGCAAGAGCGCGATATCAAGGTATTCGGCTCCGGATTCCTCCAGCGCAAGGCGCACGAATTCGCCGCGGCCCTGTATGCCGGGCCAGTAATAGAGTTCGTAGATCATGCTTGGGTCTCGGACCGAAGTGCGGATTCGGTTTGCTGCAACGCTTGCGACCGACGTAGGCCGGCGCGCGCGCGCGCCGGCCAGGCAACTTCGCGGATCCGTTTTTCCGGCGGACTCCGGGTATTCATTCGGCTTGCCGCCCGATTCGGCCGTCAGCCCTTGGCTGCCGGCGGAGCGGCTTTGGCGGCCCCGCCCGCGGGCGCTGCATCCGGCTTCGCCGCGGCCGCGGGCTTGGCTTCGCTCGCCGCGGGCGCGCCGGGCAGCAAGGCCTGGCAATCGGGCGCGACGTCGATTTTCTTGGCGCCGCCGAGATTGACGGCGAGGCCGGCGACGCAATTGGCTTTGTCGATGCCGAGCGCGCGCTCCAACGCCGCGAGCGCGGCCTCGTTATTCGTTCCGCGGGCGATCTGGCCGATCACGCCTAGACTTGTGAGCGCGGCGGCTCGCGCATCCGGCTTGCTGGTCTTGGCGTTGACGACGGCCTCCAGCACCGCCGCGAGTCGTGGTTCCATCTTGGCGAGCAAGGCCTTCATGTTGTCCGCCTCGCGCTGCCGCTGCTCCAGCGCCGCGGATTTGGTCTTTGCCGCATTGAACTCATCCTGCAGCTTCTTGCGTGCCGCCGCCGCCGCCTGACTTGCCTTGTCGGCCTCGGCTCGCGCCTGAGACAGCGTGGCCTCCAGTTCGTCGATCTTGAAGTATAGAATCACCGCAACCGCGGCAACCAGCACCAGCAGAACCGTCAGCCCCTGAGCCGCCCAGCGCAGCGCTTTTTCCTGCGTAAGCTTTGGCGTAACCTTTGTATTCATGGCGAACCGTCTCCCTTGGATAGTGAGCCAAATTCGATTGTACCCGAGCTTGCGCCCGGCGGTGGCGCTCCGATGCCCACGATTGAGTACAATCAGGCGATGTCCGCACGTCACGCACTACCGACAGGCCTCCGCGCAAAACCGGATCGAATCTGCGCTGGCACCGAGCGGCGGCGCGGCCAGGGCTGGCTCGGGCATCTTGCGCTGTTCGCGCTCGGTGTGGGCGTGGCGCTGGCGGCGACGCAGGGACTTGGCTTTTCGCGCAGCGTGACAGCGGGACTGGTGGAGCGTTTCGCGGCCAAATTCGGACCGGACAGCGGAACCCGCATCGGCGGCTGGCAAAAATTCGTGCGCTCCATTGCAGCCGAGCAGCGGCAACCCTCCGGCAACGATCTGGAGCTGCTCGGCTCGGTCAATACTTTTTTCAACCGCTTGCCCTTCCTCACCGATCTGGCACATTGGGGGGTCGAAGATTATTGGGCCTCGCCGGCAGAAATGCTCGGCAGCAACGGCGGGGACTGCGAGGACTTTTCCATCGCCAAGTACTTCGCCCTGAAAGAGCTGGGCGTGCCGATCGAGCGCCTCAGGATCACTTACGTCAAGGCGGTGCGCCTCAACCAGGCACACATGGTGCTGGCGTACTATCCTGCGCCCGGAGCCGTTCCCTTGGTTCTGGACAATCTGGAAGACGCGGTTAGGCCGGCATCGGAGCGAACCGACCTGATTCCGGTGTACAGCTTCAACGACGAGGATCTGCTGCTGGTGCGCCAGGGCCAGCGCGACGCCAGTGCGGGCAGCTCGTCACAGATCAGGTTGTGGCGCGGTTTGCTGGAGAAATTGGAAAAGGAATTGCTGTACTGACGTGAATGCTATGCTTCTCGGGATCGGATCATGACTCTTTTCAAGCAATTGTTTTTCGGCGCGTCCCTGCTGTTCCTGCTGGTATTGGCGGGCGTGGAGGCGATCTATCTCTCAAACGCCCGGCTCTATGTGCAACAGCAACTCGAATCGCATTCCCAGGATGCCGCGACTTCGCTTTCGCTATGGCTGGCGACGGTGCATCCGTTCGAGGACCGCGCGCTGATCGAGACGGTGGTCAATTCCACCTTCGATCGCGGCTACTATCAGTCCATACGCGTGGTTTCGGTAAGCGGCGAAACCCTGGTGGCGAAGCAACTGGCGCCCGCGCAGGGCGAGGTGCCGGTGTGGTTTACGCGGTTTTTTCCGCTGCGCCCGCCCGCTGCCGAATCCCTGATCAGCTCCGGATGGCGCCAGCTCGGGCGCGTGCTGGTGAGCAGCCATCCGAATTTCGCCTATCTGCAGTTGTGGCACACCGGTCTGCAAACGCTGGCACTGCTGCTGCTGGTATACGCGCTCGCCCTCGTCGCCCTGCGCGCCTTCCTCACCACCATACTGCGGCCTCTCGCCGAGATCGAGCGGGCGGCAACGGCCATCGGCGAACGCGATTTCAGGACGATAGCGCTCGCGCCCAAAGCGCGCGAACTCGGACGGGTAGTCGCCGCCATGAACAGCCTATCGGGAAAAGTCAGACGCTTCATCGAGGACGAATCGGCGCGTGCGGAACAACTGCAGCGCGAGGCCTACCGCGATCCGGTCACCGATTTATTCAATCGCCGCGGCCTCGAACATCAACTGCAGGGCCTGTTTCGCGCCGAGCGCGACGTCTTCTCCGGGGTGTTCGTGCTGCTGGAGCTGGAGCGCTTCAAGGAATACAACCTGCATCATGGCTATCAGCGCGCCGATGAACTGCTGGCCCTGGTCGCGCAGACCATCACCAGCGCTTGCGCGGACCAGGCAACGGTTCGTTCGCGCTTCGGCGGGGCGAGCTTCGCCGTAGCAGCGGTCAACATCGATGCGAGCGCTGCCGGCGTTCTGACCGCCGCGATCAGCTCCCGCGTCGAATCAGCCCTTGCCGAGCAGGCGCTGACCGGGGAGATCCAATTCCATTGCGGCGCGGCGCATTTCGACGCGGGCGCGCCGGCGTTGCCCGAGTTGCTGGCCGCGGCGGATCTGGCCTTGACCCGGGCGCAGGAAAAAGGACCCGACACCTTCGATCTCGTCGAACTCGCCGAGCTCGACCGGCGCGGGCGCGGTTCGCTCGCCTGGCGCGAGCACCTCGAGGGTGCGATCGAAACCGGCAAACTGGCGCTCTACACGCAAACCGTCCTCAGCCTGCCCGGACGCGCGCTGATGCAAAGCGAGGTGGTCACGCGCATTCTGGAAGACGGCAGCAACCCCGTGCCCGCGGCACAGTTCCTGCCGATGGCCGCGCGCCACGGCCTGATGCCGCGGCTCGATTGCCGCGTGCTCGAGATGCTGATCGCCCGGATCGACGCCGGCGCGAGCCTTGCGCCGGTGATTGCCGTCAACATTTCGGCGCAGACCGTGGCCGATGCCGCCTCGCGTCGCCGCCTGATCGATGCCCTGCGGGGCCGGCGCGATATCGCCGCGCGCCTGGTGTTCGAAATGACCGAGTTCGGCGTGATCCGGGCCCCCGCGCAAAGCCTCGGCTTCGCCGCGGAGATCAGACGGCTTGGGGCGCAGTTCGCGATAGACAACTTCAATCTGCACCGCGATTCGCTCAGGCTGTTACGCGAGCTGCTGCCGCATTACATCAAGCTTGCGCCGGCATACACGAACGCACTTGCGGAAAACGAGGACAGCCGCTTCATCGTGTCCTCGCTCATGCGCATCGCGCAGCCGCTCGAAATCCGGATCATTGCCCAGGCGGTCGAGTCCGAATCCCTGATTCTGCTGCTTGGGGAAATAGGATTTGCCGGATACCAGGGGTACGCGAACGGACGGCCCGTGCCCATCGGCTGAGCTGTTCGAGTTGCCGCCCAATGCGAGCGCTGTAGACAGCCTTCAGTGCCGCTGTGTCGGTTCCGGCACGCAGGTGCAGAACAGCTTGCGATCTCCATAGGCGTTGTCCGCGCGTCCCACCGGCGGCCAGTACTTGCGCGCGCGCAGCCCGGCGACGGGATAAGCCGCCAGCTCGCGCGAATAAGCGTGCGGCCATTCATCCGCCGACACCATGGCGGCGGTATGCGGCGCATGCCTGAGCGGGTTGTCCTGGCGATCCAGCCTGCCCTCCTCCACTGCCCGGATTTCTGCGCGAATGGCGATCATGGCGTCGATGAAGCGATCGAGTTCAACCTTGGATTCGCTTTCGGTGGGCTCGACCATCAGCGTGCCGGCAACCGGAAACGACATGGTGGGTGCGTGAAAGCCGTAGTCCATGAGCCGCTTGGCCACGTCTTCGACGACTATGCCGCTCGCCTCCTTCAGCGGGCGCAGATCGAGAATGCATTCGTGCGCGACCAATCCGCCCGGTCCGCTGTAGAGCACCGGATAATGCGGCGCCAGGCGCCTGGCGACATAGTTAGCATTCAGGATTGCCACTTCGCTCGCCGCGGAGAGGCCCTCGCGCCCGAGCAGGGTGATGTACATCCACGCGACCGGCAGGATGCCGGCGCTGCCGTGGGGCGCCGCCGCCACCGCGCCGATGTTCTGCGCGCCGTGCGGCAACTCACCATGTCCGGGCAGGAACGGAACCAGATGCGCCGCTACCGCTAGCGGGCCCACGCCCGGCCCGCCGCCGCCATGCGGAATGCCGAAGGTCTTGTGCAGGTTCAGATGCGACAGGTCGCCGCCGAAACGCCCCGGCGCGCACAGGCCGACCATCGCGTTTAAATTGGCGCCGTCAATATACACCTGGCCGCCGTGACCATGCACGATGTCGCAGATTTCGCTGATGCCGGCCTCGAACACGCCGTGGGTGGAAGGATAGGTCACCATGAGCGCGGCCAGGTTGCGGCTGTGCTCTGCGGCCTTGGCACGCAGATCGGCGAGATCGACGTTGCCGCCGGCATCGCAGGCGACGACGACCACCTGCATCCCCGCCATATGCGCGGAAGCCGGATTGGTGCCGTGCGCCGAAGCCGGAATCAGGCACACGTTGCGCTGGCCCTCCCCGCGCGAACGGTGCCAGGCGCGGATCACCAGCAATCCGGCGTATTCGCCCTGCGATCCGGCGTTGGGCTGCAGTGATACCGCGGCATAGCCGGTGATCGCGCACAGCATGCGCTCGAGTTCCGCGATCAGCCGGCGATAACCGGCGGTCTGCGCCGCCGGCGCAAACGGATGGACACGCGCGAACTCGGGCCAACTGATGGGGATCATCTCGCTCGTCGCGTTCAGCTTCATGGTGCAGGAACCGAGCGCTATCATCGAGCGGTCGAGCGCGATGTCCCGGTCCGCGAGTTGTCTCAGATAGCGCAACATCCCGGTTTCGGAGTGGTGAGCGTTGAATACCGGATGCGCGAGAAAACCGCTGCTGCGCCTCAAGGCCTGAGGATATGCTTCTCCCACGCCCGCCTCGATCGCATCGAAATCGGGCGCCGCAGCGCCGACAGGGGCGAGGATCTGCCACAGCAGCCGCACCTCAGCGCCGGTGCTGGTTTCGTCGAGCGATACGCCGACTCGGCGCTCGTCGATCCGGCGCAGGTTGGCGCCGAGGGCCTCCGCCCTGGCGTGCGTCGCCGCCGCCCCCTTTGGCGCAACGATGGTGAGCGTGTCGAACCAGGATGCGTTCTCGATGGCTACGTCCATTTGCTTCAGACCCGCAGCCAGCACGCCGCTAAGGCGATGAATGCGCTGTGCGATGCGGGTCAGACCGCGCGGGCCGTGATACACCGCATACATGCTCGCGATCACCGCCAGCAGCACCTGCGCCGTGCAGATATTGCTGGTCGCCTTTTCGCGCCTTATGTGCTGCTCGCGCGTCTGCAGCGCGAGCCTATAGGCCGGATTGCCCTGGCTGTCCAGCGTCGCCCCCACCAGACGCCCGGGCATGCTGCGCTTGAGCTCGTCCCTGGTCGCGAAATAAGCCGCATGCGGACCGCCGAACGCGAGTGGCACGCCGAAGCGCTGCGCCGAGCCTACCACCACATCGGCGTCCCACTCTCCCGGGGGGCTGAGCAGCGTGAGCGCGAGCAGGTCGGCGGCGACCACGACCAGGCCACCGCGCTCATGCACCGCCTGCACCAGGGCGCGATGGTCGTCGACATCGCCGTTGGCCGCGGGATATTGGAGCAGCACGCCGAAACAATCGGCCGTTGCCGCGGCTGTGGCCGGCCCGGTCTTCACCTCGAGCGCGAGCGGTTCGGCGCGCGTGCGCACCACGTCTATGGTCTGCGGCAGTACGGAGTCGGCGACATAGAAAGTCTGGCTCGGATTGTTGCCACTGCGCCGGCACAGCGTCATGGCTTCGGCCGCGGCCGTGCCTTCGTCGAGCATGGACGCATTGGCGATCGCCATGCCGGTCAGATCGCAGACCATGGTCTGGAAATTGACCAGCGCTTCCAGCCGGCCTTGCGAGATTTCGGGCTGGTAGGGCGTGTAAGCCGTGTACCAGGCGGGACTCTCGAGTAGGTTGCGCAGGATCACGCCGGGCAGCTCGGTGTCGTAATAGCCCTGGCCGATGAACGATCGCAATACCCGGTTCTGCGCGGCAATTTCCTTTAGTTCGGCGAGCGCGCCGGCTTCGCTGCGGGCATCCCCTGTTTCGAGTGCCTCCTGGTTGCGAATCCCGGCCGGGACAATGGCGTCGATTAAAGCAGCGCGCGTAGCGTAGCCGAGCTCGGACAACATGGTCGCCTGCTCCCCGGCATTCGGGCCGATGTGGCGCCGGACGAATGCATCGCGCTGCTCCAGCTCGGCCAGCGATATGCGCGGCGGCGTCACCGCGGCTTGCGTCAGTGTGTCTTGCACGGCACCCCCGTCATTTCGCGGCATGGCCGGCGTAGGCGGCGGCGTCCATCAGGCTGCCGATGTCGGCTGCATTGTCTGGCTTGATCCGGAACATCCACGCACCGTAGGCGTCGGCGTTGATCTGCTCCGGCGATTTTGGCAGATCCTCGTTTGCGGCGATCACGACGCCTGCCACCGGCATGTTGATGTCGGAAGCCGCTTTGACCGACTCGATCACCGCGCAGGCCTCGCCCTGCGCAAACCGCTTCCCGACCGGCGGCAGCTCGAGAAACACGATGTCGCCCAGCACTTCCTGCGCGTGGTCGGTGATCCCCACCGCGAACGTGCCGCCGGCTTCGGTTTTGATCCACTCGTGCGTTTCGGTGTATTTCAGGTGTTCGGGAGTTTTCATGATTTTTCTTCCACCGTTAGTTGACCAAGATTCTGCCGTTGCGAACGAAAGGCGGTTTCACCACCTTTGCCGCGAGCTGCCTATCGCGCACCGACACCTGCACCAGCGCGCCGACCTCCACGCCCAAGGGGATGCGGGCCAGCGCGATCGAGCGGTTCAGGGACGGCGAAAACGTGCCGCTGGTGATCTCGCCCTCGCCTGGCGGCGTGGCGACTTTCTGGTGGCTGCGCAGCACGCCGCCCGGTTCGGCGAGTACAAGTCCCAGCAACTGCCGGCCCTGCGGACGGGCGAGCAGAGCCGCCTTGCCGATGAAATCGCGGGCACTGTCCAGATCGACGGTCCAGGCGAGCCCCGCGTCCAGCGGCGACACGCTCTCGTCCATCTCCTGGCCCCATAGATTCATGCCCGCTTCCAGGCGCAGCGTGTCGCGCGCGCCCAGGCCGCAGGGTTTCACGCCGCAGGCTATGAGTTGCTGCCACAACCCCTCCGCGCGAGCTGCCGGCAGCATAATTTCGAAACCGTCTTCGCCGGTATAGCCGGTGCGCGCCAGCATCAACTCGCCTGCCTGCACCGCGTGGAATGGCTGCATCGCTGCGGTTGTCGCGCGTGTCTCGGGCAGCGCCTGCCACACCCGCTCGCGCGCGTTGGGACCCTGCACCGCGATCAGGGCGAGATCGCGCCGCGGCAGCAGATCGAGCGCGGCACCGAAGCGTTGCTTGAGCGACTCGAGCCAGATGAGGTCCGTCTCGGCTCTACCGGCATTCACCACCAGGCGAAAATATTCATCGGTAAAAAAATACACAATCAGGTCGTCGATGATGCCGCCCGCGTCGTTGAGCAGGCAGGAATAGAGCGCGCGGCCCGGTTCGCGCAGCTTGTCCGTGTCGTTGGCCAATGCGCGGCGCAGAAAATCTCGCGCGCCGGCGCCGTGCAGATCGATTGCGAGCATATGCGAGACATCGAACATCCCGGCGTCGCGCCGCACCGCGTGATGTTCCTCGATCTGGGAGCCGTAGTTGACCGGCATGTCCCAGCCGCCGAAATCGACCATGCGCGCCCCCAGGGCACGGTGAGCGGCGTTGAGCGGAGTAGTCTTGAGCACGTTCGCCTCGATAGCAATGAAAAAGGGGCAACGCCGACCTTAGGTCTTCGTTACCCCTCTGTCCTTGATACCTGAGAGATTACAGCCTCATGCAGTCGGCTGTGCGCCCCTTCGGTGGCCGCTTATTCCGCGGCTGCTCTCCAGAGTGACGGAAGCACCGCTTCCGCCCGACCGGTCCCTTTTGCCTGAGAGTTTCTGGGTATTGCGCCTTCGGCGGCCGCCCTGCAACAGCGGCGCTCTCCCGGTCGGATTGAGCGGACTTTAGGCTCCGACACCGGTTTTGTCAATGCGAAAAGTCAAATCTAGGCTAGTCACACCTTGTCCAGATGCGAGGCCGAACCGTCAGATTCCGGTGATAACCAGGTCGAGCGCGGCGATAATGGCGCCACGCTGACTCGACAAGTTGGCGATCGGCTCGCCCAGCGCCTTTGCCGGCACACCCGCGAGTTCAGGCGTCAGCATGGCCACTTCCCTGCCTTCGACTTCAAACACCGGATTGAGCCTTTCGGCCAGTCTGCCCTTGAGTATCCCTGGTTTGCACAATGGGACTACCACGCGCGTCGCCAGGGAATCGAGAAGGTCCGACTGGACGTCGAGCAAATAGGGAATGCGCGTACGCGTGGCTGAATTGGCGTTGCGATAGACGTCGAACTGCGCCATCAGAACGAGCGCATGCCGTCGCTGAATACCCCGTCCCTTTCGACGTGATCATTGTACGCTTCGAGCGCGGCGCGATTCTTGTTCAGCCATTGCTCGCGCTGCTTCTCGCGGACCGCTGCACTCAGTCCGGCCTCGAACACCTGGGACAAGTTGAGCTTGAGGCGCTTTGCGCTATCGAGCAACTCGCCATCGACGCTGAGATTGGCCGCTTTTTTCCGCGTGCGCACGGCGCCGGTCCGGGTAAGCATGAAGTCTTCCTGTTGCTGTATGCGCATAGTGTATGCGCATCGCGGCGCGGGCGCAACTTCTGCGAGCGACTGGATTCAGGCGGGTCTCGCCCGGCCCTGGGCATTGTTGCCACGCTGACGGAGATCGAGCGCACCCGCGGCAGCGAAGCGATTTATACTGCCAATATACTGTAATGAACTTGGGAAGAGGACCTCATGCTCGACCATTTGCTCAATGAAGAACAACGCCGCGTCCGGGATGCAGCGCAAGATTTCGTGAAATCGACGCCGCGCCAACTGATTCTGGACATGGACGATGAAAAAATACGCTTCCCCAGGGAGTGGCTGCGGGAGGCCGGACGGCGCGAGCTGCTGGGCGTGCGCCAACCGGTGAAATGGGGCGGCCAAGGATTGGACTGGGTGGCTTCCTGCGCAATCAGCGAGGAAATCGGCAGCCTCAGCTATGAACTCGCCTGCGTTTTTGGCGTGGGCGCGGATCTGGTCTGCGACGCCATAGTCCTGCATGGCACCGACAAACAGAAGGAGCGCTACGTCAAGCCTCTGCTCCGCGGCGACATCTTCGCCGCCGAATGCCTCACCGAACCGCGCGGCGGATCGGATTTTTTCGGCGCCACTTCGACGGCGGAAGACAAGGGTGACTACTTCCGGCTGAACGGCCAGAAGCGCTTTATCGTCGGGGCGGAAGGCGCCGACTACTTCCTCGTCTATGCCCGCACCGACCCGGATCCGGCTGCCGCGCCGCAAAGGCGCATCACCTGCTTCATCGTCGATCGCGGCCCCGGCGTGGAAGTCGAATACCTCTACGGCCTGATGGGATGCCGCGGCGGCGGCACCGGCCGGCTGGTATTCAAGGACGTGAGGATTCCGCGGGAGAACGTGATCGGCGAGGTCAACGGCGCCTACCCGGTATTCACCACCATGATGATCCCGGAGCGCCTGGGAACCGCCGCCATGACCATCGGCCCCGCGCGTTCCGCTTTGGATATCGCCACTCGCTACAGTTCGAAGCGCAAAGCCTTCGGCGAGACCATCAACCGTTTCCAGGGCGTGAGTTTTCAGGTGGCCGAGGGGGCGATGCTGCTCGATGCCTGCCGCGCTCTGGTCTATGCCACCGCGCGCGCGGTGGATGGCGGAATGGAAATGAACCGGGTGCGGCGCATGGTCTCCGAAACCAAGAAGTTCGTCACCGAGTCGTGTCAGAAGGTGGTGCACAATTCGATGCAGGTGGTGGGCGGCATCGGTTATACCAACGTATTGCCGCTGGAGCGCATCTATCGCGACATCAGGCTGGCTTCCATCTGGACCGGCACCAACGAGGTCATGGCTACCATAGTCGCCCATGAGTGGTACCGCGAGGCGGCCGCGGCGCGCGCCGGACGCGGCGGGCGCGATTACGCGGCCGACGCCCCCGAGGCGGACGCGGCGGATGAAATCAACTACGGCTAGGCGGCGGCAGGACAGCGAGTCCCCGCCGCTGACAGCACGGGGCAATGGCGCAGCGTTTCCGTCAAGTCCGGCGGCACCATCGCCGCGTCCCGCGGGAGCGCGAACGGCATGACGTTTCGAACCGCTCAGGCCTCGACCGGCAGTCCGGACGCTTTCCACTCCGGAAAACCGTCCTCCAGCCGGCGCGCCTTGAAGCCTTTCGTGCGCAGCAGCGCTACCGCGTCCACCGAAAGCAGGCAGTACGGACCGCGGCAATAGGCGATGACTTCGCGTCCCTTGGGCAATTTTCTCAAGCGTTTGGCGAGGTCTTCGACCGGGACGTTGATCGCGCCGGGCAAATGCCCGGCGGCGAACTCTTTGGCGGGGCGGACGTCGAGCACGGTCACGAGCCCGAGCTTCGAGCGCTTGACCAGTTCAGCGGCGGGAATCGGCTCCAGGTCGTCGCGGGCGGTGATGTAGGTGCGCACCAGTTGCTCCATTTCGGCGAGCCGCGTCTCGGCGACTCGTCCCAGCGCCGCGATCAAAGCCACCACGTCCGCTCCCGCCAGCTCGTAGTACACCCGCAGGCCCTGCTTGCGCGCCCGTACCAGCCCGGCGCGGCGCAGTTCCTGCAGATGCTTCGACGCGTTTGCGACCGAGAGCCGCGTCATGCTCGCAAGCTCGTCCACGCTGCGCGGCCCCTGCGCGACGAAATCGAGCAACTCCAGCCTGTTGCCGTGTGACAGGGCTTTCCCCACCCGTGCGAGCTGGGCATGCACGTCCTGTTTGAAATTAGCTGTTGACATCGCGGCCGTAGTCTCCTATTATTCAACTAATTAGTTGAATACTTGAATTATACCTGACCTGCGAGGTCAGGCCAAGGTCCATGCGGACGAAGAGCAATTATGACATTTAACGAATGGGCGCTAGGCCACGAGCCGGCGGTCCGGCTGGGCGCATTCTTCGGCATGTTCACGCTGATGGCGGTCTGGGAGGCGCTGGCGCCCAGGCGGGCGCGGCTGTTGCCGCGACGGGTGCGCTGGCTGCACAACCTGGCGCTGGTGGTGCTGAACAGCCTGATCCTGCGCCTCTTGTTTCCAGTCGCGGCGGTCGGATTCGCCCTGCTTGCGGCCGAACGCGGCTGGGGATTGCTGAACGCCTTTGATGTTCCGTTCTGGTGGGCCTTTGCGCTTTCGCTGATCGCGCTCGACTTTGCCATCTATTTGCAGCATGTCATGTTCCACGCGCTACCCCTGCTGTGGCGCCTGCACCGGGTTCATCACGCCGACGCGGACATCGACGTAACTACCGGCGCGCGTTTTCATCCGCTCGAGATCCTGCTGTCGATGCTGATCAAGTTCACGGCCATCGCGGTGCTCGGGGCGCCGGCGGCTGCGGTGCTGGTGTTCGAGGTAATGCTGAACGCCACCGCGATGTTCAATCACGCCAATCTCCGGCTGCGCCAGCCGGCCGACCGATGGCTGCGCCGGATGCTGGTGACACCCGAGATGCATCGCATCCACCATTCGATGGAGGCGGTCGAGACGAACAGCAACTTCGGTTTCAATCTGCCCTGGTGGGACCGGCTGTGCGGCACCTATCGCGACCGCGCGCGCCTGCCGCAGGAGAGCATGGCGATCGGCGTGCGCGGGCTCACCGGCAGCGACGCGGCGGTCAAGCTCACCGACTTGCTTGCTATTCCCTTTATGGAACCGGGAAGGGTTCGCGATCGCGCGTGAATCGATCCAATGACACAAAAGGAGAACGACACCATGAAGACTCTATTCATCCTGAACGACGCTCCGTATGGCAGTGAGCGCAGCTACAACGGCTTGCGCCTCGCAGGAGCCCTGTCGAAGGCCGAAGGCGAGGAAGTAAAACTGTTCTTGATCGGCGACGCGGCGTCCTGCGCCAAAGGCGGGCAAAAGGTTCCCGAAGGTTTCTACAATATCCAGCTCATGCTCGGCCGCGTTCTGCGCAACAAGGCCGAAGTGGGCGTTTGCGGAACCTGCATGGATGCTCGCGGGATCGCGGATCCCGAACTTGCGGACGGAGCGCGCAAAAGCACGCTCGCCGAGCTGACGTCCTGGACGCAGTGGGCCGACAAAGTGATGGTGTTTTGATCATGAGCCGAACCGCGCTGATTCTCGGGGCGGGTCTCGGCGGGCTGGTCGCCGCGGAGACCTTGAGAAAACTTTTGCCCACATCCGATCGCGTGATTGCGGTTGATCGCGCCGAGCGGCACTTTTTTCCGCCGTCCTTGTTGTGGTTGATGGTCGGCGCGCGCAAGCCGGAGGATTTCACCCGTTCTCTCGACCGATTGATCGGCCGAGGCGTGGAATTTCGCCACGGCGATGTCACCCGCATCGATCCGCAGCGCCGCGAAGTCGCGATCGCCGGCGAATCGCTCGCGGCCGACGCGCTGGTGATTGCGCTGGGAGCCGAGTACGCAGCGGAGGCGATCCCGGGGCTGGCGCAAGCCGGCCTCAACCTCTACACCATGGAAGGCGCGACCGCCATCCGCGACGCTCTCGCCCGTTTCGAAGGCGGGCGCATCGTCGTGCTCACCGCCGCGCCTATGTACAAGTGCCCGGCGGCGCCCTACGAGGCGGCCCTGTTGCTGGAATCACACCTGCGCAAGCGCGGCGTGCGCGACCAGGCGACGATCGAATTCTTCGCCGCCGAGCCGCGGCCGATGGTCGTTACCGGTCCCGAACTGGGCGCGGCCGTGCGCGGCATGATCGAGGCACGCGGCATCGCCTATCACCCCGAGCACCAGGTCAAGGAAATCGATCCGGCAGCCCACCGCATCGGCTTCGCCAATGGCGCCTCGGCCGATTACGACCTGCTGCTCTACGTTCCACCGCACCGCGCGCCGGCGGTGGCGCGGGAGGCGGGCCTGACCAACGAAACCGGCTGGATACCCGTCGACCGTCATACGCTGCAAACGCAATTCGAGAACGTGTTTGCGCTCGGCGATATCACCACCATTCCCCTCAAGATGGGTCGTCCCTTGCCCAAGGCCGGCGTCTTCGCCCATGGCCAGGCCGAGGTCGTGGCGCACAACATCGCCCGCGCCTGGACCGGCAAGGGTACGCCGCGTCAATTTGCCGGCGAGGGCATGTGCTTCATCGAGGCCGGTGGCGGGCGAGCCGGCATCGGCAAGGGCAATTTCTACGCCGAGCCGACGCCGCAAGTCGAGATGCACGGACCGAATCTCTTCTGGCACGCGGGCAAGATCCTGTACGAGAAGTACTGGCTCTATCGACGCTTCTGACGCATCACCACAACCGTGGGGCCAGTTCGGGCAGCTCTCTCGCGCGGCGACAACGTCTATCTCCAGGTTCGTTACGAATTCTAACTTCGAGCATGGAACGCAATAACGGCTTGTCCATCGGCCTCTAAAATCCTGATAACCCGATCGCCGACATCACGCAAGCAATGCGATGAGTAAACCCGTCTACCTCGACTATAACGCCACTACACCGGTCGCGCCCGAAGTGCTGGCGGCGATGGGCTGCGACGCGAATCGAGCGCTAGGCGCAGTCAGGCTCTCGCTGGGACGGATGTCGACGCCGGAGGAAATCGAAGCCGCGGCGACGGCATTGTCTGAAGCTGTGAATGGCTTGCTCCTCCGGCGGAGTTAATCAACAGCCCGGCATGTATCGCATCTTCATCTTGGGACTCCCAAGATGCCGCCGAGAAAAAACACTGCACGACTCGCAGAGAAGCCCATATTCCGCGATAGAATAAGCCTTTGGAGACAACCTTTATTAAGGAGCGAGGAGAAGAAAATGGCAGACGTGCGAAAGCAATGGCTAGATCTGGTCAACAAGTACATGCTTCAACCTGATGGGCCCGCCAACGACAGGTTCTGGGTGCCGGAGCTGGAGACCTGCTCCAGGGACAGGATAAAGGATATCCAGGAAGAGAAGCTTCTGCTTTGCGTCAAGTTTCTCTATGAGTGCAGCCCCTTCTATCGGGAGAAATTCAAAAAAGCCAAGCTGCATCCGTCCGATATCAAGTCTCTGAAGGACCTGCCCAAGATACCGATCACCACCAAGACGGAGATGGTGGAGGACGTCAAGGTCAATCCCCCGTGGGGAACCTATACCACGGTGAACGACGAGATCTGGTCTCGGCGGGGCTGGATGATGTTCGCCACGTCGGGCACCACGGCAGCCCCGAGGGCCTTCCGCCACACGCTGCACGACAGAGATATCTGGGCCTGGAATGACGCTCGCGCCATGTGGGCCATGGGCATCAGGCCCGGCGATATCGCCCTCATCGCCTTTGGTTACGCCCCTCACGTCTTCCTCTGGGGAGTGCACTACGCCCTGAACCTGATGGGCGTTCCGATCATACCGCGCGGCAGCCTGGACACCCGCCGGACCTGCATGTTCATCAATACGTTCAAGCCGACCATCCTCGGGGCCACGCCGTCCTATGCCCTCTATCTCGGAGACGTGATGAAGGAGATGGGCTACGACCCGGCCCAGAGCTCCATCCGCGTTATCATCACCGGGGGAGAGCCTGGAGCCACCATCGCCGCCACCAAGCGCCGCACGGAAACCCTATGGAATTGCGAGCTGCATGAGTTCTACGGCTGCACCGAAGCCTCCCCGACCGCAGGCGGATACACCTGTCAGTACCAGGTGACCCGGAAAGACGGCCCGGTCTGCGACCACCTGACCGAGGATATCCAGATTTGGGAGACGGTGGACCCGGTGACCATGGAGCCCGTGCCACTCGGACAACCGGGACTCTCCGTAGTGACCAACCTGTTCTCGGAGGCGGCGCCGCTCGCCCGGTTCCTGATCGGCGACTACACCGTGTTGAACTACGACCCATGTCCCTGCGGACGCACTCACGCGCTGGCCGTGGGCGGCTTCTACGGTCGCGCGGATGATATGCTGAACATCCGCGGTATCACCATGTTCCCCAGCGCCATAGAGGAAGCGATCCGCGGCTTCGCCGAGGTCGGTGACGAGTTCCAGATCGTCGTCTCCCAGGAGAAAATGCTCGACGTCCTGACCATCGTGGCCGAGCCGAGGCCGGAAGTCCCCGAGAAGGAGTATCCGAAGCTGGCCAAGCGAATCCAGGACGCAGTGAGGCTCATGGTCGAGATACGTCCCCATGTGGACCTGAAGCCCTACGGTACTCTTCCCAAGACCGAAATCAAGGCCAAGCGCGTATTCGACCAGAGGAAACTGGCCTAGACAGGTGTAAGTTTCGCCGATAGACATCGGCTTCAACCCCATTCCGGCCCAGTACGGTTCATTCCAACCGGCTTGGCACGGGATATTCGTTCCGTCTTCGACTACTTGCGCATGACGAAGAACTCAGTAACCGCGTCGCGCGCATTTTGAGAACAAAATTTACTATGCTTTCCGCGGCTTTTTCATTGCCTGCAACGTGAACTGATAAAACTCAAAGGCAGCGGGTGACAGCGTCTCTCCCGTTCGCTTGATCAAGCCGATGTGCCGCGAGAACTTCGGCTCGTTCAGTACGGCGATCTTCAGTCGCGACGAGTGCTGCATCATCGCAGTCGCCATGGACGGAAGCAGCGTGATGCCGAGGCCCGCCTCGACCATCGCGCCGATGGTGTAGTGATGAATCAAGTCGTAAGCCGGGACGAACGGTCGTTTCGTCCGCTCGAAATACGCCTCGATGGTTGCTCGGACATTCGAGCCCTTGCTGAGCGATATGACCGGATACTGAAGGACTTGGTCGATCGAGACCTTGGCGCGCTTGGCGAGCGCATGATCCCTTCGAAACACGGCGACGAACGGATCATCGATGATGGGGGTGAATTCGAGTTCCTCGCGCCAGCGAGGCATGGCGCCGATGCCGAAATCGACCTCGCGGCTGATGATACGGCGCTCCAGCGCCAGAGTCGGCTCATCGATTATCTTGATCGCCATGCCCGGATAGCGCCGCTTGAACTTCTCGATGATATCCGGGAATACGTGCGCAGCCACCGTTGGAATGCAGGAGAAAGCCACCCGGCCCCGTTCGAGCATGCGCGGATCGCGGATCTCGCTCACAACGGTTTCCATCTCCTCGAACAGACGACGCGTCCGCGTCAGGAAACGCTCCCCGTCGGGCGTGAGCTGAACGTGGCGCGTCGTGCGTGCCACCAGCCGCACGCCGAGCGTCTGCTCGAGTGCCCGTATCTGCGCGCTGAGCGCAGGTTGACTGATGTCGAGCGCACTGGCCGCGCGGCGGAAGTGGAGATGCTCGGCCACCGCGAGAAACCCGCGGATTTTCGATAGCGAGAGGGTCAATGTGTTCTTCCTACCGGCGACGGAGCAACAAAAAACGTCGCTGCCGCAGCGTGAAACCTAGCTTATACCATTGATAATAGTAACCGATCAATATTGATATCTTGTCAAAGAAACTTATCTTGCTCAGAATGCACTCGCACTTTGACTAGCCGAGCGCTGAAAGCAATGACCGGGTAGGGGGCGCGACTCGCGTCTGCCGGGTAAACCATGAGGAAATGAGAGATGAGAGGAGTGAGTTATGCTGGCCTTCGATGAGGAATTCGATGTTGTAGTGGTTGGCTTCGGTTTCGCCGGTGCTATCTCGGCGATCGAAGCCGCGGACGGAGGCGCAAGGGTTTTGTTGATAGAGAAAGCCTCGGTCCCCGGAGGCATATCGATCTGCGCTGGTGGAGGAGTGCTATGTGCTGCGGACCGAGACAAAGCGTTTGCCTATCTGCAGGCTCTAGGCAAGGGCAGGACGCCAATCGAGGTTCTTCGCGCTCTTGCGGACGGCATGACCGATCTTGAAGATTATGTCACGAAGCTCGCGAAGATCAATGGCGCTGAAGTCGTTGGCCGGGGAAGACTCGGCCCCGGTGGCATCGATGGCATCGGTCTTAATCCGGACGGAACGGTACCGGACGAATTTCTGGGCGGTGGTTCATACATGCTGCCCGGTTTTGAGACTTTCTACTATACCTCGATAAAGTCAGTTCCGGAGTTTTTTCCAGAGAAGGAGTTTCCCGCGCAAAGCAGCAGTTCTGCGCAAAAAAGCAGCACCTTTGGTGGGGGGGTCCGGGTGTTCAAAGTCGTCTATGACAATGTGCTCAGACGGCGCAACGTCCAGGTACGATATAACAGCGCGGCGGTTCGTTTGATTCGCGGTACGGAGCAACGGGAAGTCCGGGGAATCACGATCAAGGGCAAAAACGGGAAACTCACTAATGTAAAAGCGCGGGCGCTGATACTGGCCTGTGGGGGCTTCGAAGGAAATCCCACGATGCAGGAGCAGTATTGGGAGGGTATGCCGATCGGCACCGCAATGGCTAAGAATAACACCGGCGATGGCATCCTGATGGCACAAGAGTTGGGGGCGGCATTGTGGCATATGTGGCACTTCCACGGCTCATACGGATTCAGGCATCCGTCACCCGACTATCCATACTTGATAAGAACCAAACGGGTGCCCAATTGGAAGCCAGGACGCGAACAAACAGCCCAGGTGAAGATGGCTTGGATACTCGTCGATCAGTTTGGCAAACGCTACATGAATGAATACCATCCGTATGTTCAGGATACCAACCACCGACCTATGCAGCACCTTGACCCAGTCACCCAGAGTTATCCGCGCATACCCTCTTTGCTGATTTGCGACGACAACGGTCGACGACTCTACCCACTGGGCCAGCCAACTTATAACGATCCGGACATTCTTCACTACGTCTGGAGCCCGGACAATCTGAAAGAGGTTGACCTAGGCATACTCAAGAAAGCCGACAGCATTCGAGAGCTTGCAGCTCAGTTCAAGATGAAAGACCCGGATGCAGTTGAGGCGAGCGTGGACCGGTGGAATGCGGCCTGTCATAGCGGATCTGATGCAGAGTTTGGGCGTCCAGGCGGAACCATGCTTCCTATCGATACGCCCCCATACTACGGCGCAGAAATATGGCCGTTGGTTTCCAATACCCAGGGAGGGCTCGTACACGACGAATATCAACAGGTCATCAACGTCTACGGAGAGGCATTGTCGCGCCTGTACGTCGTGGGCGAGCTCGGTAGCACGTTTGGACACCTTTACAGCGCGGGCGGCAACATTGCAGAATGCTTCGTTTCCGGAAGAAATGCAGTTAAACACATTAGTGGTCTTGGGTGACGATTAGCGAAAGCTGGGGTAACGGAATCCCACTTAAGTTGCCGGACCGCCGGGAGTCGATCCATAACAAATGGTTCGTCGTATTATAAACGGGCGCGCACATTGAGCAGCCACTGGCGCCGGACGAAACGAGGAGGGTAATCCCAATGACGTTGATTCTAAACAACACGGAGGTAGCCAAGGCGGTGACGATGGCCGAGTGCGTGGACGCCATCGAGGACGCCTTCAAGGAGGTGGGGCGCGGCTGGGCGATGAGCGATCCGCGCATCGATCGCCACATGCCGACCTCCAAGGAGGCGATCGCCCAGGAGCTGGGCATTCCGGTGGACCAGCTCGAGCACAAGATCCTGAACGAGCGAATCGCCAAGGACGCTTACGTCGAGCCGGAGGCGTTCGGCGCCCCGCTCATCTACATGTTCAAGACGATGTTCGGCGCCATCCACAAAACGGGTATCGCCGCGGTGCGCACCAGTTCGGAAGTGATGAGCATGCCCGTCGTCAACGGCAAGCTGCGCTACTGCAAGATCCCGACCGGGCCGGGGGGGCGCTACACCTCGCTGATCCAGCTTTTCAGCGCGCGCACGGGGCAGCTTCTGTGCATCATGCCGGACGGCTACATCCAGCGCAACCGGGTAGTGGCGACAGGGGCGGTGGGGACCAAGCACCTGGCGCGGCAGAACGCCAAGCGCGTGGGGATCCTCGGCTCCGGAATGATGGCGGGCGGCTCGATCGAGGCGACCCTGGTGGTGCGGCCGGGGATCGAGCACATCAAGGTATTCAGCCCCAACGCCAAGCACCGCGAGGCCTTCGTTCAACACTGGCGCGAGCGGACGGGGGTCGACATCGTCGCGGTGGAAAGCGCCGAGGCGGCTGTGCGCGAGGTGGACATCGCGATCGGGGCGACGAACACATTTACGCCGGTGCTGCGCGGCGAATGGATAGCGCCCGGCACCCACATCAATTCGACCACGCCGGGGGAGACCGACGAGGCATGCCACCGCCGGGCGGACGTCCGCGTCATGACATGGTGGAGCCACGGCGACCACTTTGACGTGGACGATTACGTGCTGCCCGCGGCGCCCGAGGCGCACGCCAAGGTCTTCTCGGAAGGGCGAAAAGAAAGCTCGCCCTCCTGGATGCCGAACTCGCCGCAGTGGCCAACGGCCGAGTTGGGCGACCTGCTGGTGGGCAAGGCGACCGGGCGCACCAGTCCGAAGCAGATTACCTTCCACATGAACGGCTCCGCCGGGGTGCAGTTCGCGGCCCTGGGCGGAAAGATCCTGGAGAACGCGCGCAACAAGGGCCTCGGCCACGAGGTGCCGACGGACTGGTTCCTGGAGGAGCTGCACCCGTAGTTGGATTTCGACCCGCTCGCATCAACCGACCGATCTGGGAGAAGAAATGTCCAAAACCACGCTGGTGCTGACCAACAAGGAAGCTACCGGGCTGCTGACGATGAAGGAGTGTATCCAACTGCTGCACGAGGCCTATGCCGACCTCGGCAACCGCAACGCGCAGGTATTGCCGCGCCGGCGCATCCATACGCCGCTGAAAGGCTTCCCCGAGCCGCGCTGGGGCTGGATGAACGTGATCCCCGGGGTGGTACCCTGTCACGGCGTGGCGGCAATTCGCCTGGACTGCGCGCATATCAGCTTCCCGCTCAAGGGCGGGCAAAAGCGCCTGGAGTTTCCCGGCGACTTCTCCGGCTTTGTTCTGGTTTGGGATCTGTACACCAATGAGCTGCTCGGCATCGTGCATGACCACGCCGTGTCGGCGCTGCGCGTGGGCGGGACCTCGGGCGTGGTGGCAAAGTACTGCGTGCGCGAGGACGCGGAGACAATCGGCATTCTGGGTTCGGGCGAGCAGGCGATCTCGCAGGTCGAAGCCGTGGTCGCGGCGCGGCCCTCGATCAAGAAGCTCAAGGTCTATTCCATGACCCCGAAGAACCGCAAGGCCTTTGCCGACAAGATGGGCAAGATGCTGAACATCGACGCCACCGCGGTTGACGCCGCCGAGAAGGCGATCCGCGGCTCGGACGTCGCGATCGCGGCGACCAACTCCGCCGATCCGATTCTGTTCGGCGAATGGCTCTCGCCCGGCTGCCACGTGATCGGCATGATCGGCACCAACAAGTTTGACGGCCGGCGCGAGCTCGACGACGAGTGTGCGCGGCGCGCCGATCTGATCATCGCCAATCTCAAGGAGCAGATCGAGATCGACGAGCAGCCCGAGATCATGATGCCGATGAGAAAGGGTTACGTGTCCTGGAACAATATCTACGAGGTCGGCGACCTATGCATCGGCAAAATCCCCGGCCGCACGGCTTCGGCGCAGATCACCTATCATCACAATAACGTCGGCATGGGCAACCAGTTCGCCTCGGTGTGCAAGCGGGTGATCGAGATCGCCCGGAAGAAGAAGCTCGGCACCGAGCTGCCGGCGGATTTGTTCATGACGCGGCGCAAGAACAAGGACGAACGCTACGCACCGTGAGCGCCCTGCGGGCGCGCTCACAACACGCCCGCATTTGGCCGGGCTTTGCCCGCACCGCATTGTCTTCAGGAGGAGAGTGCCATGAATCGATTGCTTTCAACCGCGGCTGCGCTGCTCGCATTCGCCCTGCCGCAAATGCTTCCGGCCCAGACCTACCCCAACAAACCGATCCGCGTGGTGATTCCCTATGCGGCCGGCGGCAGCGGGGACATCGTCGGCCGCAGCGTCGGCGCCAAGCTCAGCGAAGCCTGGGGCCAACAGATCCTTATCGATAACAAGCCGGGCGCCGGGGGGAACATCGGCACCGAGTTCGTCGCGAAGTCGGCGCCGGACGGCTATACGCTGCTGCTGGCGAGCGACATCCAGATGGGCATCAATCCGCATATCTACAAGGCGCTGCCGTTCAACCCGGACCGGGATTTCGCATTTGTGGTGCAGGCCGCTTTCATCGAGTTCGTGCTGTCGGTGCATCCGTCGATTCCAGCAAACAACCTGACCAAGCTGATCGCGCATCTCAAGGCCAATCCCGGCAAGTACAGTTACGGCTCTTCCGGCTATGGAAGCACCCACCATCTGTCGATGGAGCTTCTGAAAAGCATGACCGGAATCGACATGGTGCATGTGCCGTACAAAGGCAGCGGCCAGATACTGCCGGACCTGATCGCCGGGCAGGTGCAGCTCTCCTACACCGGCATCGCGCAGACTATGCCACACGTAAGAAGCGGCAAATTGAAAGCGATTGCAGTGGGCAGCGCGAAGCGACTTGATGCGGCACCCGGGGTGCCTGCCATCGCCGAGACCTTGCCGGGATTCGAAGCGAACGGCTCGTGGAACTATTTCGCCCCCGCCGGCACGCCGCGCGAGATCGTGATGCAGCTCAACGCCGAAATCAACCGCATCCTGAAGATGGACGATATACGCGAGCGTTTTATCTCTCAGGGGCTGATTCCCATCGGCGGCACGCGCGAGAGTCTGGCCGAGCGCATGAAGTCCGATTACGTGAAATGGGGCAAGGTGGTGAAGGACATCGGCCTGAAGGTCGAATAGGCGGCAAAACCCCGCCCGATCGCGCCGATGTGGCGGAGCATGCCCGTCCTGCCGTTGAGCGTGCCTTTCGCGGCCGTTTCATTGCCTGCCGCGTGAACTGATAAACTTTTAATCGAAAATAAGGGGAAGAGATGTTGCAGCCACATTGGAACCAAAACTTCACTTGGGACCACCGGGCCGATATCGTCGTCCTCGGTTACGGCTATGCCGGGGCAGCCACGGCCATTTACGCGCGGGATGCCGGGGTGGAGAAAGTCATTATTCTGGAAAAGGCCCTCCATTTCGGCGGCTACTCGATCCTTTCGGGGGGCGTCGTCCTCGGCGGCACCGATTACGAGGGTATGCTGCGCTATTTCAAAGCCCTCTGCGCCGGCCGGACGCCCGATGAGGTGATCGAGGCTCAAGTCGAGGGCCTGACCAAGGTTCACGATTACGTCCGCGAGCTTTGTGCGATCAACGGCGCCAAGTTTGAGGTGGTCGGCAAGCCGGGGGCCTCGGGATCCGGTGAGCTGATCTGGGAGAAGGTTTCGGCCTCTTGCTATCCTTTGCCCGGCGGGGAGTCATTGACCAGCGGGCTGATTACCGAGCTTCCCGGCTTTGACGGGTATCCCTGGCTCATGAGCCCCTACCCAGGCGGTCTGCTGATGAAGGTCCTGGAAGATAACGTCAACCGCCGCGGGGTCGTCGCCCGCTTCTCCACCCCGGCCCGGGAGATTCTGACCGATGAAAACGGCCTGGTCTGCGGCGTCAAAGCGACTGATCCAGCCGGCCGGGAGATTTTTGTCCGGGCCAGCCAGGCGGTCATCATCGCCAGCGGAGGCTTTGAGTCTAACGAGTGGATGAAACTGCAGTACTGCGAGGCCAAGCCGATCT
This sequence comes from Betaproteobacteria bacterium, assembly GCA_016234705.1. Taxonomy (GTDB): domain Bacteria; phylum Pseudomonadota; class Gammaproteobacteria; order Burkholderiales; family SG8-39; genus 2-12-FULL-64-23. The sequence goes on along the minus strand of JACRAS010000043.1, from coordinate 16,180 downwards.
ACAGCATCGGTCCGTCCTCCAATACCGGGGACGGCATCCTGATGGCCCAGAAGCTAGGCGCCGCTCTCTGGCACATGTGGCATATCCACGGATCTTACGGTTTCAAGTTCCCCGAATGTCCGAGCGCCTTCCGGATCATCCTGGGCGGATTCCGCCTGCCCAAGCGCAAGCTCCCCTGGATTCTGGTGGATAAGATCAAGGGGCAGCGATTCATGAACGAGTTCCACCCGGCGCCACAGGACACCATGCACCGTCCCCTCGAGTATTTCGAGCCAGATCTCCAGGATTTTCCCCGCATCCCGGCCTGGATGATTTTTGACGAGCGTGGCAGGAAGATGGGGCCGATCGCCAAACCACTGGCCGTCTCCGCCGAGGACTCCTATGACTGGAGTCCCGATAACAACAAAGAAATCGAAAAGGGGTGGATCTCAAAAGCCGCCAGCATCGATGAACTAGCTCAGATCATGGGAGTGAACTCGAAAAACCTGCGGCAGACCATCGACACCTGGAACCAATCCTGCCAGGGCGGAGAGGACCACGACTTCGGCCGTCTCCCCGGCACGATGGTTCCAATCTCACGGCCCCCATATTACGCTGTAAAAGTCTGGCCGGTCGTCACCAATACCCAGGGTGGCCCCGAGCATAACGCCAAACAGCAAGTAGTCGACGCCTTCAGCCGGCCGATTCCACGGCTTTACGCGGTGGGCGAATGCGGTTCGTTCTACGGTCATCTCTACCAACTGAGCGGCAACATCAGCGAGTGTGTCATCAGCGGCAAAATCGCGGGAGAGTGCGCGGCTCAGGAAGTGAAACTTTAAGCTGGCCGGCGCCGGCCTCCTAATCCGGGAAAGGAACCCCAATGGGGAAAATCGCCATCGACCCCAACAAGTGCAGCGGCTGCTCGGCCTGCATCCAGACCTGCGAGCGCGGCGTACTACGGATCAATGAAGAGAACCAGCTAGCCTTCGTCCGCTACCCAAGCGCCTGCCATTTCTGTCTGGATTGTCTAGTTAACTGCGACAATGAGGCCATTTATGTCTCAGCCAAGGTGGATTTGTCCAAGCCGGGATGTGTTGCTGTGTGAGAGGGTTCGAATTTTGACCCGCATACCTGGCACGCCACAACCGAATTCGTTATGATAGTGACGCGGGCAATTTTCTATCTCTTCGGACGCGCGCCCATTCACGGAGGTGTCAAATGAAATTCAAGGCATGGATAGCGGCTGCCGCACTACTCGGTATATGTCTGCAAGGCCTGGCTGCCGAGGGGGATAAGGATTACCCCGCCAAGGCGGTGAAGATTCTGGTTCAGTATCCGCCCGGAGGCGCCCCTGATCTCGTGGCGCGCGTGCTGGGCGCGAAGCTCTCCGAGTCGCTCGGACAGCAGTTCATCGTCGAGAATAGGCCCGGCGCGGGCGGCAACATCGCTACCGATCTGGTGGCGAAGGCGGAACCCGACGGCTACACCTTGCTGCTCTCTGCGGACCCCCCGATTACGATCAACCCGAGCCTCTACGCCAAGCTGCCGTTCGACCCGGTGAAGGATCTCGCGCCAGTCACGCTCGCGACCTCTGTCGCGATGTTCCTGCTTGCGACACCGAGCTTCCCGCCGAACTCGGTGCAGGAGCTAATCGCGCTCGCCAGGGCGAACCCGGAGAAATTCAATTTCGCCTCATCGGGCACCGGCAGCATGCACCACCTCGCGGGCGAGTTGCTCAACACGCTTGCCGGCATCCGCCTGGTTCACGTGCCTTACAAAGGCTTCGGCGCAGGGGTCGCCGACGCGGTAGGCGGCAAGGTCGAGCTCATATTCGGGGGGGTGTCCTCCGCGGTCGGCTTTGTGAAGAGCGGCAAGCTGAAGGCGCTGGCGGTGACCAGCTCGAAACGATACCCGGGATTACCTCAGGTGCCAACGCTCATGGAGTCCGGCTTTCCGGGCTTCGAGATCTATGCGTGGTTCGGGCTGATGGCCCCGGCGCGCACGCCCCGGCCGATCATCGACAAGCTGCATGGCGAAGTGGTGAAGGCGCTGCGCTCCAAGGAGATCTCCGAGCGCTTTGCCGCTCTGGGCATGGACATCATCGCCGCGGGGCCGCAGGAGTTTGCCGAGAAGATTGCCTCCGATACCCGGATGTGGGCCCGGATCGTCAAGGAGTCGGGCGCCAAGGTCGACTGATCCATCAAGACGGCGAGCGCCAGACAGTTCAACGAAACAAGACAACTACAGCACGCACAACCGAATCGAGGTAAACCACATGATTAACTGGGGAATCAATCCGCGCGGAATCTTTAACTTTCCGCTGGAGTACGCGATCGCTCGCGGCGTCTTCGGACGAGGCCTGAAGATTGTCCTGCATAATCACCCCACCGGCGCCGACTACGGCGCCAGGCTTGAAGCGGGCGCGTACGACATGGGACAGATCGGAACACCGGTGTATCTGCCCGCGGCCGCCGCCGGCGAGAACTACGAAATCGTCAGCGTAGGCCTATGCAACTATCCTCCGTTCTACCTGATGGCCGAGCCGGGGATCGTAAACTTCGCGGCCTTGCGTGGCGAGTCCGTTGCGATCAATCGACGCAAGACCTGCCCGGAAAGCCTGCTTTCATGGCACGCCCATGAGGAAGGCGTTGGCGAGGACGAATTCAACATCGTCGAGGTCATGGCGGCGGCAACCTCAACTGAATATGGCTCCGCCTTCATCAGGGGAGCCGGCGAAAAGCGATTCAAGGCCGGCGTGCTGCATGAACCCTTTGTCAGTTTCATGGAGCAAACCGCCGGTTGGAAGATCATCGGGGACTATCCGCGCATGGTCGTGCCGTCGAACTACTGCCTGCTGCTGTATGCACGAAAAGCATGGGTGCGGGACCAGCGCGAGATCATGGACGGTCTGGTGTCCGACTATTTCAATGCCGTCCGGTATGCGCGGGACCACCTCGAGGCGATGATAAGGGTGGTGGCTCCGCTGCCCCCTGTTTCGGGCTCGCAACTTCTTTCGGCGCTACGCCGGGAAGCCGGGCTTTGGAATATAGAGCCGCTTGTGGACCACGCTGTCTTCACCCAGGCCAGCAGGGAAAGCGAGCGACAGGGCCGTCTTCCGGCGAACTATCTGCCTCGAATCCTTGCGCGGGGCGGTTCCATGGTTGCGCCAGGCCGGGCTGCGGCCTAGCTGAATCGCAAACCGTGTAAGCTATCGCGCCCGCGTTTGGCCGGGCTTTGCCCGCACCGCATCGCCTTCAGGAGGAGAGTGCCATGAATCGACTGCTTTCAACCGCGGCTGCGCTGCTCGCATTCGCGCTGCCGCAGATGCTTTCGGCCCAGACCTACCCCAACAAGCCGATCCGCGTGGTAATTCCCTATGCCGCGGGCGGCGGCGGGGACATTGTCGGCCGCACCATCGGCGCCAAGCTCAGCGAAGCCTGGGGCCAGCAGATCCTTATCGATAACAAGCCCGGCGCCGGGGGAAACATCGGCACCGAGTTCGTCGCGAAGTCGGCGCCGGACGGCTATACGCTGCTGCTGGGCACCGACATCCAGATGGCGATCAACCCTCACGTCTACAAGTCCCTCCCGTACAATCCGGACCGGGATTTCGCATTTGTGGTGCAGGCCGCTTTCATCGATCTCCTGCTGACGGTGCATCCGTCGATTCCGGCAAACAACCTGACCGAGCTGATCGCTCATCTCAAGGCCAATCCTGGCAAGTACAGTTACGGCTCTTCCGGCTATGGAAGCACCCACCATCTGTCGATGGAGCTTCTGAAAAGCATGACCGGAATCGACATGGTGCATGTGCCGTACAAAGGCAGCGGCCAGATGCTGCCGGACCTGATCTCCGGGCAGGTGCAGCTCTCCACCGCCGGCATTTCGCAGACCATGCCATACGTAAGAAGCGGTAAGTTGAAAGCGATTGCAGTGGGCAGCGCGAAGCGACTTGATGCGGCACCCGGGGTGCCTGCCATCGCCGAGACCCTGCCGGGATTCGAAGCGAACGCCTCGTGGAACTATTTCGCCCCCGCCGGCACGCCGCGCGAGATCGTGATGCAGCTCAACGCCGAAATCAACCGCATCCTGAAGATGGACGATATACGCGAGCGTTTTGCCTCTCAGGGGCTGATTCCCATCGGCGGCACGCGCGAGAGTCTGGCCGAGCGCATGAAGTCCGATTACGTGAAATGGGGCAAAGTGGTGAAGGACATCGGCCTGAAGGTCGAATAGGCGCAGATGTACTCCAGCGCCTTTTCCTTCGGGATATTGTTGCCGCGCTTGCCGATGATCACGGCGAGCTCGACCTCGTGATCGTTGCACCGCGGCGAACAGGGCGCCGGGCTCGCCAGGGGCACGTTTACGCCGGCACCTCGATGCCCTTGTAGAGCCAGTCCACTTCCCAGGTCGTGTCCGGCGTGCGTTGCGCCATCAAGTGGTTGCGCAGATCGCGCGCGCCGCCGTCGCAGTGGATGATTTCGCCGAAAATGCGTGCGGTGATCGGCACCCGGATGGCGCGCAGGTAGCGCTCCTTTTCGTAGGCGAGCAGCGCCGCGTTCACGTCCTTGCCCGCCTTTTCCAGCTTCGCCGCCAGCACGACGGCGTCCTCGATCGCCATGCACGCCCCTTGCGCGAGGTATTGCAGCGTCGGATGCGCCGCGTCGCCGAGCAGGGTGACGTTGCCGCGCGTCCAGCCCGGCAGGGGGTCGCGGTCGTGCAGCATCCAGTTCTTGTCCTTGCCGACGTAGGAGAGCATTTCCTGCACGTGCGGGGTCGTCCGCGAGAAGACTTCCGTCAATTCGTCTGGCCCGCCGTAATTCTCGCGCTCGCCGCGCGCGAACTTCCCGCTGACGACAGTGGCGACGTTATTCATCACCGTGCCGCCGCGCAGCCGGTATTGCACGAAATGCAGATTGGGGCCGATCCAGATGACCATGTCGTCGAAGTGCGACTGGTCCTTGATCTGGTCGAACGGCACCACCCCGCGGTAAGTGACGTGGCCGGCGGGACGCGGCGGGCCGTCGCCGATCACGATCTCCCGCGCGCGCGAGCGCAGGCCGTCGGCGCCGATGAGCGCCGCGCCCTCGTATTCGGAGCCGTCGGCGAAACGCGCGATCACGCTCGTGCCGCGGTCGGTGAAATCCACCAGCTCCTTCGAGGTATGCAGCGAGATTTCGTCGCGCTGCCGGCAGGCATCGAGCAGCGCCCCGTGCAGATCGCGCCGGTGCACCACCGTGTAAGGCGCGCCGAAGCGCTGGTGAAACGCGGGGCCGCAGGAAATGCGCGTCAACTCTTTGTCGGTGAGCGCGTCGATCAGGATCATGTTTTTGGTGAATACCGCCTGCGGCTCGAGGGCCTTCATCACGCCGAGCCAGTCGAGCATGCGGTAGGCGTTCGGCCCCTGCTGGATGCCGTAGCCGATCTCGCCGAACTCCGGCGCCTTTTCCAGCACGCGCGAGCGCAGCCCGCGCTTGGCGAGCGCGAGCGCCATCGCCACGCCGCCGATGCCGCCGCCGACGACGATAATTTCCCGACCGCTTGTATTGCTCATGCTAGTGTCCTCACCGTTTTTTCCTGGACACTCCGCTCAAAGCGCCGGGTTGTCTGCTGCGCACGCCGGCATCGAGCGAGAAGCCGCCGCTTGAGGCACAGGCGTCGTCGCGGGACGCGTCTGCCGGATGATTCAAAGGGGTTCTCCACCGATCGTCAATTCCCGCCCGCACCGACGGGCCATTCTCGCCGCTGTTCTGAAGAGCAAATCACCTTTGGCTTTGGTGCTCAAGGGCAATTGAGCAAAATGCTCGTAGAGCTGGGCGGGGAAGTGCATGCCCATGGAAAAATCCGTTCCGAATACCATGCGCTCGCTGTGTCGTTCGATCATGTCCCACCAGATATCCTTCGGCGGTATCAGCTTGAAACACCAGAGGGCGTTCGTCGCGTCAAGGTATGTGCGCGGATACTGTTCCAGGAAGCGGAAGGCGGCGTCCACGTCCGGATAGCAAAGATGCGGGATGACGAGCGTTAAACGCGGGAACTGCTGCAACAACGCCCTCAGTCCATCTTGATTGGAATCCGTTCTATACATGTCCTCGAAACCTGTATGGATGAGTGCCGGCCTTCCCACTGCCTGCAAATAGTCGTAGACCTCGTAGAGCCGGGGATCCACCACCGAGATGCTCTGCACATAGGGATGCAGCTTCAACCCCAGGAAGCCGTTTTCGTTGAACGCCTGATCGAGGATCCCCGTCTTGTCGGCGTCCCCAGGCAGCAGAGAGACGAAGGGGATGCAGCGGGGGTCTTGCAGCGACAGCCGGTAGTTCCACCGGTTCACTTCGTCCGTGGAACCCTCCTTGATCGGGAAGAACATGTTGAAGTAGTAATCGACTCCGGCATCTATCAACATACTCCGAGCCTTGTCCGACGTGAGATCAACGTCCACGGCCGTCTCACGGAAAAGCCCATTCGGGTCTGCGGCCGCCATATTCTGCAACCAACGCATCCCACCGGCCGTCCGCTTGTCGGGCATGATGTGAGTGTGAAAGTCGATTATGGGCAGGTTGAGTGTTTTGTGCATGCTATCGGACCTCTGTTGCTCATTGCTCGATGAATTCAATAATCCCCCGCACCGGACTTCTCCGTAACGAGTCGCACCCACCTCCGAGTGATCCGGGTGTGACGTCTGCGGCTAGTATAGCCGCAGTGAAGCGCCCGATGGCCACCACGCTGATTTCCCGCTCCACCAGCGGCTGGCAGCGAGGAGCGAAACGGCAACGCCTCGCCCGCGCGATCGCGCGCACATGGCTGTTTTTTTGCTGGAACACCCCGGCGAATTTCTATTTCCTCGGCGGCTCGATGCGCTGGCGAAGCAGCGCGGCGAACTCGTCGCCGTCGATGGGCTTGCTGAAATGATAGCCTTGAGTTTCGTCACAGCCGTGCTCGCGCAGGAACGTCTCCTGCTCCGGCGTCTCCACCCCTTCAGCGACGACGGTGAGGTTGAGACTCTTGCCCATGGCGATGATCGCCCGGGTGATCGCCTTGTCCTCGGAATCCTGCGGAATGTCGCGAATGAAAGAGCGGTCCACCTTGAGCGTGTCGATCGGAAAGCGCTTCAGGTTCGCAAGCGAGGAGTAGCCAACCCCGAAATCGTCGATGGCGAGCCGCACGCCCAACTGCTTGATCGCGGCAAGCACCTTGCCTGCCCGTTCGGCGTTCTGCATCATCATGTTCTCGGTGAGTTCCATCTCCAGCAATTCCGCCTTCATCCCGCTCTGCTCCAGCGCCCCGGCGATGTGCTTGAGCAGATCTTCATCGGCGAACTGGCGCGCCGACAGGTTGACCGCCATGCGCAATGGCGGCAGGCCCTCGCGCTGCCAGGCGACATTCTGCGCGCAAGCGGTGGTCAGCACCCATTTGCCGATCGGCACGATCAGCCCAGTCTCCTCGGCGAGCGGGATGAACTGGGCGGGTGGCACCATGCCCAGCTCGGGGTGCTGCCAGCGCACCAGCGCTTCCACGCCGCTGATCTGCCCTGATTGAAGATCCAGCTTGGGCTGGTAATGAAGGAAGAATTCCTCGCGCTCCAGACCCCGGCGCAGGCTCGTCTCCAGGGCCATCCGTTCGAACGAATGAACGTTGGTCTCCTCGGAGTAGTACTTGTAGGTGTTCTTGCCTTCCTCCTTCGCGCGGTACATGGCGATATCGGCGTTCTTCATCAGCGACTGCTCGTCCTGGGCGTCCGCCGGATACATGCAGATGCCGATGCTTGCCGTCACCCTGCATTCCTGCTCGCGTATGAACATCGGCTTGATCAGGGCGGAAAGGATCTTGCGCGCGGCCGCCTCGACCTGCTTGGGTTCGCTTACTTCCCGGACCAGCACCACGAACTCGTCGCCACCGAGCCGGGCGACGACGTCGCTCGTGCGCACGGTCTGGGAAAGGCGTGTGCCCATTTCCTGCAGCAGCTTGTCCCCGGCCTCGTGACCCAAGGTGTCGTTGATGATCTTGAAGCGGTCCAGATCGATGAACAGCACGGCGAAAGTGCCGTTGTAGCGCCGCGCGTTGTGGAGCGCGAGGTTGAGCACTTCGCTGAACATGGCCCGGTTCGGCAGCGACGTCAGCGCGTCGTGATTCGCCAGGTACCGGATGCGCTCCTCGTCCTGCTTGCGCTCGCTGATGTTCTTGCCGACGCCGCGGTAGCCCTTGAACGCGCCGGAGGCGTCGAACGCGGGCTCGCCGCTGACGTTGACCCACACCTTCTTGCCGGATTCGTTCTCCCGGCACAGCTCCAGGTCGTGAAACGGCCGATGCGCTTCCAGAATCGCCATATGCGCGGCCCAGTCGTCCGCCGACATATTGATGTAATTCAGCTCCCACGGTTTCTTGCCGATAAATTGGAAGTCGCGGGCTTTGACCCGCTCCAAGCCGCGTCCGGCAATCGAGGTGAAACGGTACTGATCGTCCTGCTCCCAATACATATCCGATGACAACTGGGTCAGGCTACGGAAGCGTTCCTCGCTTTCGCGCAGCGCATTCTCGGCGGCAATCTGCTCGCGTATGTCGCGTGAGATGACGACGGTAATGTAAGAGCCGCCCGAGGACAGCGCAGTGCGCGTCACCTCGACCGGCAGCCGCGAACCGTCCTTGCAGCGATAAACGGCCCTCAAGCCGGTGTGGACGCCCGGGTTCGTGATCAGCTCGTCGTGGGCCCGCTCCAGCTCCTCGCGGCCCATCGGCAGGAGATCCTGCTGACGCAAAACGAGATCCTCCGGCCCCATTTTGAGCAGCTCTTCCCGCGAATATCCGAGCGCTCTGCACACGGTCTGGTTGAAGTCCAGGTAACGCATCGTGGCGCGATCGACCAGCAGGACCAGGTCCGCCGAGCTGTCCATGGCGGCGCGAAAGCGGCGCAATTCCTCCTGGCTTTCCCGCAGGATGTCTTCGGCCTGCTTGCGCTGGACGAATTGGCCGAGCTGGCTGCCGATGACATGGATCGTATCCAGCAGCCGCTCCTCGGGGTGGCGCAATTCGCGGCTGACGAAAGCGAGCACGCCGACGGTTTTTCCCTCTGATATGACGGGAAATACGAATGAGCCGTGCATGCCGGTTTCGCGCGCAATCTTCGACATCGTCGCGCGGGCGTCGGTGCCAAGATCGGTGACCCATAGCGCTTGTCCCGATTGCCACACCCGGCCCGCCAGGCCGACGCCTGGAGAAATAACTACGCGCATACCGCCGATATAGCGCTTGACCGCGGGGTCCTCGATGCTCCAGCATTCCTCGGGACTCAAGCGCAGCAGGTTGGCGTGGGCGTCCAGTCGAAAATAAACGCCGCCGTCCCAACCCTCCGTCTCGCATACGGCCTGAATTACCGCCTTGAGGGGCGCCAAGGCGCCCTCCGCCACGGCGAGGGAGCGGGTTACCGTATGCTCCAGCCGCAGCAGCAGTTCCTCGCGCTTTTCTCGGGTCACGTCCTTGGCAATGCCGTGGTACCCGCGGAAGCTCCGCTTGTCGTCGAATACGGGTTTTCCGCTGGCGCTGATGTAGCGCAGCTCGCCCTTGGAATCGAGGCGCTTGAACAGAAAATCGGCGAAAGGTTGCCGCGCTTGCAGGACGGCCTTGTGCTTGTCCCAGCTGCCGCTGTCGCCGACCGGAACCGCGCCCCGGTCCCAGCGGAATGTGCCGACTAAACTCGTCGGATCGATTCCGTGCTCCGAAGTGCCGCCGCTGACCAAGGTGAAACGGCAGTTTTCATCCTGCTCCCAGTACCGTTCGGAGGACAGATGGATAAGAGTACGGAAGCGTTTTTCGCATTGCTTCAGCGCTTCATTGATATTCCTGGCCGAATTCTTCCTGGTCCCCATGTTGCACCCCCGCAGTTCTACGCCGGAAACAGGTCTCGCCCCGTTTCGCCGCGAGCGCTCATCCCGCTGATTGACGTAACTCTATACATTTTTCCAGACTTCGCTGGAAAAACGGGGTTCGCCTTCGGCCAACAGCCGCCCCGAAATATTCTTGCCATTAATTCCGTTCCAGAACCAACAAGTTGTCGTTCGCACTTTGATTTGCGCCTAACGGGGTCAGCGGGCCGCAGCCGCGGCGGCCCCTTCCTCGAGAAGCGCCGCTATCTGCTGTTCCGAGTATCCCGCTTCCCGCAACACTTCTTCGGTATGCTCTCCCAGACGCGGAGCGTAGCGGAACGTCCCGCCAGGGGAAACCGACCAGTTGACCGGTACGCCCATGTTTATGATCCGACCCTCGGTGGGGTGTTCCAAGGTCTCGAAGAAACCGACTTGCCGCAGATGGGGATCCTCCAGCAGAGAATCCAGGGTGTGCATGGGCATGCAGGGGATATCGGCCTGTTCGAGCAGATCCAGCCATTCCGCGGTGGTTTTTTCCCGCATGGCCTCCCCGATAATGGCGTACAGCTCGCCGATGTGCCGGGTACGATTGGCGATATCGACGAAACGCGGGTCGGTGTTGAGTTGCGGCCGCCCGGACAGATCAAAAAACCGCTGCCAGTGCGCATCGGTATAAGGCAGGGCGCAGATATGGCCATCGCGGGTGGCGTAGGGCTTGCGGTCCTGGGCCAACATGCGGACGTACCCCGTGCTCCCCAACGGGGGCACAAACACCTTGCCGTACAAATGCTCCAGCAAAACGTACTGGGCCATGGTCTCGAACATGGGCACGTCGATGGCCTGCCCCCGGCCGGTGCGCTCGCGAAAAAACAAGGCGGCCAGCACCGCATACAGGGTGGTGAGTCCCACGGTCTTGTCGGCGATCACCGTGGGCAAATAGCGGGGCTCCCCGGTTACCATGCCCACCAACGCCGGTATCCCGGTGGCCCCCTGGATGAGATCATCGTAGGCGGGCTTGGCGGCATAGGGGCCATTCTGGCCGTAACCGTAGCAGCCGCAGAAGATGATCCGCGGATTGACTCGGGATACGACCTCATAAGTAAGCCCCAGCCGCTCCATGGCCTGGGGCCGGACGTTATAGATGAACACGTCGGCGCTCTCGGCCAGCTTGAGCAAAGCCGCCTTGGCCGCCGGCTTCTTGAGATCCAGCACGACGCTGCGCTTGTTGCGGTTGGCGTGGAAAAACACTCCCGCCATTTTCGGGTGGCGGCTCGGCCCGATGTCGCGGGTCACGTCGCCATCGGGAGGTTCGATCTTGATGATGTCGGCTCCCATGTCCCCCATCAACTGGGTGGCCAGGGGCCCCATCAACACCGTGGTCAGGTCCACCACCCGCACCCCGGCTAAAGGCGCGGATTCCGCTTTGGGCGCTTTCTTTTTTTGCTGCACGCTGAACTACTCCCCTGAATTAAAGTAAGGTTTCCGCGATCCGGGAAGATCCGCATGGGCGCATGTTCCGGATCAGTCCATGAAGCGCGGCAGCAACAGGGCGATGTCCGGGAAAGCGATCAGCAGCGCGATCAGCACGAAGATAGGCAGCATGAACAGCAAGCCTCCCTTGTAGATGTCCTCCATGCGCAAGCTGGGATTGACCCCCTGCAAGACGAAGCATCCCATCCCCACCGGGGGACTGATAAGGGCCATTTCGATCATCACCACGATAATCACCCCGAACCAGATCAGGTCGAAACCCAGGGCTTTCACGGTCGGCAGGATGATGGGAATGGTGATCACCACCATCGCCAGGGCATCCATGATGGCGCCCAGGAACACATACATCAGCAAAATCACCAGCATGATGGCGATTGGATGCCAGCCCAAGCCGCTGATAAACTCCGCCAAATGGGCCGGCAAGCGGGTAATCGCCAGAAAATAATTGAGGATGAACGCTCCCAGGATGATGGCGAACAAAAATCCCGTGACCTTCACCGTACTGCTCAGGCTCTCCAGAAATCGGCCCCAGGTCAGCCGACGGCGTATCAACGCGATGACGAAGGCGCCGAAAGCTCCCACCCCGGCGGCCTCGGTGGGGCTAAATATTCCGACATACATGCCGCCGATCACCACCACGAACAAGATAGCGATCCACAAGATCGACCGCAGCGATACGAACCGCTCAAGCCACGAGCTGCGCTCCGCCGCCGGCCCCAGGCCGGGTCGCAGCAACACCGCGCCATACACGGTCAACATGTAAAGCAGCGTAAGAACTATCCCCGGCAAGATTCCGGCAATGAGCAACTTGCCGATGGATTCCTCGGTCAGCATCCCATAGATGATGAAAGCCGTACTGGGGGGTATCAATATCCCCAATGTCCCTCCGGCAACCACCGCCCCTGAACTCAACATATCCGAGTAGCCGGCCTTCTGCATTTCCTTGGAGGCAACAATCCCCATGGTGGCGGTGCTGGCGACACTGGAGCCGCACGCCGCGGCGAATATGGCCGACGCCCCCACGGTAGCCAGCGCCAACCCGCCTCTGAGTGCCCCAAGCCATTTCCGAAACACGCTGAACAGCTCACCACTGATCCCGGAGAGATAAATCAACTCGCTCATCAGCACGAACATGGGGATGGCGGAAAGCGTGTAGCTGTAACTTCGGCTCCACACCACGGTATTGAGCACGGTAGTCATCGGCTCCCAGCCGCGCAAGTACCAGGCGCCGAGAATGCCCGGAACGGACATGGCGACGGCGATGGGCACCCGCAGGAACATCAGCAGGAACATGAGCGCCATGCCGATCAGGCCGACCGTTTCCACGGAAGGGTTCATACGTGCCTCCCTTGGCTCGCCAGAGCCTGACCATCGCCGATCGCCCTAAAAATATCCGGAATGCGGGAAACCGCCTGCAATCCCCATAACCAGAAACCCAAACCTACGATAATCTTGAACGGATAAAGCGGGACCGAAAGAAAGTCCGTGGACATCGGGCTTTCGGTGGCATATTCCACCGCCATCCGCAAGTTGGCCCAGCCGATCAGTCCACAACTGGCGAACACCAACAAGGCCCCCAACAAATCCGCGGCCGCTTGCCAGCGCGGGGAAAACCGATCCACCAACAGGCCGATGGTGATATGGCCTTGCTCTTTCTGGGTATAGGCCAGTCCCAGCATCACCATGGCCACCATCATCAGCTCTATGAGCTCGTGCTCGCCCCCCACCGGCTCCGCCACCGCCCGCATCAGAACGGCATAGGCAATCAGCAACATCATCGCCGCCACGGTGGCGACCGCCCCCCAACGAAAAATCTCCGTGACCCAGTTCAAAAAACGCATTTTCAGCTCCCCCGGGAATCAAGCACAAATAACTTTACTGCCATCCCAAAATCGGCATGGCAGTAGAGACGCGCTGGTCTAATCGAAGATACGTCAGAACGGCGTGGCAATACCGTTTTTCTTCAGGATCGCCTTGAAATCCGCCATCATGAGCTCGACAGGATAGCCCCGCGTGTTGGCCTCGTTCACCCAAGCGGCCCACTCGGGTTCGGTCGGTTTGACGAACTTGACCCTTTCCTCGGGAGAAAGGGCAATGACTTCTCCCTTTCCCTTGGCCTTGAAAATCTCCCTCATCTTGTCATAAGACGCATTGGCGCCTTTGTCATAACTCTCGTTGATCAGGTTCAATAACGCCGGATTAAGTTCTTCATCGAACTGTTTCTTCAAGTCCGCCGGAAGCTTGGCGTAGAACGCCTTGTTCATGATCATCGCGCCGATCACGATTGGGGCTCCCAGTTGCGTCACATAGGGAGCAGGTTCGTGATACTTATAACCTATCCCACTGGTAGGGCTGACCTGAAAAATATCCAGAGTACCGCGCTCCAGCGCCGTATAGCCTTCCTCTGTTTTCATCGGCGTCGGCACCGCCCCCCACTCTTTGGCGATCTGCACCCAGCCTTTCCCCACCGCCCGTAGTTTCATGCCTTTCAGATCCTCGATCCGCCGGATCGGCTTAGTGCTGAACATCACATAGCCGTCGGTGGCGAGAATCCCCATGTTCTTGACGTTGAGCGTGTCGAAAACATCCTTCGCGTGCTTATCGGCAAACTCGGTCATCAGCTTGGCGGCAACGATGGGATTGGAAAGGGCGAAGGGGAGTTCACCGATGACGAGCTTGAACAGCGGCGTGTCGTAGTAATACGACGCAGCGATCAAGCCCACGTGGTAAACGCCGCCCTTCACGTCGTTCAGCGTCGCCTGGGATGTCCCCAGCACGCCGCCGTGATGGACGTTCACCTTCACGCGGCCCTGGGTTTTTTGCTCCACTATTTTTTTCCAGGGCTCAAAGGCATTCACGGCCAGATGGTGGGTGCTGGGCGTCCAATTGCCGAGATCCAATTGAAACGGCTCGGCCGCGCGGACCGCAGGAGCAGCCCCCAGAGTCAGGGCTGCCCCCAACGCGACAAAAACGCTTATTGACTTCAACATGAACATTTGAGTCTCCTCCGTCGATATTAGAATAATAAATTTTCTCAGAGCTTGTGAATACAACTGCTTCGTTGCTCACTCGCCCTCTCCTCCCCTTTCTGCATAATATGTTTTGTTGTTTTGTCGTCTTGTCGTTCGCATGCTCGCGACGATTTTTTCACAATCTCTCACCGCTTCTAAAAACACCCCGCCGATGCCCAAGGCGAGCCCGCCCTTGGCATCAAAACGGCGGGGCAAGGCCGTGCTTCTTCAGGATCGCCTTGAAATCTACCATCATGGCCTCGCCGGGATAGCCCCGCTTGTTGGCTTCTTTCACCCAGGCGGCCCACTCGGGTTCGGTGGGTTTGACGAACTTGGCCTTTTCCTCGGGAGCAAGAGTGATGACCTCGCCCTTGCCTTTGGCTTTGAAGCTTTGACTCATTTTCTCCAAGGCCTCCGCAGCACCTTTTTCATAAACGTTCACCATCATCTTTATCAAGGCCGGGTTCAGTTCCTCATCGAATAATTTCTTCAGGTCGGCCGGCAGCTTGTCGTAGAACGCCTTGTTCATAATCATCCCGCCGACAATGATGGGCGCCTCCATTTTGGTGACGTAGGGGGCCGGCTCGAAATACTTCCAGCCCAGGGAGCCGGTGGGGGAATACTGCATCACGTCGATGGTGCCCCGTTCCAGCGCCGTATAGGCCTCCTCGGGCTGCATGGGAGTGGGCACCGCCCCCCAGTCCTTGGCGATCTGCACCCAGGACTTGCCAGGCGCACGCAGTTTCATGCCCTTCAGATCCTCGATCCTCCGAATCGGCTTGGTGCCGAACATCACGTAGGCATCGGAAACGAAAACGCCCACGTTCTTGACATTGAGCTTGTCGAAAACATCCTCGCCATGCTTTTCGACGAACTCGTTCATCACCCGGGTGCCGACGATAGGTCCGGGCAGGGCGAACGGCAGTTCCCCGATCAGAAACTTGAAAAGCGGGGTGTCGTAGTAATAGACGGGCACCAGCAGGCCCAGGTGGTAAACGCCGCCCTTGACATCGTTCAGCACCGCCCGGGACGTTCCCAATACCCCGGCGTGATAGAGATTCACCTTCACGCGGCCTTTGGTTTTTTCCTCCACCATTTTTTTCCAAGGCTCCAAGGAACCTACTGATTGCGGGTGGGTACTGGGCAACCAATTACCGAATTCCAATTGAATCGGCTCGGCGGCCCAGCTCCCAGGGGTAGCCCCCAGAATCAGGACTGTCACCAACGCGGCAAAAGCGCTTATTGACTTTAACATTTGGACCTCCTCTCTTCTAAAAGTAGCAAATCCAATTCACCATTCCCTCAGACACTCCGCCCATAATCAATGGGAGCGAACCCTTGACATCAAAACGGAGGGGCCATGCCGTTCTTCTTCAAGGTCGCCTTGAAGTCGGCCATCATGGCCTCGCCGGCATAGCCTCGTTTGTTGGCTTCTTTTACCCAGGCCGCCCATTCGGGTTCGGTCGGTTTGACGAACTTGGCCCTTTCCTCGGGAGACAGGGCAATGACCTCGCCTTTCCCTTTGGCCTTGAAAATCTCCCTGAATTTGTCATAAGCCCCAATGGCGACTTTCTCATAACTATTGGTTATCAAGTTCACCAACGCGGGATTGAGTTCCTCGTCGAACAGTTTCTTCAGGTCCGCCGGAAGCTTGTCGTAGAACGCCTTGTTCATGATTACTCCGCAGATCGCGGTCGGAGCTCCGAGTTGCGTTACATAGGGAGCGGGTTCGTAATACTTGAAACCCATCGCACTGCCAGGGGTGGTCTGCATGGCATCGATAGTACCGCGCTCCAGCGCCGTATAGGCCTCCTCAAGTAGCATGGGCGTCGACACTGC
>JACRAS010000042.1 GCA_016234705.1 Betaproteobacteria bacterium | reverse complement strand
GCTACGCTCGGTGGCCCCGCGCCTGCACCGCGATGAAGTGTTTCATGCAACGCTCGGTTACCAGAACCTGACTGTCCTGTGCCAAACGCCCGAAGGTTTGGCCGAAGCGCAGCGCCTGATCCACAAATGGTGGCCGGCCGCCCTCGACATGTTCGGCACTTCCGAATCGAAATTCAGCGCGAAGTATGTCAGATGGGGAATCCGCCAGGCCGGCAACGAGGAACTTCGGAATCAGTACATCTCCGACACACGGCCAATGCTGGAGAAGCTGGGCATCGTCGTCCCCGACGACAGGGCCGATCGCCGTTATCTCTGATAATATAGACGTGTCGCGCGGCTTGACGGTGCGCGCGCAAACAAGAGCAGGGCGGCGGCATGGTCTTCGCCGCCCGCAATGTTCAAACCGAGCGTAAACACGAGGAGATAAACATGTTCGAGAGAATTTTCCCTTCCGCTGGCGGACAATCGCGCAAATTGATCGGCACGCTGGCCGCGTCGGCGGCTATCGCCCTCGGTGCTTTCAGTGGTACGGCGGCTGCCCAGGAAACCTATCGCTTTGCGGTCGCCAACGATCTCAGCGGCCCGTCTTCCTACCATGGCAAGACATACGCGGCCGGATTCAACATCTATCTGCGGGAGGTGAACGATGCAGGCGGCGTCACCGGCAGGAAGGTTGAACTATTGCAGGAGAACGCGGCGCGCGACGTGCAGAAGGAGTTGGGTTTCCTGCGCAAGTTCGCTCAGCAGGACAACGCCCTTGCCGCCATGATCGTGACCACCGACGGGTTGTTCGCGGCCAAACCCCTGATGGAGTCGATCAAATTGCCGCTGATGGGCGTCGGCGTGCCGGAACTGGCGTCCAACCCGCCGCACCCCTGGGTGTTCAACATCTTCGCCAGCTATCAAGACACCGTCTTCGCCGCGATTGACTATGTGTTCAACACCATCGGCGACAAGGACCCGAAGATCGGGGTGGTCTACCCCGACGTCCAGTTCGGCCTGGAAGCCTTGCGGGCCACCGAGCTGCGGATGCAGAAATATGGCAAGCCGGTTGCGGCCAAAGTCGTGATGAACCTGCGCGAAACCGATGCGACCACCCAGATGCTCACCCTGAAGCAAGCCGGCGTGAAATACGTGATCGTGCAACTGGCCGGCGCCCACGTCGCGGCCATCCTGCGCGATGCGGCCAAGGTCGGCCTTGACGTCACGGTCTTCGGCACGACCCAGACCATGGACCGCGAGCCCGACCTGATCCTCAGCCAGCCCGGCGGCCAGAACCTCGCCAAGAACTTCATCGGCGTAGGTCCCTGGGCCAAATGGAACGAGACATCGGTGCCCGGCATCGTGGCCATGCGCGCAGCCGTCAAGAAGTACGAGAAGACCGAGGACGCCAAGCTTGGCGATGTGATGTACTCGAACTTCGTCCAAGGCTATGTCAATGCCATGGTGCTGGTCGAAGCGCTGCGCAAGGCCGGGCCCAACCCGACCGGCGAAAAGGTGCGTGATGGGATGAGCCAGTTGCGCAATTTCGACACCAAGGGCATTACGCCGCCCATCAGCTTCGGCCCCGACCGGCGCAAGGGCTTCAGCGCGGTCAAGCTCTACCGCATCAACGCCGAGCGCAAGGTCTACGAGCCTATAGGCGATTGGGTGACGGTGAACTAGCGCACCTGTCGGACTTGAGTTTAAGTTGAGGATGTGAGCAATAGTGGCGAAGGAAAGCGAGCGGGACAGAGGAAAAAGTCATGAGCGGTGTGGATCCCGTGCTCGTTGAGATGGTGGGGCCGGTGGGGATCGTCGAGCTAAACCGGCCGGAGAAATTTAATTGTCTTTCAGTGGGCATTCAAGAGGCGCTGCCGAAGGCGCTGCGAAGACTGGAGGCGCCGGGGTCGGGTATCCGGGTGATCCTGCTGCGCGCGCGGGGCAAGCATTTCTGCACTGGCGCCGACCTCGACGAGATCAAGGCGCTGCGGGCCGAGCGTGCCCGTCTCGCCGAATTTATTCACGGCAGTGAGGTGCTCAAGGCGCTGGAGGCAAGCGACTTGCCCGTCGTGGCCGCCGTTCACGGCCTGTGCCTTGCGGGAGGACTTGAGTTGATGCTCGCCTGCGATGTGGTTTTTGCCGCCAGCGATGCCCTCTTTGGCGATCAGCATGCACAGTACGGTCTGGTACCCGGCTGGGGCGGCAGCCAGCGTCTGCCGCGCCTGATCGGGCTGCGGCGCTCGCTGGACCTCTTTTTCAGTGCGCGCCGGGTGGACGCGGAGACAGCCCTGCAGTTCGGGCTCGTCAATTACGTCGTGGGCCCGGAGCGGCTGCAACAAGCCGCCCTCGAATACTGCCAAACCCTGGCGCAGCGCAGCCGTCCGGGGCTGGCCTTGATGAAACGGCTCGGCCGTCGCGGCCTGGATATGCAATGGGATGCGGCGTTGCGCTTCGAGGAGGAGGTCGTCGTGGACGCGCTGTTTGACGAAGATGTGAGCGAAGGGCTGGCCGCGTTCGAAGCGCGCCGCGCGCCGGTGTTCAAGAGTTGATTCTGCCCGAAGCCGGTCGCGGATTCGGCCGTACCCCACCAACCTTTGAGAGGGAAAGTAGCAAGCATGGCTTACCAATCGGTTTTCCGTCCCGGGCTTTTCGCCGGACAAATTATCATCGTGACGGGCAGCGGCAGCGGCATTGGGCGCTGCACCGCGCACGAACTGGTGAGCCTGGGGGCAACGGTGGCCCTCGTCGGGC
>JACRAS010000039.1 GCA_016234705.1 Betaproteobacteria bacterium | reverse complement strand
TCGGGGCGTCCCCCAAGGGGACTTGCTTCGGGGCGTCCCCCAAGGGGACTTCCTTCGGGGCGTCCCCCAAGGGGACTTCCTTCGGGGCGTCCCCCAAGGGGACTTCCTTCGGGGCGTCCCCCAAGGGGACTTCCTTCGGGGCGTCCCCCAAGGGGACTTCCTTCGGGGCGTCCTACGACACCCATAGCCCAAGCCGGGATCAAGGTGATCGCGAACAGTATGGATACGATCATGAATCCATCCTGAAAGCCCATCGCGCTGGCCCGGGCGGAAATCACCTGTCCCAGAAAGTGAAGGGCTCCGGATTGTTGCAAATCCTCTGAAGCGCCGCCTTGAGCCAATAATTGCCCCGTTAATCTGAGGAATTCGGCAGTCGCCGGATTGGCGGGGGATTGCAATTCCGTAAGGGCGTCGCCGTGAAAGAAAGTGCGGCGGTCCAGCATGACGGTGAGCAGGTTTACCCCGATGGCGCCCCCCAATTGGCGGAAAAAATTGATCATCCCGGAACCTTGTGCCAACAGTTCCGGGCTGAGGGAACGCAGGGCCCCGGCGTTAAGGGGGGGATTGACCAAGCCCATGCTGATCCAGCTGAATAGGATGAGCAGGGAGATGTGCCAGAAAGAGCTGTTCGCATCCAAGCGGGACATTAAATAAGCGCAGACGGAAAAGCAGAATAAACCGACGAATACCGGTTGATGCGGGGGGAGCCGGTCGCTCAATCGTCCGGCCAAAGGGAACACAATGGCCAGGGCCAAACCTCCCGGCATCATGATGAGCCCCGAGTCGGTGGGAGTGAAGCGCTGAATGGTCTGGGCAAATTGGGGCACCAGATAGGTGAAACCCAACAGTCCCAGCCCGATGGTGAAGGCCACCGCGCTGGCCGCGGCAAAACGCTGGTTGGAGAAAATCCGCAAGTCCAGCAGCGGATGGGAGGTGCGGGATTCCCACATGAGAAACCCGACCAAGAGCAGCGCCGAGGCGATCAGCAGGCGCAGAATGGTGCTGGAGCCCCATCCTTCCCGCTGCCCGTTGGACAAACCGATCAGCAGGCATCCCATGAATGCCAGCATGATCAGGAATCCCTGCCAGTCCAGGCGGGTCCGCTGGGGTCCGGACTCCTTGCCGGGCATGTAGAGGATTCCCGCCACGATCCCGATGATGCTGGTGGGCACCGCCATGAAAAACACATAGCGCCAGTTGAAGGCGTCGATGAGCATGCCTCCGACCGTCGGGCCGAATACCGGAGCCAGGACGATGCCGATGCCGTAGATGCCCATGGCCTGGCCGCGCTTTTCGGGTGGGAAAATTCTGAACAAGGTGTACATGGCCAGTGGCTGCATTACCCCCGCCATAGCGCCCTGGGCGATGCGGCAGGCGATGAGAACGGCCGCGTTGGGAGCCAATCCCCCCGTTACCGAAGCCGCGAGGAATATGACGAGAGCGGCGACGAAGGTATTGCGCTCGCCGAAACTTTGCACCAGCCAGGCATTGAGCATCATGGTGACGGTCACGGCCGCCAAGGTTCCGGAGAACAGCCACTGGGCATGATCCTGGGTCATGCCGAAAGCGCCCTGAATCTGGGGAATGGCCACATTGATGATGGTGGTGGCCAATACCGCCGACAAGGCCCCCAGCATCACCGTGACGGTGATGACCCAGCGCTGGGCGGACGAGGGGATTTCCGGTTCAGCGCTTGCGGATGTCAATGTCCACCTCCACCATCATGCCGGGGCGCAACAGGACATCCTTTTGGTCGAACAGCAGCCTCACCGGCAGCCGCTGGGTTACCTTGGTGAAATTGCCGCTGGGGTTGGGGTCCGGCAGCAGGGCGAATTTGCTGGTGGCGGTGCGTCCGACGCGGTAGACCGTGGCGCTGAATTTACGCTCGGGGTAGGCGTCCACCACGATATCGGCTTTTTGCCCCAACTCGACATCGGCGATGTCCGTCTCCTTGACGTTGGCGGCGATCCAGATTTTGCCGGGATCGTGAAACAGAGCAAGGCGCTGGCCGGCGGAGACGTATTCGCCTTTGTTGGCGAAGGTTTTGGCGATCATGCCGTCGGCGGGCGCCGTGATGGCGCGGTCGTTCAAATCGGCGTCCTGCCGCTGAATTTGGGTGCGCAGTTCATCGCGTTGCTTAGCCAGCACCGCCAGTTGGCGCTCCAGCACCTGGAGCTGCTTGCGGTTGCCTCCCGCCACTGCCAAGCTGCCTTTTGCCACAGCCACTCCGGCCCGGATTTTGCGGTAATTTTCCTCGGCCGTGAGGTAAGTCGTGTGGGCCCGGCTCAAGCCTTGCGGAGAAATCCACTTGGCCGCGGCCAGTTCCTGCGCCCGCTGATAGTCGCCCTTTGCCTGCTCGAGCTCGGGACCCATGGCGGCCAACGCCGCTTCCGCCGCGGTTACCGAACTGCTTTCCTGCTGCACTTTGCCCAGGGTTTCTTCGTCCACCTGGGTGATCTGGGCTTTTACCAGGGCGGTCTGATCGTTCAATGCCGCCAATCTTGCCTTTAAGCCTTCAAGTAGCAGTTGCGAGTCCCGATCGTCGATGCGGGCCAGCACTTGCCCTTGTTTGACCGCATCTCCTTAGATGATCGGCAGGTCGATAAACCAGCCGGGTATCCGGCTGGCAATGGCGATGACTTCCCCGTCTACGCGGGCGTCGTCACTGAAGACATGGGTGCTTCTGTGATGCATCCAGCGACCGATCCAGACCGCAGCGAGAACCACCACGATCAGCAGTATCCAAAATCGCGGGCCCGCCGGCAGCCGGTTTTTCAGGGAGGAATAGGCGCGGGTGCTGTTGGGGGAAGAAGGTTGTTCCATAAGAGCGGCTTTCAGCGAAGGGTTTCCAATCTGTATTTATTTTTTGGCGCCTCCGGATCCTCGGGCCACTCCGGCACGCCGGCCAACGGTCCCTGCATGGATAAGCTCCTAAGAACGGCCGGGGACTCCCCGGCCGCATCTTGTTGCGGTTATTTGAATTTACGCCAGATTGAACTCGAGCGGCGGCGCGCTGCAATCGCTTCAACTCATGGCGCCGCTGTCGACGTGCGTCCTCAATCCGAGCTTCGCAAGCAGCGCACGGTCCGCTTCTGCCTCCGGATTGCCGCTAGTAAGCAACTTGTCACCGTAGAAAATCGAGTTCGCGCCGGCCAGGAAACACAGTGCCTGCACTGCCTCGCCGAGCTCGCGCCGGCCGGCCGAAAGCCGCACACGCGCGCGCGGCATGGTGATGCGCGCGACCGCGATGGTACGGACGAATTCAAGCGGATCGAGCGGCTCAGCCCCGTGCAGCGGCGTGCCGGGAACCTGCACCAGATGATTGATCGGGACCGACTCGGGATAGGGGTCGAGGTTGGCGAGTTGCGCAATCAGGCCGGCGCGTTGCAGCCGCGATTCGCCCATGCCGACGATCCCGCCGCAGCAAACCTTGATGCCGGCTTGGCGCACATGGCCCAGCGTGTCCAGGCGCTCCTGGTACACCCGCGTCGTGATGACCTTGCCGTAGAATTCCGGCGCCGTGTCGAGATTGTGATTGTAGTAATCGAGTCCGGACTGCTTGAGCTGGCGCGCCTGCAGATCGCTCAGCATTCCCAGGGTGGCACAGGTTTCAAGTCCGAGCGCTTTGACGGCGCTCACCATCGCCTGGACTTTTTCGATATCGCGCGCTTTCGGTTCGCGCCACGCAGCCCCCATGCAAAAACGCGTTGCGCCGTTTTGCTTCGCCGCTTCAGCGGCGGCGACGACTTCCGCGAGGGGCAGCAGATTGCCCGCCTCGACCCCGGTGTGGTAACGCGCCGCCTGCGGGCAATAGGCGCAATCCTCCGGGCAACCTCCGGTCTTGATCGAAAGCAGGGTCACGAGCTCGATTTCGCCGGCGGCAAAATGCTCGCGATGAAGTCCTTGGGCGCGATACAGCAGATCGTTGAATGGCAATTCGTATAGTTGTGCGGCCGCCTCGACAGTCCAGGTCTTTGCATTGACCGTCGTTTGCACGGCTTTCGTGCCGGCCAGCGCTTGTGTTGAAATGGTCATGAACGCCTCCTGGCACGTAGCATACCTCAGCCCTTGTCCATCGGGTTGCCCCGCTTCTGAATCCATAATCTCCCGATCTTGGGAAGTTGCGAAGTTGCAACTTTCCAAGATCGGGAGACCTATATAAACCTGAGTAAAAGGGGTTCAGAGCAAGCTTGCTCCCCCCCACCTTTTTTTCTCTACTCGCGGTTGGGCGTAGCCCCGCAGGCCATGCCCGAGATGATGATCTTCTGGATGTTGGACGTGCCTTCCACGACCTGCAGCGACTTGGCGTCACGGTAGAAACGTTCCGCCGGATACTCGGTCGAAAACCCGAACGAGCCGTAGATCTTCATGCACTCGTTGGCCGCGTGCACCGCCGCCTCGGATGCCGCAAACTTGGCGACCGAGGTTTCGTACTGGTTCGGCTTGCCCTTGTCCTTCAGCCACGCGGCCTTGTATACCAGCATCTGCGCCGCCTGGTGCTCCACAGCCATTTCGGCAATCTGCGCCTGG
The DNA here is from genome assembly GCA_016234705.1 of Betaproteobacteria bacterium. Classification (GTDB taxonomy): domain Bacteria; phylum Pseudomonadota; class Gammaproteobacteria; order Burkholderiales; family SG8-39; genus 2-12-FULL-64-23. Next base: position 6,407 of record JACRAS010000039.1, on the reverse strand, counting down.
ATCATCTGATGCTGCGAGATGGGCTTGCCGAACTGGGTGCGTTCGTTGGCGTACTGGACGGCGATTTCCAGCGCCCCGCCGGCGACGCCGAGCGCGCCGGCGGCGCAGCCGAGCCGGGTCTGGTTCAGTTGCCACATGCAGATGCGAAACCCGTCGCCCGGCTTGCCCAGCACATTTTCCTTCGGCACTTTCATGCCGTCGAAAGCGAACTCGCCGGTCGGCGCGCATTTCAGACCGAGCTTGGTCTCGATCGCGCGCGCGCTGCAACCTTTCATCTTCTTCGGCTCGATGATGAACGCGGTCATGCCCTTGTTGCCCTTTGTCCGATCGGTGTAGGCATAGAGCAGGCCGGCATCGCCGACGTGCGCTTGCGAAATCCACATCTTGGAACCATGGACCTCCCAGTGATCGCCGCGGTCGATGGCGTGGGTCTTCATGCTGGCAACGTCGGAGCCGGTGTTGGCCTCGGTCATGGCGAAGAAACCGAGTTGGGTGCCGGCCACCCAGCCGGGAACATACCTCTTCTTCTGCGCCTCGCTGCCGAATTTGGTCACGGTCAACGCCGGCCCCAGATTCTGCATGTTGAACGGCACCCGCCAGGACGCAGACACTTTACCTATCTGCTCGGCCATCAGCGCCGACTCCATGAAACCCATGCCGCTGCCGCCCAGTTCCTCCGGCAAAGCGCAGGAGAAAAAGCCCAGCGAGCCCATTTTGGCGACGCGATCGGTGCGGAATTCGTGCTGCGCCTCCTCTTGCTCGAGCGTCGGCGCAATTTCCTCCGCGGCGAATCGCCGGGCCGTGTCCTGGATCAATCGCTGTTCTTCGCTAAGTTCAAAATTCATCGTTGCCTCGCTTCTGTGTCAAACAGTCTGCCGCGCATTAGCGCAGCGCAGGCTGGTCGAGCCGGCTGGGTGCGCAGCGCCGAAAGGACAGCTTAAGCTAGCACAAAGCGCGTGCTTGCAGTTCGACCGAGATCAAGCTCCAGCGCTATCGCAGGGAAAATCCTTTGTTTTCCATAATTTGCGCAGAAGCATCGCAAGCGCATGCAGACTATCGCGTCCGCCGGGTGGGACCGGGGTCACATTCCGCCATGACAGGCCTGTGCCATGCCGCTATCATGCACCATGCTCAACAATCACCTGCCCGGATTTTTTTGCAACTTTCGGGTACAAGGCAAGCGATGAGCCTGCGCCTGCTTTTGCTCCTCGCGGCCTTGCTCGGATCGGCGCCTCTTGCATCGGCACAGACGGTCAGGAACCCGAATGGCGTGTTCCTGGTCGCCACGCCGGCGCTCGCCGATCCCAATTTCCGCCGCAGCGTGGTGCTGGTTACCCAGGCCCCCGACGGCAGCACCGTGGGCTTCATCGTAAACCGCCCCGGACGCCACTCGCTCGCGCAGATTCTGCCAGACAACGAAATGCTGAAGCGCTTCACCGAACCGCTGTACCTCGGCGGGCCGGTGCAAGCGGCCGGCTTATTCGCCGTGTTCCGCGCCAGGGAAAATCCGTTGGGCGCGCTGCGCGTGCTCGGCGACGTGTCCTTCGCCATGGATCCCGCCGTGGTCGAGGTCGTGTTGCGCACCCCGCCCGAGCGGGTGCGTTTTTTCAACGGCTACTCCGGCTGGGCGCCGGGCCAGCTCGCGGCGGAACTGGAACGCGGCGGCTGGTACGTGCTCAACGCCGATGCCGACACCGTGTTCCGCAAGGACATGGACAAACTCTGGGAGGAACTGGTCAGGCGGGTGCGCTCGGTCACGGCGATGCTCTCGTTAGAGCACCACGCTACGCCAGCGGATTGAGCGCGATCACAGGCTCGCACGCGTCAGCCGCGACACGCCGGCGGCGCACGCGCCCGATTCCTGTGGCGGGCGCGAGGCCTGGACGTGCTTGCGCCGCCGCTACACGCGCTCCAGCACGACTGCCATGCCCTGGCCGCCGCCGATGCACAGGCTCACCAAGGCATAGCGTCCGCCGCTGCGCTGCAACTGGCGCGCGGCGGTTAGGGCAAGACGCGCGCCCGATGCGCCCAAGGGATGCCCGACGGCAATGGCGCCGCCGTTCGGGTTGACGCGGCTGTCATCGAAAGCGACGCCCAGGCCTTTCAAGCAGGAAAGCACCTGCACCGCGAACGCTTCGTTGATCTCGATCACGTCCATGTCCTTGATGCCGAGGCCGACGCGCGCCATCGCCTTTTGCGAGGCAGGCACCGGGCCTATGCCCATGATGCGCGGCAGCACGCCGGCCGAGGCGCTCGCGATCACCCGCACCATCGGCTTCACGCCGGCCTTCTCGCCCACGCCGAGCGAGCCCACGACGAGCGCCGCCGCGCCGTCGTTCACGCCCGAAGCATTGCCGGCGGTGACCACCCCACCCTCGTACAGCGTCTTCATCGCGGCGAGCGTGGCCAGATCGCTCTTCGGACGCGGGTGCTCGTCCTCGCTCACCACCACGGGATCGCCCTTCTTCTGCGCCATGCTGTAAGGCGCGATCTCGCCGTCGAAGAACTTGTCGCGCTTGGCCGCGGCGTATTTCGCTTGCGACGCGGCCGAGAAGCGGTCGGCCTCCTCGCGCGTGATGCCGTACTCCTTCGCCAGATTGTCGGCGGTCTGCGGCATCTGGTCGTCGCCGTATAGCTTCACCAGCTTCGGGTTGGAAAATCGCGGGCCGATGGTGCTGTCGAACAGCCGCACGTCGCGGCCGAAGGCACTATCGACCTTGTTGAACACGAACGGTGCGCGGCTCATGCTCTCCACACCACCGGTGATGAACACCTCGCCTTCGCCGGCGGAGATCGAGTGCGCCGCATGCGCGATCGAGCCCAGGCCGCTGGCGCAATTGCGCTGCAGCACGGTACCCGGGATTTCGATCGGCAGGCCGGCCGAGAGTCCGGCGTGGCGCGCCACGCAGCGCGAATCCTCGCCTCCCTGGTTGGCGCAACCTACCACGATGTCCTCGATGGTCTCGGGTTTGAACGGACTGCGGGCCATCACCGCGCGTATCGCCGCGCCCAGCAGATCGTCCGGCCGCACCTTGGCGAGCGCGCCGCCGTAACGGCCGAAGGGGGTGCGTAGTCCATCGTAAATGTATGCATTCAACATGTCGTTTTCCTTGTAGTTGCGGGTGGATCAGGGTTCGGGGGTAACGAGCGACACGCCCAGCCGGGCGCGCCGCGTGAGCCAGATATTCGGACGGTAGCGCGGATCGCCGTAGATGCGCTGCATGGCGGTGAGGATAGCGTAAATCTTGTTCACCCCCAGCGTATCGGCGAAAGCGAACGGGCCGCGCGGGTAGTTCAGGCCCAGCGTCACCGCCTTGTCGATGTCGGCCGGCGTAGCCGTGCGGCTCTGCGCAATCGAGCAGCCGATGTTGACGATCATGGCGACGATGCGCTGCGCGATGAAGCCCGGGCTGTCGCGGCATACGGTCACCGGCACGCCGTCCGTAGCGAGCAACCCGTGCGCCGCTTCGCTGAACACGGGATCGGTGAGCGGCGTGCCCATGATGGTGCGGCGCTTCACCATCGGGAACAGGGTGTCCACGGCGACGGTGCGTTTGGGGTCGAGCCCCTGCTCCACCGCGCAGGTGGTGGCATCCTCGCCCAGCGGCGTCACCAGGATCAACGCGGCGGCGCCAGGCCGCGCGCCGGTTTCCAGTGGAGCACCGAACTGTTTCAGCAATTCGCTGAGCACCGCATGGCCGGAAGTTTCCGCCGGGCTCACCCAGACGCTCTGCGGCCGGGCCGCCGGCGCCGCCGCTTCCGCCGCCACGATCGGTTTCATTTCAGCATCGTAATCATAGAAGCCTTTCTTGGTCTTGCGGCCGAGCACGCCGGCGTCCCAGCGGCTGCGCATGATCAAGTTAGGCCGGTAGCGCGGTTCATGGAAAAACTGCGTATAGATTGCCTCCGAGGCCGGCTGGGTGACGTCCAGGCCGGTGAGTTCCATCAGTTCGAACGGTCCCATGCGAAAGCCGCCGGCGTCGCGCATGACGCGGTCCACATCGAGGAAACTCGCCACGCCTTCATAGACCAAATGCGAGGCCTCCAAAGTGAAACCGCGGCTGACCTGATTGACCAGGAAACCGGGCGCGTCGCTGAGCCCCACCGACTCGCGTGTCATGCGCTTGCCGATCGCCATCAGGGCTACGCACACCCAGTCCTCGGTGCGCAGGCCGGCGATGACCTCGACCAGCTTCATCAGCGGCACGGGATTGAAAAAATGCATGCCGGCGAAGCGCTGCGGCGTCTTCAACTTGGCCGCAAGCGTGGTGATGGACAGGGACGATGTGTTGCTGGCGAGGATGCAGTCGGCCGCTACGATGTCCTCCAGTTGCGCAAACAGCGAGCGCTTCACCTCGAGATTCTCGACGATCGCCTCGATCACCAGGTGGCAGGCCTTGAACTCTGCTAGGCCGGAAACCACCCTGATGCGCGCGGTCGCGGCAGCGGCGACGTCTTTCGTCATGCCGCCTTTTTCCGCGGCGCGCAAAAACAGCTTATCGACGAAATCGCGGGCTTCCTGCGCCGCGCCGTCGCGGCTGTCGGAGATCATCACCTGCATTCCCCCGGCCGCCGCGACTTGGGCGATCCCGCGCCCCATGGCGCCGGCACCGATGATACCCACGGTCAAATCATTGCGATTCACGTCTAACTGCATGTCCGCTCCCGGTCATAGTAAAAACGAATGGGGCTTGCCCAATGCCCTATTCTACCGCCAGCCGGGGTCGGGACGAACTGCGGAGGAGCGGATTCTGGATGAGCCCCCCCTGGCGCGAGCCCATCCCAACCCGGAATTGATTCGCTACCGCGCAATATCTTCGGCTTTATCTGGCGGACACTGCCTGACCGAGTCGTCTCCAATGCGCCTGATGGACTGATGACGGCTGCGGACACTCAGTCACCACGCCGGCGGCGGCGAATCGGGTCAGAAACAGCTCTCCTTCCTACGTTACAAGGGTACGATGGAACTTGGCGCAACGCCGGCAAAACCTCTGCCCCCCGCCTACTTATCCGGTGCCGGCCCCGGATCGATGCGGTCAAGCGGGCTCAATACCCCGCGCCCGCCGCGATTGAGGACGTGCGTGTAGATCATCGTCGTGGACACGTCCTTATGCCCGAGCAGTTCCTGCACCGTGCGGATGTCGTATCCCGACTGAAGCAGGTGGGTGGCGAACGAATGGCGCAGCACATGAGGAGAGGCAGGTTTCGCCAGCGCCGCAGCGCGCGCCGCGGCAGCGACCGCGCGCTGCACGATCTTCTCGTCCAGATGATGCCGCCGAATGACGCCGTCGGCCGGATCGACAGAACGGCTACCCGACGGAAAGACGTACTGCCAGATCCAACTGCGCCCGGCCCTCGGGTATTTACGCGCCAGCGCAAAAGGCAGATGGACTTCGCCGTAACCTTCGGCAAGGTCGCGCTGGTGCAGCACCCGCACCCGGGCCAGGTGCGAGCGCAACGGCTCGACCAGGCGTACCGGCAGCATGGTCACGCGATCACGCGCGCCTTTGCCATCGCGCACCGTGATCTCATGGCGCTCGAAATCGACGTCCTTGACGCGCAGGCGCAATCCCTCCAGCAGGCGCATCCCCGAGCTGTACAGGAGACTGACGACCAGCCAGCGCGTGCCTTCCAGTTGCGCGAGCAGCGCACGCACCTCGTTCTCCGTGAGCACGACCGGAACGTGCTTGGGCCGCTTGGCGCGCACCACGCCATCCAACCACGGCAGATCGACCTGCAGCACCTCGCGGTAAAGAAACAGCAACGCGGACAAGGCCTGGTTCTGCGTCGAAGCCGCCACACGAGCACTCGTCGCAAGGTGCGACAGGAACGCTTCGACCTGCGCGCCGCCCATCTCCCGCGGATGTTTCTTGCCGTGAAAGAAAATGAAGCGGCGAATCCAGTGCAGGTAGGTGTCTTCCGTGCGCATGCTGTAGTGCTTCACGCGCAATCGGTCTCGGACCTGGTCGAGCAAGCGCGGCGACGGCATGGCGTCCCTCCGGTGGTTGCGATACTGTACGAACGTACAGGTGCCTATCCCGGTTGACGTGGTTGAGGAATCAAAAACTTGAGTGTAAGCTTATCGAGATAGACCCCGCTTTTGGGGTCTTATAAGGCCCCTTTTAGGGGGGCGACTTCTTGTTGGGCCGCTTGATTGTTGTTCCTCGTTAAGGCCATGTTTGCCGCCCGCTCACTCCGTCATTCGCGCGTTCACGTGCGCGCTCCGCGGCGCGTTTTGCGTGCGCGTGTGAGACGCGCGTGCCCGGAACACCGCATCGCTATTGGCTTGCAGGGCAGTGGCTTCGTTTCAACACCGTCCATTGTCGCGGCGCCGTGCCGCGCCGCTCTTGTGGCTTCGGTCGCCGAAGCCGTGCAGCCGCATGCGGCTTCGGTTGCCGTTGCTGCTC
>JACRAS010000036.1 GCA_016234705.1 Betaproteobacteria bacterium | reverse complement strand
GAAGGCAACATGGGCGACGACCGGGAATTCGACGAAGTGCGCTCCATGGCCCGGGTGGACGCCTTCATGGAGCAGCTCGGCCTGCGCAAGCTGGCGGCATAGTCGGACTGGGGCTCGCGTCCGCAGCTCAAGCCGCCACCCGTAGCTTGAGCTGCGCCGCGCGAAGCCCGAGGGCAGCAAAACATAGGAGAGTGAAACGATGATTACGGCTGGAATCGACATGGGCTCGCGCAGCATCAAGATAGTGCTGCTGGAAGACATCCAGGTGGAAGGCGCCCCGCAGATCAGGTACGGCCTGAAGAAGCCGTACCTGATGCTGCCGGGGGACCTGGATGCTGACCAGGCCGCCACCATCGCCTTCGACAACGCCTGCCGGGAGGCGGGCGTGGACAAGGGTGGGGTGAAGCGGATCTACACCACGGGAGCGGGGCGCAAGCAGGTGGCGTTCGCCACCGACTCGGTGACCGAGATGACCGCCGGGGCCAAGGGCGCGGTGTACCTGTTTCCCAAGGTGAAGACGGTGGTGGACGTGGGGGCGGAGGAAGGGCGCGGCATCAAGGCCGATGCTTCGGGCAAGGCCACCGACTTTGCCGGCAACGAGAAGTGCGCGGCCGGGGCGGGCTCGTTTGCCGAGGCCATGTCGCGGGCGCTGCAGCTCTCGCTCAAGGAGTTCGGGGAGTACTCGCTGCGCTCCGACAAGACGATTCCGATGAACGCCCAGTGCACGGTGTTTGCGGAGTCCGAGGTGGTGTCGCTGATTCACTTGAACACGCCCAAGGAAGACATTGCCAAGGCGGTGCTGGACGCGGTGGCAAGCCGCGTGTGCGCCATGGTGCGGCGGGTCGGGATCGAGAAGGACGTGGTGCTGATCGGGGGTATGGTGCATAACGTGGGTTTCGTCGCCTCGCTCAAGCAGGCGATGGACGTGGACGAGCTGCTGTTGCCGGACCACCCGGAATACGTCGCCGCCCTGGGCTGTGCCCTGCTGGCTGCGGAAACGCATTGATACGCAGAACGAAGGAGCGAAGTCATGAACGCAGCAGTGATGCAACAGAACGCGGTCGCGCAGAAGAAGGAATACTGGCGCTGGGAGGAAACCGCCTGGGTCGCCCCGGACAAGGACTGGAGAGCGGCCAAGATCCTGAGCTGCGGCATCGACGTGGGGTCGGTGTCCTCGCAGGCGGTGCTGATGGCCGACGGGGAGCTGTACGGGTATAACTCGATGCGCACCGGGAGCAACAGTCCGGACTCGGCGCGCAACGCGCTCGCCGGGGTGATGGACAAGTGCGGCATGAAGCAGGAGGACATCCACTACGTGGTGGGCACCGGCTACGGGCGGGTGAACGTGCCCTTTGCCCACAGGGCGATCACCGAGATTGCCTGCCACGCGCGCGGCGCCAACTATATGGGCGGCAGCCGGGTGCGCACCATTCTGGACATGGGCGGGCAGGACTGCAAGGCGATCCACTGCGACGAGAAGGGCAAGGTCACCAACTTCCTGATGAACGACAAGTGCGCGGCCGGCACCGGGCGCGGCATGGAGGTGATTTCCGACCTGATGCAGATTCCGATTGCCGAGCTGGGGGCGCGCTCCTTCGAGGTGGACGAGGAGCCCGCGGCGGTGTCCTCGGTGTGCGTGGTGTTCGCCAAGTCCGAGGCGCTGGGCCTGCTGAAGGCGGGCTGGACCAAGAACAAGGTGGTGGCCTCCTACTGCCAGGCGATGGCCGAGCGGGTGGTCTCGCTGATGGAGCGCATCGGCGTGGAGCGGGAGTTCTTCATCACCGGGGGGATTGCCAAGAACCCTGGGGTGGTGAAGCGCATCGAGCGGATCATCGGCATCGAGGCGCTGAAGACCGAGTATGACAGCCAGATTGCCGGGGCGCTCGGCGCGGCGCTGTTCGGCTACACTCTGGTGCAAAAGGGCCAGGCCAAGTAGGGCTGAGCGGCGGACACGGGAGCAGGCAAATGATTGCGAACTACGGCTACAAGGACGGCTCGGGTGACTACTACATCAGCATCGACACCGACCGGTGCATCCAGTGCGAGGCCAACCGGGCCTGTCTCACGGCCTGCCCCAAGGGCATGTTCGAGATCATGACCGACGACTACGACGACGAGGTGGCTGCGGTCAAGCAATCGTTCCGCCGCTCGCTCGCCTTCGATTGCACGCAGTGCAAGCCGGCGGGCGGCTATACCAGCCTGCCATGCAGCACGGCCTGCACGCCGGGCGCGATCAAGCATTCCTGGTAAGGACAGTGACCATGGGTAAAAGGCAGGTGTTCATTTCCATCGCTCAGGCGGGTTCGGGGGATTCCGCTTGCTCTTCGGGCAGCTTGAGTTTTTCGCATGCTTCGGCTGCTTCGTGTTCTTCGGCTGCCTCGTGTTCGTCCGCGAGTTCCTGTTCTTCCGCCGCAGGGGCGGCTTCGGGAGACAGCAACGATCCGGTCTTCAGGCTTCAGCAGGAGGGCTGGGTGCTGCGTACCACGGTCGGCGAGCCGCGGCTTTCGCAAGTCGCCGAAAACTATCGGGCAATGGGGTTCGAAGTTCACGTCGAATACTTCGGGGACGGCAGTGCGGGTAATGAACGCGGCTCGTCCGGCAATACCTATAACGACGCCGCCGACAAATCAGATGCCTGCCGGGACTGGGGCTCGGTCTACGTTCGCTCCGGCCGGCCCGCAGGCCGGAGCGATCAAGCACTCGCGGTGAGCCCAGGCATATCGGGGCGCGCGGATTTGCCATGAGGGTTATTTCCATCAAAAGCGTGCCGGGCGACCGGGAAGCGCAACTGCTGCAAGAAGGCTGGGTGAAGCAGAGCACCCTCGGCGAGCCGCGGCTCGCGGAGGTGGTGGAGAACTACAAGAGCCTCGGCTACGAAGTGCACGTGGAGGAATTCCGCGACCAGGGGGGCGGCGAGGGCTGCACCACCTGCTTCGACGCGGGCAAGGAAATGGGCCAGGTCTACGGCACGGTGTACATCCGCAGCCGCGGCGACAGCGCACAGCAAGACGAACTGTTTTAGGCGAAAGGATAGAATCGGAATGGCACAGCAAACCAAGGTGCAGGAAGTACGCCTGGCGCGCAAGCCCGCCATGCGCGTGCTGAAGCGGGTGTACACCCTGGTCAACTGGGACGACTTCGGCCCGGAGAAATTCCTCTCCCGGCACACATTCGTGCCGTCCAAGCGCATCAACCTGGAATGCAAGATACCGTGACCGGGAGACGGGATCGGGAATCGAACCGGGCCTTGCGGGTTTGCTCTGATACCTGAACGCTGATCCCCTGACATCCGATGTGGATCGATACTCACTGCCACACCAAGTTCTCCTACGACAACTGGCTGGAGCCGCTGGATCTCGTCCGGCGCGCCCGGGCGCTGGGGCTGGACGGGGTGTGCATCACCGAGCACTACTCGTATGAGGTTTCGGCGCCGGTGGAGGCGCTGGGGCGCGAAGAGGGACTCTTGGTGCTGCGCGGGGTCGAGGTGTCCACCGACCGGGGGCATCTGCTGGTATTCGGCGTGGAGGATGATTCCTGGAACACCTGGGGCCGCAACAGCTACCTTCCCCTGGAGCCGCTGATCCAGCGCGTGACAGAGCTGGGCGGGATTTGCGTGCCGGCCCATCCCTATCGGGAGATGGGGGTGGCAAGCCTGCTTGACGGCCTGCTCGATATCGGGGGCATCGCGGGGGTGGAGTCCCACAACGGGGGCAACGCGGACGCCGACAACTTGCTGGCGATGAAGGCGGCGGATTACCTGCGGCTGCCCACGCTGGGTGGCAGCGACTGCCACAAGGTGGGCGCGGTGGGGCGCTGCGCCACGCAGTTTCTGCGGCCGGTCACCGACATGACGAGTTTCATGGCCGCGGTGAAGGCGGGGGCCTGCCGCGGCGACTACTTCGCGGGCTACGCGCAATGGGCCGGGGCGGCCTGACGGGAGCGGACATGGGCGATAGGGGCGCAACCCAAATGGCGAAGATCAGTTGGTGGCAGGCCGCCAAGCCGGTGCCGGCCGAACCCTTCGGCCCGCTGGTGACGCTCAGCATCGATGGCAGGCAGGTGGAGGCCCCCGCCGGCGCCTCGGTGCTGAACGCCGCCGTGGCGGCAGGCCTCTACATCCCTTCCCTGTGCGCCCATCCCGATCTGCCGCCCGCCGGCCAGCGCGGCGCGGGGGATTCCGGCTGCAATTTATGCCTGGTGGAGGTCGAGGGCCTGCCGGGCCTGCGCAAAGCCTGCTCGATGCCGGTGGAGAAGGGGCTGTTCATCATGACCGACTCCCCCGCGCTCCAGAGCGCGCGCCGGAGCCATCTCGCGCAGGTTCTCGGACACCACCCCCACGTGTGCCTTACCTGTCCCCAGCGCGACGGCTGCGCGCGCACCGAGTGCTCCTACGGCAATCCGGTGGAGGCGCGCTGCTGCTCGATCTTCGCGAGTTGCGAGTTGCGCAAAGTGTCGGACTATATCGGCATTCCCAATAACACGCCTACGTACCGGCCGGGCTCGTTGCCGTCCGTCAAGGACGAGCCGTTCTACGACCGGGACTACAACTTGTGCATCGACTGCCGGCGCTGTCTGGTGGCCTGCAACGAGATCCGCGGCGTGGGCTGCCTGGAGGTGAAGACCGCCCCAGACGGCCACACCTATGTGGCCACCATCAAGCCCACCCTGATCGAGTCCGGCTGCAAGTTCTGCAGTGCCTGCGTGACCGTGTGCCCGACCGGGGCGCTCCTCGACCGCACGCTCGACCCGGCGAAGCGGGAAGCATCGATGGTGCCGTGCAAGGCCGCCTGCCCGGCGGGCATCAACGTGCCGCTATACGTGCAGCTCGCCGCCGAGGGCAAATACGGCGAGGCGGTGGCGGTGGTGCGCGAGAAGCTGCCGTTCCCGGGCATCCTGGGCCGGGCCTGCTTCGCCATGTGCGAGAGCGCCTGCCGGCGGGGCATGCTGGACGATCCGCTTTCCATCCGGACGCTGAAGCGCGTGGCCGACGACAACGATACGGGATTGTGGCGCAAGCAGTCGAAGCAACTGCCACCCACGGGGAAAAAAGCGGCGGTGGTCGGGGCCGGTCCCGGGGGGCTGACGGTGGCCTACTATCTCGCCAAGAAAGGCCACGCGGTCACGGTGTTCGATGCGCAGCCGGCCGGCGGCGGCATGGCCCGCTACGGCATTCCCGCCTACCGCATTCCCGCGGAAGTTGTCGACCGCGAGGTTGGGGAGGTGGAAAAGCTGGGCGTGGAATTCCGCTACGACGCCCGGGTGGAAAAGCTCGATGAGCTGTTCGCCCAGGGCTTTGAGGCCGTGTTCATCGGCATCGGCTGCCAGGGCGGCGACAAGCTGGGCATTCCCGGCGACGATCTGCCTTATGTGGTGGACAGCCCAAGCTACCTGCGGGCCGCCACCATGGGGCTGGTGAACACGGCTGGCGGGATCTCCACCGGCAGGCATGTGGCGGTGATCGGCGGGGGCAACGTGGCCACCGACAACGCCCGCTCCTCGGGCCGTCTCGGCGCCGAAGAGGTGGACATGATTTACCGCCGCACCCGCAAGGAAATGCCCGCTCGCGACGAGGAAATCGAGGGTTGCGAGGAGGAGAACGTGCAACTGCGCTTCCTGCTGGCGCCGAAGAGAATCGAGCTCAGCGCCAACGGCGAAGGGCGTATGAAGGTGACCTACGCCCAGATGAGACTGGGCGAGCCGGACGCCTCGGGCCGGCGCCGGCCGGTGGAAGTGCCGGGCAGCGAGTTCCAGGAGAACGTGGACCTGGTGATCGCCGCGGTGGGCCAGCATCCCCAGAAATACACGGGCTTCGGGGTGCAGACCGACGACAAGGGCCGAATCACGGTGCGCGAGGATTCCATGCTCAGCAGCCGCCCCGGGGTCTACGCCGGGGGCGACTGCGTGCTGGGGCCGGCGACCCTGATCGAAGCCGTGGCTCAGGGACGCATCGCTGCCGCGGCCATGGACCGGCAACTGGGCGGGAACGGCGACATCGACGAGAAGCTGCTGCCGGAGTCGCGGGAGGCGGACCCCCACATCGGGCGCGATGAAGGCTTCAACCGGCGGCACAAGGTCCATCCCATCATGTTGAAGCCTGCCGAGCGCAAGGGCTGGGACGAGGTGGAGCAGGGCTTCGACGACGCCATGGCGCGGGCGGAAGCCGGGCGCTGCCTCAAGTGCGACCTGGCTGCCAAGATCCAGGAGGCGGTGCTGCCGCCGGAATCGTGGCTGGAGTTCAACGAGGCGGCGGTGTCGGGCGTGAGCGGGGAGTCCGGGGTGTTCCAACTGCTCGACACGGAGAAAAACGTGCTCATGATCAAGGGCGTGGAGAGCCTGCGGGCGGGACTGTCGGCGCAACTCGGCAAGAACAACAAGGCCAAGTACTTCGTATTCGAGGAAGCGGCGATGTATACCTCGCGCGAGAGCCAGATGATCCAGGCCTACCTGCAGCAGTACGGCAAGATGCCGGGCGGCGGCTCGGACGAGTTGGACGAACTGTTCTGACGGCGGTTTCTTGCCATAGCGATCACGGAGAGCACGGAGAGCAAAGAGAAAGGCCATGTCAAATGAGCGCGCAAATAGCGCGGCACGGCCGCGCCGGGCAAGATCGTCGCGTTTGATCTCGATACTGCTGCCGGCATTTCCGGCGCAATTCAACACCCAGCCGAGAACGAAGGACTCCAAGGTGATCGTGGCGATCAACAAGGATTCGGACGCGCCTATCTTCCAGGTGGCCGATTGCTGCCAGGTGGCCGACCTGTTTCAGCCTGCGCCTGAACTGGTAGGGGCGCTTCCATGAGCTTTTCAACCCCCCTGGATCAGCGCCATTTCGAGGATTACGTCCCCGGCGCCGTGCATGAGTTCGGCTCCGTCGAGGTGGAGCAGACCGAGCTAATCTCCTTTGCCCGGCGCTTCGATCCCCAGCCCTTCCACATCGATCCAGAGGCGGCGAAGCAAACCCCGTTAGGCGGCATCATCGCCAGCGGCTGGCATACGTGCTCCTTGATGATGCGGATGTGCGCTGACCACTATTTCTCTAAAGTGGCAAGCCTGCCATCACCCGGATTAGACGAGTTGCGTTTTTACCGGCCGGTGCGCCCCGGCGACCGGCTTTCGGTGCGGATCGCCATTGTCGAGGCCAAGCGTTCCCGCTCCAAACCCGACCGCGGCCGCGTGCGCGCCTTGGTCGAAGTGTTGAACCAGAACCGGGAAGTGGTAATGAGCATGAAGGACATGTACATGATCCGCTGCCGAAACCATACGTGACTTGACCTAGCAAGGGGACGCTACTGCTGTTATTATTCTAACTAACGTAAGTTTATTTGCTATCTCCCTTGGGGGACGGTTTAAACCCTTCGCCTTGCAGGCGAGGGTTGTTGAGTTACTCAAGAGTCGGTAATTTGGAAAACGCCAG
>JACRAS010000001.1 GCA_016234705.1 Betaproteobacteria bacterium | reverse complement strand
TGCGTCAATGCAAGACCTGACCCCGTCGACTCGACCCCGCCGACTCTGCCCTATTTCTGCCACCCGATTTTCGGCTAGAATACACACGAGGAGGTGTATATGCGAACCAATATCGTGCTCGACGACCAACTCGTAGCGGACGCCATGAGGCTCTCCGGCGTCAAGACCAAGCGCGAGGTGGTGGAACTGGCCTTGCAGCGACTGGTGAATTCGGTCCGGCGCAAGGACGTTCTCGATCTGGTGGGGCAGAACATGATCGCGCCGGACTACGACGTACGTGCCGTGCGCTCGCGCATGAGCGCACGTGGCGGCGCTCGCAGTGGTCCTCGTTGACAGTTCGGTCTGGATCGACCTGCTGCGCGATGCGCAAACCGCGCAGACTCTCGCGCTGCGCCAGTTGCTGCCCGAAGGCGAGGCGGCGCTGGCGCCGGTAATCTACCAGGAAATTCTGCAAGGAGCGGCCTCGTCCGAGCGCTTCACCAGGCTTAAGCGCTATTTCCATACGCTGCCTTTCCTCAATCCCGTCCATCCGGTCCAGACGTGGGAAGCCGCGGCGGACCTTTATGTGCGTTGCCGCACCATGTGCGGACAATGGGGTCAGGTCTTGCATTGACGCATTTGCCTCAATGCAAGACCTGACCCCGCCGACCAGGGGCCGGGGTCCAGTCTGTTGCGTACTTCGCATTCCTGAATTCCGTTCGGAATGACGAAGTGGGGGCGACGACAGGAGCGGAGTCGTGCTATAGTGACCATGTCTATGGTCACGTCCACCCGGGAGCACCCTATGCAGACAATCAAGGCCTCTGAATTCAAAGCCAAATGCCTGGCGCTCATGGATGAAGTGGCGCGCACCGGCAAGACGATGGTCGTCACCAAGAACGGTAAGCCGGTGGCCGAATTGCGCGCCTATACGGGCAAGCGGCCGAAGTCGCCCGTCGGGTTGCACAAGGGTTTGATCAGGATCGATGGCGACATCGTTTCGCCGCTGGACCTGGAATGGGAAGCGCTCAGGTGATCTTGCTCGACACGCACGCGCTGGTGTGGATGGACGCCGATGACCCCTCACTGGGCCGTGCGGCTCGGCGCGCGATTCAACAGGCCTGGGAAGCGCAGCAGATGACCGTGAGCGCGGTCAGCTTCTGGGAATGCGCGATGCTGCACTCGAGAGGACGCATCACGCTGCCGAAATCGCCGCTCGCCTGGCGCGGCGACCTGATCGCCGCCGGCTTGGTCGAGTGGCCCATCGACGGTGAGATCGCCGTCCTGGCGGCCGATCTCGAAGCGCTGCACAAAGACCCCGCCGACCGGTTCATTGTCGCAACCGCGATTTCGCGGCGTGCCGCGCTGCTAACGGCCGACGAGCGCCTGCTCGGGTGGAAACATGCGCTGAAACGCGTGGACGCCACCCGTTGATACCCCCCCGGCTTGGACAACCGGTTCGTCCCCCTCAAGGGGGGATTAAAAGGACTGGTACGTGGTTTGTGATTTGTGGTACGTGAATGTCGTTACCCCGGCGCAGACCGGGCTCCAGGTCCTTCGGACTTCATATTCCTGGATTCCGGTTTTCACCGGAATGACGAGTTGGGGTTGTCGCCGGACTACGCGGGCGGAAGAAAAACTACGCGACCTCGAACTGCATCTGCTTGAGGTTTGAAGCGGGAACGCGTTTCCCGACACCGAGAATCTCGATTCCGACAACCTGATCCTTGTCATTGAAATCGAGAACGATGCCCGACTTTACTTCCTCGGATTCGATGAATTTCGAATCGTCCAGGCGAAAGTAAAGCGCATCGGATTCTTGATCGAACTGAACCTTCATAGTTTGTTCCTTCGAGTGCGATCAAAACAGTTTCAGCATGCGCTGATAGAACGTGCTTCCGCATACATCGAGTATAGCACCGGGCGAAATAGCTACCGCCGGAAGGCCTGCGCCCCCTGGCCCGATTCGATCGGGAATCGAGATTTCCCTACATCAACTGTCAAGATTTCTTGGCAGACCGCCGCTTGCCTGAGCGCTACAGTTCACATTGGGGTAGAAGGCCGCGCCCCGACCACACGTCATCGTCGCACCGCTGAAGCAGGCGGTCCAATTTGCCGAGGCAAGATTGTCACAAACGGAGCGAAGACTCGCCATGCTTATCGTCGAAGACCAGGCCGTCATGCGACGGATCCTGGCGGAATACGTGCAGTCCGCGTATCCGGACGCCGCCATCATGGAGGCCGCCAGCGGCGCGCGAGCGCTGGAACTGTGCCGCAGCAGCAGCCCGCGGCTGGTGTTGATGGACGTGAGGCTCCCCGACGCCAACGGCATCGAGCTCACTGCGCAGATCAGGGAAATGCTGCCCGAAACCGAAGTCGTCATCGTGTCGCAGCACGCCGTCGAGGCCTACGTCGAACGGGCGCGCGCGGCAGGCGCTTTCGCCTACATCACCAAGGACAAGGTTTATCGGGAGCTGTTGCCCACGATAGACCGCGCGCTTGGCCGTAGGCCTTCAGACCGTGGACATCGGAATACACAATGAATGACGCTCGCGATCTCACTTGCCGCAGCCGCGTTTGCGGGGGGGCCTGCCTCACGTCCCTGACGTCTGCGCCAGCGGGCATATTTGAGCGTATACCTCACGATTACCGGGAAGTACGCGCATGAAGCGGAATACATGGATATCGGTCGCACTTCTCGCCATCGCTCTCACCGGGTGCGAAGCGCCACCGCCGGCGCCGCCCGTCACGCTCCGCGTCGGGGTGTTCAAGGAGCAGAGCTTCCTGCCCTACTACGTCATGCAGGAGCAGGGATTCGAGAAGAAGCATGGCCTGAAATTTGAGGAGTCCTCGTTCGTGGGCGGGGCGGGGGCGATCGACGCGATGGCGGCTGGCGCCCTCGACCTGTCTCCAGGGGTCGGAACCGTGCCGCTGCTGGTGGCGGCCGAGCGCGGGCTGATCCCCGGAAAGGTCGTCCCGGTGGCAGCCAACAGTTTCGCCGATCCGGAGCATCCGCTTGTCGGCGTGATAGTCGCCCATACCGTCCAGGGCTGGAAGGACCTCGAAGGCATGAAGATCGGCGTCAATACCCGCAGCAGTGTCGCGACCGCGGCCGTGGACATCCGCCTCAAGCAGGAGGGCGTCCGCAGCTACTCCTTCGTGGAGATACGGTTTCCCAACCTGGGACTCGCCGTGGCGGGCGGAAACGTCGCGGCCGTCACGAGCCATACCTCAGCCAGTCGCTGCTGCGCGGCGACGGCAAGCTGCTCGGCTGGGTCGTCGGCGGGCCGCCGTTCGAGCGGATGGCGTTCACGTCGATCGTCTTCAGCGCCGAGTTCCGCCGCAGCAATCCGAACGGCGTGAAGGCTTTCCTGCGCGCCCACCTCGCGGCCGCCCGCTGGATCAACGACCACCCCGATAAGGCGCGGCTCGTGTTGGCCACGCGGCTGAATCTCAGCGAAGACGTAGCGAAGAAGATCAATCTCCTCCACGTGCCCCTGAACGCCCGCACCGACCCGGCGCTGCTCGACCAGACCCAGCAGGTGCTGCTGCGGGCCGGCCTGCTGCCGCGACCGGTCGATACGCGCCGCCTCCACGACGAAACGCTGCTCGCCGAGGTGTTGAAGGAAACACGATGAGGCTGACGGTCAAGCTGCCTGCCATCGTCGTCGGCGCGATATTGTTGACGGCGGTCGCCAGCGGCGTGGTGTCGGTGGTCATCGGCCGCAACATCCTGCGGCAGGCGGCGCTTGATGAGAACGTCCACCGCGTCGAGGTCTACGCCAAGGCCGTACTGTTCTACGTCGAGAGCGCCCGCTCGCTGCTCACCACCACGGCGGAGCTGCCGCTGATGAGCAGCCTCGCCCGGCCACGCGAGCTGGCGGCCCTGGTGCTGGCGCACTCAGACGTGTTCGAGTATGTCACGCTCCTCAGGCCCGACGGTACGGTGGCCATGCAGGAGCCGCGCGCGCTCGAAGAGCGGCTGTCGCACCGAGACCTGTCCTTCAGCGCCTGGTTCGCGGAGGTGCGGCGCGCCGAGCGCACTGTCGTGAGCGACCTGCACATCTCCCCGGCGACCCAACGACCGACGATCGTGATCGCCACGCCGGTGCGTGCAGCCGACGGCCGGACGGTCGGCATCTTGGCGGGCGCCCTCAAGCTCAGCGAGCTCTCGGCGACCGGGTCTGCCGCCCCCAGGCGCTCGACGCTGGGTGGGGCGGGCTACGTGACGGACCGACGCGGGCTGATCATCGCGCACCAAAGCAAGCCAAGCTACGTGGAGCAGCAGACCGACTTCAGCGCGGCGGCGTCGGTCAGTGCGGCCCTCGCGGGCAAGGAGGGATCGAGCGAGTTATTCAACCCGATCGAGAACGAACAGAAGCTCACGGCGTACCGCCCGCTGCCCGATCTCGGCTGGGCGGTGGTCTACGGGGTTCCCGTCGCCGTCGCGCTCGCGCCCCTCGATGTCCTCACGCGCGGCATCCTGTCGGCCTCGGCGGCGCTGGCCGCGCTGATCGGCGTCGGCGTGTACGTTTTGGCCCGGCGGACTGTCGCGCCGCTCGCCCGGCTGAGCGCTACCGCACAGACGGTCGGTACGGGCGATTTCAGCCAGCGCATCGAGGCGCCGAGCCGCGACGAGATCGGGCGGCTCGCGGAGGAGTTCAATCGGATGGCGGGCGCCCTTGCCGAGAAGGACGCCCTGGTCCGGGCACGCGCCGCCGAGCTGCAGACGGCCAACCGAGATTTAACCAGCGAAATCGCCGAGCGCAAACAAATGGAAGAAAAAGTGCGCGCCGCATCTCTTTATGCGCGAAGTCTAATCGAAGCAAGCCTTGAACCGCTGGTCACCATCAGCCTAGAGGGCAAGATCACCTACGTCAGCGAGCGCAAGCGCTCAGAGGTGGCGCTACGCGAGTCGGAAGAAAGGCTCCGCGCGATCTTCGAGGGTGCGCTCGACGGCATTCTGGTTGCGGAGGCGGCGTCCAGGACGTTCCTGGTCGGCAATCCGGCAATCTGCGAAATGCTCGGTTACACGCTCGAGGAGATCACCCACCTTGGCGTCTCGGATATCCATCCCGAGCCGAGCTTGCCGCATGTCTTGGAGCAGTTCGACAAATCGTTGCGCGGCGAGATCCGACTCGCCGCGGACATCCCGGTGAAGCGCAGGGACGGCTCGGTGTTTTACGCCGACATCAAGGCCGCTCCCATTCGCCTTGGCGGCAAGGACGGTCTGGTGGGCATATTCCGTGACGCTACCGAGCGCAGGCAGGCGCAGGAGTCATTACGCAGCGCCGAAGAACAGTTCCGCGGCCTGGTCGAGCAGTCGATCGCCGGCATCTACATCATCCAGGACGGCAAGTTCGCCTACGTGAATCAACGCTTCGCCGAAATCTTCGGCTACGCCGCCGATGAACTGCTCGACCAGAAACCGTTGTCGGTGGTCGTAGAGCAGGACCGCAGCTTCGTCGCAGAAAAAATACGCCAGCGGCCCAAAGGCGACGTGCAGGCCTTCGACTTCGGCTTCACGGCGCAGCGCAAAGACGGTTCGAGGACCGAAATCGGCGTGCACAGCGCCCGCGCGAGCCATTGCGGCCGTCCTGCGATCATCGGCATGGCACAGGACATCTACGAGAAGAAGCGCGCCGAGGAGCAGGCTCGGCAGTACCTCGTGCAACTGGAAACGGCGTTCATGAGCACCGTGCAGGTGGCGACGACCCTGAGCGAGATGCGCGACCCCTACACCACCGGCCACGAGCGCCGCGTGGCCAGCATCGCAGTAGCCATCGGCGCGGGAATCGGCTTCGACGCGCGTAGGCAGGAGGGACTGCGGGTAGCCGGCCACCTGCACGACATCGGTAAGATAACCATACCGTCGGAGATCCTTGCCAAGCCCGGCAAGCTCGGCCCGATCGAATACAAACTGATCCAGGGACATCCACAAGCGAGCTACGACGTGCTGAAGGACGTGGAATTTCCCTGGCCGGTGGCCGAAGTCGCGCTGCAGCACCACGAACGCATCGACGGCAGCGGCTACCCGCAGGGCCTCAAGGGCGAGGCGATCCTGCTCGAGGCGCGGATCATGGCGGTGGCCGACGTGGTCGAGGCGATGTCCTCGCACCGGCCGTACCGGCCGGGATTGGGTATCGACAAAGCCCTCGCCGAGATCGAGCGCGGACGTGGGACATCGTACGACGCCGTCGTCGCAGATGCCTGTCTGAAGATGTTCCGGGAAAAGGGGTACACCATTCCGGTGTAGCCTGAAGTGGGAAAAGCGTGAGGAACAGGATGCAGAAATTCTGGAAAGATACGTCCCGCGCACGATCATCACTGAGCGTTGGTTGCCGCGCAAGTGCAATCCAATACCTGGCATCGCGCCGGTACACCGGTACACCGGTACAATAGCCGACGTTTTACCTGTCAACAGGAGTTCATACGGTCTCGAACCGCAAAACTTCGACCCCTCGCAGGACCACGCCCAATGCGAGGCACGACCCTGCGACCGACCGCTTGCTCCGCTTCGCCGTCGAAGCGGGCGACCTGTTGCCGTGGGAGTGGAACATCGCTAGCGACACATTCCGCTGGGGTTCCCAGCCCACTTGGCTGCTGGGACCCCTGCCGAAAGGCGTGTCGGCGTATCCGGACCTGCGCCAGGTGGTGCACCCCGAAGATCTGGAGCGATTTCTTGCCGCGGGCCGCGAAGCGAAGGCCCGGTCCGGTACTTACCAGATCGAGTTCCGCGTCGTTCGCGGCGACGGCACCGCGCGCCATATTCTGGCGCGCGGACATTCGCACGCTGAATCGGGTGACGATCCGACATCCATCATCGGCGTCATTATCGATATCGAGGCGCGCAAACGCGCGCAGGAGGTGGCGGAGACCCTTACCGCTGCGCAACGGGCACTGCTCGACAGCCTGCCGGACGTCACCTGGCTGAAGAACACGCAGGGCCGCCTCACCGCGGTGAATCGCGCGTTCGGCGAGCGTTACGGCATGGCACCGGAAGCTGCCGTCGGCATGACCGATTTCGACATTTATCCGGACGACAAAGCCCTCACGCTGCGCAGCGAAGACGCCCAGATCATGTCCGCGCGCCTGCCTGTGCGTTATGAATCCACGCAAAACGTCGACGGCCGGGACTACTGGGTTGAAGTGGTCAAGGCTCCCATTTTCGATGCAGGAGGCAACGTCATCGGGACAGTCGGGATGTCGCGCGACATTTCCGCACGCAAGACGGCCGAGCGCGATCTACGAGACTCGGAGCAACGCTTTCGGATGCTGGCCGAGCTTTCATCGGATTGGTTCTGGGAACAGGACAGCGAGTTCCGTTTCGTCAATTTCATCGCGAAGCCCGCCATCGGCCTCGATCTCCCGAGGCTTATCGGCAAGCGTCGCTGGGAGGTCCCGACCGAAGGAGTGACTGCAGATCAGTGGCGGGTCCACCGCGACACACTGGAGGCACACCTGCCTTTCTACAACTTGGAATATGTCTCCGTGCAACCGGACGGCTCGCGCCGGTGGTTCAGCGTCAGTGGCAAGCCCTCGTATGACGAGAATGGCCGCTTTACCGGTTACCGCGGGGTCGGACGCGACGTCACCGATCGTGTCAACGCGGAAGCCGAATTGCGGCTTGCGAAAGAGCGGCTCGAGATGGCGCTGCAGGGCTCGCGCCTGGTGTTGTGGGACACCGACCTCACGACCGGGGAGGTATACCTTTCGGACGACTGGGCGCGCCTGGTCGGATTTCCGCCCGGGGAAACCCGTGTTACCTCGGACGAACTGATGGCCATGGTGCATCCGGCCGACCGGCCGGAAGTGCGCCGGCTGTCGCGGGAGACAGTGCGCGGCGAGCGCGACGAATACATGCTGGAGCACCGGGTGCGCGCAGCGGACGCGAGCTGGAAATGGATACTGTCGCGCGGGCGCATCAGCGCGCGCGACGCTGCCGGCAAGCCGATCCGGATGAGCGGCACCAATCTGGACATTACCAGGCGCAAGTCGATGGAGACGTCCCTGCACCAGGCGCTCCGCCAGAGCGAAACGCTGCTCGAAACGACACCTACCGCGATTGCGGTGATACTTGATCGCGTCATCCTGCGCTGCAATCCCGCAATGGAACGCCTGTTCGGCGTGAAACCGGGCGAACTGCTCGGCCATTCCACCCGTGTGCTGTTCCCGAGCGATGCGGATTGGGAGGCGGCGGGGAAAAATGTCTATGAGGTC
>JACRAS010000035.1 GCA_016234705.1 Betaproteobacteria bacterium | reverse complement strand
TCGTCGGAAAAATCGATGCGGGCCTCGACCAGCGCCAGCGCCTGGATCAGCCGCTGCCGCCAGCTCTCGGCGCGATTGCCGAGCAGGCCCTTCATCTGGCGGAACGCCTGCCGGCGCTGGCCTTGCGTTTCCGCCATCACCAGATCGGCGAGGCCTTCCACCGCGGTGAGATCGAGCTTGCCGTTCTCGAAGGCGCGGCGGGTGAACTCGCCGGCCTCGGCCGGGCGCAGACCCGCGATGCGGGTGAGCGCGGCCAGCGTCGCCGCGAGCACCGCGCGCCCGCCGTGCAGCTGCAATTCGGCGACGTCCTCGCCGGTTTCGCTATGCGGCGCCGGACACCACAGGATGAGCGCCTCGTCGATGATTTCGTTCGTTTGCGGATCGCGCACGCGCGCCAGCCCGGCCTGGCGCGGCTCGGGCGTTTTGACGCCCAGCGCTTTCAACGCGCCGCCGGCGCGCGGCCCGGAAATGCGCACCACGGCAATCGCCGCCGGCCCGCGGCCGGAGGAGAGGGCGAAGATGGTGGGGCGGGTGGACATTGCGACGCACGGAAGCGCCGGAGGGGAGCGTGGGTCAAGGACCAAACAATCGGAGGGGTTCCTTGTATTGCACCATTGCCGCGCTCGTATTACACTGCCGGTATGAAAACGCTCACCGTCCGTCTACCCGAGCCGCTGGTCGCCCAGATCGAGGCCGAATCGCGCTCGCGCCAGATTTCCAAGTCCGATGTCGTGCGCGAGCGACTGACCCGCGCCGCATCGACGGATCGGAAACTTCCGCCCACATATGAGGCCATTGCGGATCTGATCGGTGCCGTCGATGGGTTGCCGCCCGATTTGGGCGCACGCAAGAAGCATTATTTGAGAGTCATGGGCTATGGCCGCAAGCGTCATCGTTGACGCAAGCTTTCTCGTCACGCTGCACAGTCGCCGCGAAACGAACCACGGCTGGGCTGATCGTCAGGCGCGGCGGTATCCGCCTCCGTGGCATACCTGCGAGGCTGCGATCTCCGAAACTTTCTACTTGTTGGGACCCGGCGACGGTGCATCCGTATTCGCGGCGCTCCTGCAGCGCGGCGTTGTCGCCGCCTCTTTTCATTTTGCCGAATCGGCCGAGCCGGTTCTTGCCTTGATGGCGAAATACGCCGATGTCCCCATGAGCTTTGCCGACGCGTGCCTCGTACGCATGACCGAATTATTGCCTGAGCCAATCCTGCTCACAACGGACACCGATTTCCGCATCTACCGTCGCCACAGCCGCCGCACCGTTCCCTGTATTCTGCCGTCGTAACTTGCGCCGGTGCGCAGGCCCGCCGATGCGCACGACCGCAATCGCCGCCGGCCCGTGGCCGGAGGAGAGGGCAAAGATGGTAGGGCGGGTGGAGGACATGACTAGGTTGAAGCCAATCGCGGCTTGCGGGTAAAGCCAAAACGAACTAGGTTACATGTAACCGAAAGCAAGCGTTATGACATCCAAGACAACGCAACGAAAGAGCAGAGCCCGCAAGTCGAAGCCTTTGACGTCACGCGAGAAGGTTCGCGCCCATCGCGCGCGCCTGCGCGCACAAGGCATGCGGCCGGTCACGATGTGGGTTCCGGATATGCGCTCGCCAAAGTTTGCCGCAGAAGCGCGTCGCCAATGCCTGCTCGCCAATAACAGCCGTTACGCGGCAGCAGACCAGGCCTGGGTTGATTCGATGATTGATGGGAAAACCGATTGACGCGCGGCGAGATTTGGACGAGCGCAAGCGGCACGGACTATGGCGGCAAGCCGCGTCCTGTCGTCATCATTCAACATAAACATTTTGATTTTCTCGATTCCGTCACGATTTGCGGCTTCACGCGTGACACTACTGACATGCCGCTGTTTCGTATCGCCGTCGAGCCTAGCGCTTCGAATGGCCTTGAATTCCTGTCCCGCATCATGGTGGACAAGATTCTCACCGTGCCCAAGAGCAAGATCGGATATCGCATCGGGCAACTCTCCGAGAGCGATATAACGCGATTGAATCAGGCGCTTGCGATGTTTCTGGGATTGATCGGGTAGCTAACTTCCGGGTCAGCTTAATCAGCTGAATTTCTTCCAGGCCTCGGCCATCTCCCGCTCGCTCGCGAATTCGCCGCGATCCGCTTCGGCAATGGCCAGTTTCACATCTTCAAGCTGTTCGGCTGTGAGCCGGTATTCCGGCGACGTCTTTGCCAGGCTCAACAGCAATTCGCCCGCCATATCCTGGCGGTCGGCCGCCGAGGCCGCGTACAGCCTCGATGCCTTTTTGAAACAGTTTCGTCATAGCGTCATTATAACTTATTCCGTTCGGCTTGCCACTGGCGGTGCAACACATGCTTTTTACTTTTTACGCTTTCCTACAAAGGGCGAGGAGAAATGAAAATGCCGCACAGGTTTAGGGACGGACCACATGGCGCTATGTTTGTTTCTTTGTCGCGACCGTACGCGACGTGAATGTCATGATCCGCAAAGCACGCGCGCCCGCCGCCAGGTCGATCATGGCCGCCAAAGGCTTCGAGGCGCCCTGAAGTATTTTCCAGAACTTAGGTTGGCATAATACGCGCCGGCTTCGGCCTTTTAAACATCGTTAACTGTTAAAATTAGTCTCGCCTTTTCTTATGGCCCATAAGAATCCATTCCGATCTTGATTTTTCTGCGGGCGCGGGGGGCAGAATCATGAGCGCGTTGCGTCTGTTGATATTGCTGTCGCTGACGATCTTTTGCGGCGAATTCGCCATCATGTTCGCCTTGGACTACCTGCCGATCGAAAACGAACTCATCAAGAATATCGCGGATGCAACCGCGCTGGTCGTCATCGTCTTTCCGTTCCTGTATTTCTTCGTGCTGAAAACGATGCTGAACAAGAATGCAGAATTGACCGCCACGCAGCAGCAGCTTGTGACGGCGAAACTGGAACTCGAGCACCGCATCGACGAGCGCACCAACGAGATCGCGGTAACCAACCAGGAGCTCAAGCAGACCGTCTTGCGGCTTAACGGCCGCCGCTCGGAAATGGCGCGCTTGAGCGAGATGGTGAAT
>JACRAS010000034.1 GCA_016234705.1 Betaproteobacteria bacterium | reverse complement strand
CGTAGGCGAAGCTCGCGCGGTCGGTCTTGTAACGCGCCTGATAGGGACAGGCAACCGCGCAATAGCCGCAGCCTATACACAGGTCGTAATCGATGGTGACGACGCCGTCCGGCCTTTTCTTGGTGGCCGTGGACGGGCACACGTGCATGCACGGCGGCTCGGCGCAATGCATGCAGCCGACCGGCACGAAGACGCGCTTCACCGCCGGGTATTCACCCACTTCCATGTCGAGCACACGCCGCCACTGCACCCCCGGCGGGGTCGCGTTGGCCTGCTTGCACGAGGCGGTGCAAGTCTGGCAACCGACGCAGCGGCGCAGGTCCGCGACCATGGCCCAGCGGGTCATTTTTCGCCTCCTGCGCGTTTCAGGCTCACCCGCACGATGTCCGCTCCCGAACCGGTGGCATCGGTCAGTTCCATCGACATCGGCACCAGCGAATTCATGCTGGGCATGCCGAAATCCTTGGCGAACGGCGTCGCCCAGTGATCGAACTGCCCCAGCAGCAACAGCGTGTCGGGGCGAATGCCCTGGCGCAGCACGGCCCTGGCCCTCACGCTCGCCAGCGGCGTGGCGATCTCGACCAGGTCGCCATCGGCCACGCCCAGCTCTTCGGCGGCGCCGGCGTTCATGATCACGCCGCGATGACCGGCAACGTTGTCGGCGACCTCCTTGATCAACTGCATGCCGACGTTGGAACCCCAGGAATACTGCATGCTGTGCGCGGTGAGCAGCCAGAACGGAAAATCCTTCGTCTTGCCGCCCATCTTCACCAGGGATTTTTCCCACTCTCCCGGAAAATCCTTCCACAGCGGCAGCGCCTGGTACTCGGCGAGCTGCTTGTCCCACCACTGCATGTCGTGCTCGTGCAGGCGGTTGCCGAGTTCCTTGCCGATGCGGTACAGGCGTTCCTGGTACGGCATCTCGAAGCGCAGCCCCTGCGCAATGAGCGTCGGGAACAGGTACCAGTCGGCGTGCGGGAACGGTTTGACGGCAAGGCCGTTCTCCTTCCACCAGTCCAGGCCCTGCGTCTGCCTGCCGTCGCTTAACTCGGCGCTGGCCGCGCGGCATACCGCGTCCCAGATCTCGTCGCGGCCGTGGGTATGCGCAGGATCGAGGGAAAAATCCCAGCTGGCACCCTTGAGCGGCACGCCGGCCGCGCCGCGATTGATCATAGCGTTGTATTTTTCCAGCAAGCCCGCACGGCGCGCCAGTTCGGTGGCGATGTCGGTGAAATCGCGCGCCTCGCCTTGCGCCGCGACCACCGGCTGGCGCAGCGCGTAGCCTTCGTGTTCCCAGAACTGCTCGAGGTATTTGGAGCCGCCGATGCGGATCAACTGCAGGCTCTCCAGGTCGGTCGCTTCAGGGAGCAAGATGTCGGCCATGTGGTTGGTCTCGTCGCGCGTGTAGGCGAAGGCGACGACGAACGGAAAGCGCGCCATCGTCGCCGATACGCCCTTGGTATCCCAGAACGAGATTGCCGGATTGGAGCGGTATACGAACCACACCTCGGGCAGCGTCACCGTCGGCAAGCCCTTGGGGGTTTCGTTCAGAAACATCCAGGAAAAATGCGTAGGTCCGAGCGCATGGCTCCATGGCCCAGTGGCCGCAAGCGGGACCATGCTCCTGTAGGCGTTACGGATATTCGGCCGCGGGCTCCAGTGCTCGCGGTCGGTCGGGTTCATCGGATAGTGCATGAAACCGTCCGGTCCCGGCTTCACGCTCTCCAGCCGCTCCGACACCGGGCGGTTGAGCCGTACCGTCGTTCCAAGCGTGCCGCCGGGGACTTCCAGCCCGCCCACCAGGGTCGCGAGCAAGGTGCGCGCCCATACGCACTCGAAGCCGCCCCAGCCGTTGTTTACCGTCTTGCCCAGGCTCACCGCCACCGGGCGGTAAGGCAGCGTCTTGCCTTCGATCTCAATGGTCGCACCGACCTGGGCGTGATCGAGAAACTCGTTGGCGATGCGGCGCATGGTCGCTGACTGCACGTCGCAGACGGCGGCTGCCCACTCCGGCGAGTACGGCTGCATGTGCGCGACCAGCTTGGCGAAGGAGGGATGGCCTTCGAGGCTGCCCTGCGCCAGCACTTCGGCATCGGCGCCGATCTCGACCGCGTCGCAGGTGAACTTGCCCTCGAGCGCCGGCTCGCATCCGGGTGTGTCGAACGGCACCGCCGCATTGCGCTTCTCATCCCACAGCAGCGGTTTGCGCGTCGCCGCGTCGCGCAGGAAAAACCCGTTGGCGCCGACCAGATAGGGGGACGAGGTGTGCTGCTTCAGAAACGCGAGGTCGAGCCGCTCGCGCGCGGCTTCATGCAGCAGTACGTGCAATAAGGCGTAGAGAAAAGCGGCGTCCGTCTTGGGCCGGATCGGCACCCATTCGGCCGAGCAGGCGCCGGTCACCGACAGATGCGGCTCGACCTGCACCCGTTTCATGCCGCGTTCGCGCGCGTTGGCGTGACGCCACACGCCGACCACGCCGCCGGAGGCTTCCACGTTCGTGCCGCAGGAGATGAGGTAATTGCACATCGGCGTATCCGGGGATACGGTAAACGCGCGGTGCCACAGCTCGCCGTACAGATGCTCGGAGTGGTAGCACTTCACGCCCTGCCCCGAACCGAAGCCCATGTCGACCGGCCCCCAGGCCGCGAGGAACGCGGGAAAAGTACCCATGTAGAACTGCGGCGTGCCGCCGCTGCCGAAGTTCGCCGCCACCTTGGGGTAGCCCGATTGGTCGAGCAAGCCGGCCTGCATGATCGACCGCAGTTTGGCGGCGATGGTCTCGAGCGCCTGGTCCCAGGAAATGGGGACGAAACCGGGATCCTCGTTCCTTCCCTTCTTCGGGTTGGTGCGCCGCATCGGCGTCTTCACCCGGTCCGGGTTATAAGTCTTCTGCACCAGACCGTAGGCCTTCACGCACACCCTGCCGCCGCCGGGATGCACCCCGCAGGCGGCAAAATTCGGTTCCACCTCGGTGGCCACGCCGTCCGTCACTTTCACCGTAAGCAGATCCGGACCCGCCACGCACTGGTAGCAGTAGGTGGCGCGCTTGCCGGACGAAGCGAGCGTCGCGACCGCTTGCTCCGGCGCGTTCATTGCGGCGCCGCCTTGCGCGTTCCAGTCCCGGTCGTTCCTCTGGTCAGGCTTGTGTTCATAGCCTTTGCTCCTGTAGATGCCGGCGTGCCAGACCGCGCGCGCATGCGCGCGGGATGTGTGCCTGGATTTTGACTTGATGCGATAAAATCATAGGCTTCGTCGCACGCACAGTGCTTGCTAAATTCGTCCTGATATAAGGCATATTTGGCATATAATTTCTCATAACTCATATTTTGAGGTATTTTATGCCAGCAATTCAACTCGACCGCACAGACCGGAAAATCCTCGATATTTTGCAAAAAGAAGGCCGGCTGAGCAATCTCGAACTCGCCGAGCGCGTCGCGCTCTCGCCTTCGCCCTGCCTGCGCCGCGTGAAGCGTCTGGAGGAAAGCGGCGTGATCCGCCAATACGTCGCGCTGGTCGATTCGCTCAAGGTCGGACTCGGCCTGCTCGCCTACGTTTCGGTGAAACTGGAAAAGCGCGGCGAAGGCGCGGTCAAAGCGTTCGCCCGTTCCGTGCAGAACTGGCAGGAGGTGGTGGCCTGCTATTCCATGACCGGCGATCTCGATTATTTGTTGCGGGTGCATGTGGAGGATCTGGAGCACTACTCGCGCTTTGTCATGAATTCGCTGCTCAAGCACCCCGGGATTATTGATGTGAAGTCCAGCTTTGCGCTGGAGCGCGTGAAGGACACGACGGCCCTGCCGCTAACGCACCTGGTCTAGCGCCTACCTTCGCGACCAATCGCCTACTAAGGCGGGAAGATCTGGTCGGCCGGCCGCCGGTGCCCGAAGCGACAGTGCCCGAAGCGCTACTTGCCGAGGCACACCGAATGTGCTACTTTGTTGCACTTCATTCGGAGCCTTGCCAAAATGCCTACGATCAATATTCGCAAACAGGGTGGTGCGGCCATCATGACCATCCCTGCGGAGGTGCTCAAGGAACTTGCGGTGGGCGTAGGCGAATCGCTCGATCTCGAAGTTGCCGAAGGCGTCATGGTGGCTCGCCCCGCCCGGCGCAGCGCGCGGCGCCGATATTCGGTGGCCGAATTGCTCGAAGGGGTGACGCCCGCAGTCGCGCGCAAGATGAAGCGTGAAAGCGCCGCCTGGCACACCGGACCATCGGTCGGGCGCGAATTGCCATGACGCGCTCGCCCCGAATCGAGCGGGGCGACATCTATTGGATCGATCCGAATCCGGTGGCGGGCCGGGAGATGCGCGACAGGCACCCTTTCGTCGTAATCACCCCAGTGGAGATCAATGCACTCGGGTTGATAATGACCGTTCCCATCATCTCGGGCAGTGCTTTCGCCAAGGGATAGGCAAATCAATCCGGCCGCGAAGTCTGAAGGGCTTGCCGACGTGCCGTAATCCGGTGCTTGAACCCTCCCGGAACCGCACACATGCACATTATGTTAATTTCGCTCCGCTACGCGCCCCCGGCGGGGGCGATCGGAGCGAGTTAGTGGTAAAACCCCGGACGGCCCTCGACCCCGGCGCCAGCATAGGCTTGGATCAGCAATCGCTCCACGATATGGCACAATTCCCCGAGCAATCCGCGCCTCCGCGAAAAGATCGGCCGCAGGATTCGCGGCACGGTGAAGACGTATTGCCGGTGAGGTACGGACGCAAGCACGTTTTCCTCGACCCAATCCCCATAGGCGAGCACCCGCTTCTGGTGGCAGCTCGGGCACAAGTACCGTGCCTTGCATGAAAACGCGAGCAGGTAATCGTGCCGGCACTTGGGGCAATAGATTCGCGCGAATCCGTGGTGCGGATCCCCGCATTTCAGGAAACGATCGATGACGCGCTCTTCGAGCAGCCGCTGCAAGCGCCCCTCGGATCGCAGTTGCGCCATGTCGCGATCGGCGCATTGGTAAAGCGGGCTCGCGCGCGGGTTGCCCGGGCGATACACATCGCCTTTCGGCGTCCTTCCCGCCGCTTCCGCACCTGGGTCGCCGCATCTTGACATGATGGGAGCAACGCGGCAACGGGCGCGTCGGTGTCGTCGAGCTGCCTCGATTGCACACGGTCGAGTGCGATCGGGCCACATGCGTCAACGCCGCAGAGCCGAAGTTCGTTATGTCCATTTTGGGGCGTCTCCTCCCCAGGAGATGAGCGCGATCGAAGCGGATCTAGAGTATCTTGCCTTGGGGGATCGTCATTCGTTCACACCCATCGACAACAGCGGGCGGATCTTCTATTCGGGAACGCATGAGGCCTACGACTTCGGTGAACTCGACCCCGACAAGGATCGGACGCGAGCTGCCGAGGCTGCCGAGAAGGAGAGCGGGCTGAAGGAGAGCGGGCTGGTGGCGCAATTGAGGGAGGCCGAGGAGGATATAGGCCGTTTCGCAACGCTGGAGAGGTCGGTTACGCTCAATTCGCGAGCAAGCTCGCGCCTACGGTAGGCTTCGAACCAAACGTGTCATCGTACAAGGCCCTATAGCCCAAGGTAAGCCTCCTTCACCTGTTCGTCGTCGAGCAGTTCGGCGCCGCTGCCCGTGAGCACCACGCGCCCGGTCTCGATCACGTAGGCGCGGTCGGCGACAGCCAGCGCGACGCTCGCGTTCTGGTCCACCAGGAAAATCGTGGTCGAGGCCGCCCTGAGCGCGCGCACGCAGGCGAAGATCTCCTCCACCAGCTTGGGGGCGAGCCCCATGCTCGGCTCATCGAGCAACAGCAGCTTCGGCAATGCCATCAGCCCTCTTCCCAAGGCGAGCATCTGCTGCTGGCCTCCGGAGAGTGCACCCGCCGGCTCGCGGCGCTTTTGCTTCAATACCGGGAACATCGCGTATACGCGCTCTAGGCCTTGCGCCGCCTCCGCCTTGCTGCGCAGGTAAGCGCCCAGACGCAGATTGTCCTCGACCGAGAGCGGCGCAAACATCTGCCGTCCCTCCGGCACCTGCACGATGCCGAGCCGCACGCGTTTGTCCGCGGTGGCGGCGGTGATGTCCGCGCCCTCGAAGCGCACCTGCCCTGCGCTCACCGGCTGCACCCCAGAAAGCGCGCGCAGCAGCGTCGTCTTGCCCGCGCCATTGGCGCCGACCAGCGCCACCAGTTCCCCTTCGCCCACATGCAGGTCAATGCCCTTCAAGGCCGGAATGCGGCCGTAGTGGCTGCCCAGTCCTTCTACCTCGAGCATCATCGGCGCGTCTCCCCCGCTACCGCAACGGCGCTTGTGATGGCACCTCCAACCGGACCCTCGTGCGCAACCGTGCTTCCGAGATACGCTTCGATCACCTTCGGGTCATTGCGTATGGCCGTCGCGGAGCCTTCGGCGAGCTTGCGCCCGTAGTCGAGTACGAGTATGTGGTTCGACACGCCCATGACCAGCCGCATATTGTGTTCGACCAGCACCACGGTAACGCCGCGCTCGCTGAGCCTGCCGATCAGATGGTCCAACTCCAGTGCCTCGGTCGGATTCAAGCCCGCGGCCGGTTCGTCCAGCAGCATCAGCTTCGGTTTGGTCGCCAGCGCGCGCGCAATCTCCAGCCGCTTCAAGGCGCCGTAGGGCATGGCGTCGGCGGCGACCGACAGATAACGGTGCAGGCCGACGTAACGCATCAGTTCGGCCGCCTCGTCGCGGCACACCTTCTCGGCGCGCGCGAGGCGCGGCGCGCGCAACAAGGCAGAAGCGAGCCCGCAACGCTCGTGCAGATAGCGCCCCACCATCACGTTCTCGAGCGCGCTCATGTTGAAGAACACCTGCAAGTTCTGGAAGGTGCGCGCGATGCCGTGGCCGGCATACTCGTACGGTGCGCGGCCGGTAAGGTCGTACTCGCCGAATACAATGCGCCCGCCGGAAGGCTGGTAGATGCCGGTGAGCAAATTCAGCAGTGTGGTCTTGCCGGCGCCGTTCGGGCCGATGATCGAGTGCACCGCCCCCGGCTGAATGTCGAAGCTCAGATCGTCGACCGCATTCAGACCGCCGAACTTCTTCGACAGGCTCTCGACCTGGAGCAGGCTCATGCGCCGTTCTCCTTGGCGGCATCCCTTCGCCGGCCAGTTTGGAACAGCCGCGCCAGGCTCGGCACCACCCCGCGCGGCACGAAGATCATGGTGCCCATCATCACCGCGCCGAACACCATCATCTCATAATCCTTGAACACGGTCAGCAACTGCGGCAAAGTGGTCAGCACCGCCGCACCGACCACCGCGCCGAAGGT
Organism: Betaproteobacteria bacterium; assembly: GCA_016234705.1. GTDB lineage: Bacteria > Pseudomonadota > Gammaproteobacteria > Burkholderiales > SG8-39 > 2-12-FULL-64-23. Next base: position 30,964 of record JACRAS010000034.1, on the reverse strand, counting down.
CGAAGCCATGCCGCCGAACACGACCATGGTGACCAGTTCGATCGAGTGCAGGAAGGTGACTTTGCCCGGCGTGACGAAACCGGAGTAGTGCGCGGCAAGACTGCCTGCGACCGAAGCGAACACGGCCGAGATCACGAACACCATCACCTTGTGGTCCGCGGCGTTGATCCCGACGACTTCCGCGCCGACCTCGGAACTGTGCAGCGCGCGCAGCGCCCGTCCCATGGGTGACTCGATCAGGTTGAGTGCCAGCCAGACGGCGACGAGCAGCAACGCTCCGACCAGCCAGTACCAGATGTGTTCGCCCTGCAGTACCAGTCCGCCGACGCGAAACGGCACCACCGAGATACCGTCCGGGCCGCCGGTCAATTTGTCCTCGGTGGTAATGACCATGAATATGATCACTCCGAGGCCGAGCGTGGCCATGGCGAGATAATGGCCTTTCAGTCGCAGGATGGGCCGGCCGACCAGGAAAGCGAGCGCCGCCACGGCAATGGTCGTGGCTAACATCGCGGCGAGTGGCGGCCAGCCGAAGCGCGAGGCGAGAATTGCCGAGCCGTATGCGCCGAGGCCGAAAAAACCTGCATGACCCAGGCTGATCTGCCCGGCATAGCCGATGAGCAGGTTCAGACCGACGCAGACAATGGCGTTCAAGCCGGCGAGGATCGCGATATCGTAGAAGTACTTGTTGCTCAAAGCGAACGGCAATAGCGCAATTACCGCGGCGAGCGCCAGCATCCCTCCAGTGCGCGGCGAGGCGAGACGCGCCAGCATCGGCCTAGACGCGTTCGCCGCCGCGTTTGCCGAACAGTCCGCTCGGCATGAAAAACAGCACCGCAAGGATGATTACGAAAGCGATCGCATCCTTGTAGGCCGAGGACAGGTAGCCCGCGCTCATGCTCTCGGCAATGCCGAGCGCGAGCCCGCCGACCACCGCGCCGACGCCGCTCCCCAGGCCGCCAAGAATCGCGGCGGCGAAACCTTTCAAGCCCAGCATCACGCCGACATCGTAGGAGGTGGTCGTGATCGGCGCGATCAGGATACCCGCGATCGCTCCCAGCGCCGCCGACAGGCCGAACGATAAAAACAATACCATGCGCACGTTGATACCGGCCAACTGCGCCGCGAGGCGGTTGTGGGAGGTGGCAAGCATCGCCTTCCCCAGCAGCGTGCGGCCGAAAAACCAGGACAGCGCGAGCACGATCACCAGCGTGACCCCGAGCACCCACAGACTCTGCGGCAGGATGGTGGCGCCGGCTACGGCTATCGGCGTATCGCCGGTAAACGGCTTGAGCGCATGCAGATTCTTGTCCCAGACCAGCATCGCCAGCCCGCGCAGAAAGATCGACGCGCCGATGGTGATGATGATCAGCGTCACCACCGAAGCGCCGCGCGCCGGCTCGACCGCGAACTTCTCCAGCGCCAGGCCGACCAGCGCTGCCGCCACGATCGCGAGCGGGATTGCCAGCAGGTACGGCAACCCGCTTGCTGTGAGCGACACCGTCGCCATGCCGCCGATCATCACGAACTCGCCCTGGGCGAAGTTAATAACGTGGCTGGCGTTGAAAATGATGGAGAAGCCGAGCGCTACCAGCGCGTAAATCGCGCCCACGGTAAGGCCGGTGAGCAGGTACTGCATGAACTGCGCGCTCATGCCGCGGGCACCCTCCCCCATCACCGCCGCTAGCCGCTTACTTGACCAGCGTCCAGTTGCCTCCTTTGACTTCGAGCATGCGGAACGCAGTCAGGTCAAGGCCCATGTGATCGGTGGGCGACATGTTAACGACGCCGGCCGTGCCCATGTAGCCATGAATGCCTTCGATCGCGTCGCGCACCTTGGCCTTGTCCGTGCCGCCGGCTTTTTTCATCGCGTCGACCGCGAGCATCAGGCCGTCATAGGCGTGGCCGGCGAACGTCGAAACTTCGGACTTGAAGCGCGACTCGTACTCGTGCTTGTAGCTCACCACCACCGCGCGCTGCGGGTCGCTTGCCGGTAGGTCGTCGGCAACCAGCAAGGCTGCAGCGGGCAGGCGCACGCCCTCGGCCGCTCCGCCGGCAAGTTTGATGAAATCCTTGGAGGCGACGCCATGCGACTGGTACAGCGGCACGGTGATGCCGATCTGGCGGTAGTTCTTGGTGACGATCGCGGGGCCCTGGCCGAAACCCGCATTGAGCACTGACTGTACCCCGGCCGTATTCTTGATCTTGGTGAGCTGCGCCGTCATGTCGGTATCCTTGTCGCCGTAAGTCTCATCAGCGATCACGTCGATGCCGTATTTTTTCGCCACGCCCAGGCATTGCGCGCGCATCGATTTGTCGAAGCCGCCGTTGCCGGAAATGAGCGCTACTTTTGAGAATTTGCGCGACTGCATGTCGATGAAAATCTTCTCGCACGCCATGCGGTCCGTATGGGGCGTCTTGAACACCCACTTTTTCACCGGCTCGACGATGACCACCGCGCCCGCGAGCGATATGAACGGGATTTGCGCGGCTTCCACCAATGGGATCACCGCCATGGTTTCGCCGGTGGTCGATCCGCCGACAATCACGTCGACCTTGTCCTGCTCGATCAGCCGTTTGGCGAAGGAACGCGCTTTTTCGGCGTCGCCCGCCGAGTCGTAGGCGACCAACTGCAGCTTCCTGCCCAACACGCCCCCCGCGGCGTTGACTTTCTCAACATAGAGCTCCAGCGTCTTCTGCTCGGGATCCCCAAGGAACGCCGCGCCGCCGGTGACGGACAGAAACGAGCCGATTTTGATCGGCTCCTGCGCAACCGCCGGTCCGGTGAACAAGGCACAGGTTGCGGCAACCGCGGCCAGGCCGCGCTTAAAGCTGTCTCTCGCTTGCGTGGAATTCATCATACCTCCTCAGTGTGGTTGGATGAGCAACGGTTCGCCCGTTTCGCCATTATTGTATTCGATACTATAAACGGGTTCGCGCCTAGACAGGAAAACACGGGCTAAATCCTTGCCTACCTCGAATTGGGATTATATGGTATTCTGGTACTTAAATGCGCTTTTTGTTCCAGATCAGCCTTTTTGGTGAAAAGCCGATGAACGCCAAGGCTGGGGGCTCGCCATGATCCGAGCTGAGGCACAGGGCGCAAGCCCCGCAGAACTACGGGTGCGGCCAGTCGAAGCCGCCGACCTGGGGCAGGTTATCGCCATCGATGCCGAGGTAACCGGCCTGGAGAAAACGGACTACTACTACGAACTGTTCCACCGCTACGGCGGCGGGCGCACCAGGCAGCGCTTGTTCCTGGTGGCCGAATCCGGCGATGTCATCCGGGGTTTCATCATCGGCGAAGTGCGCGACTGGGAGTTCGGTTCCGCGCCCTGCGGCTGGGTGTTCGGCCTGGGCGTGCGCGCAAACGCGCGCCTTGGCGGGATTGGCGCGCGCATGCTGGCGGCGATCTGCGATGGTTTCCGCCACGCCGGCGTAAACCAGGTGCGCACCCTGCTCGCGCGCGACAACGGCCTGGTGCTGTCGTTCTTTCGCAGCCAAGGCATGATGGCCGCGCCGTTCATCCCGCTGGAAAAAGACCTGGACTGAAAAGCCGGACCGATCGATGAAACTGCAAAAAAGCACCAGCCTCGCGCTCTACAGCGTGCTCGAATTCGCGGCCAACCCGGGGCGGCAAGCGTCAACGGCGGAAATCGCCGAAAAATACGGCGCTTCCACCCATCACCTGGCCAAGGTGCTGCGCGAACTGGGCCGCGCCGGGCTGGTCGAATCGGCGCGCGGCGTGGGCGGCGGCTACCGTTTCAGCGGCAACACCAAACGCCTGACGCTGATGGACGTGATCGAATTGTTCGAGAACATCAGCACCCGCACCGGCAAGAGCGAGGAGTTCGACGGATCGAGCGATGTCGGCCGCGCCCTCGGCGCGGTGACGGCGGAGGTCGATGAGATCGCCCGCGCCACTTTCCGCTCGATCACCTTGGACACGATGCTGAAGCTGATCGAGCGCCAGCGCCGCGCCGCCACCGATGCGCAAACAGCGGCCGATGGAAGTCCGCGCTCGAAGCGGCCGAATGTTTAGGGCATCTCTATTCTTCCATTCTCTCAGAATGACATTTTTTAAAGGTTCCATTTAATCTAGATCAAGACATCCGCCGGCCGGTTTGAGGATGATCCGGGATCAACTACAGAAGATGCTCATATTTCCGCCAGGGAGGGCCAGTGCATGCACGCGGTACCTGAGACAGTGGAGCCAACGCAACAAAGAGCCAAAGACGTCCGGCCGTTGACCGGAAACGAGGCGATCGCGCGCGGCGCGTGGGAAGCCGGCGTGCGGGTTGCCGCCGCCTATCCGGGCACGCCCAGTACCGAAATCATGGAGTCCCTCGCCGGCTATCCGGCAGAGGATGTGCACGCCCAATGGTCGACCAACGAAAAGGTCGCGCTCGACGTGGCCATCGGCGCTTCCTTTGCCGGCAGCCGCGCGCTCGCGTCGATGAAACACGTCGGCCTCAACGTCGCCGCCGACGCATTCATGTCGCAGGCCTACATCGGCGCGAACGGCGGGCTGGTGCTCGCCGTGTGCGACGATCCGGGCATCCACAGTTCGCAAAACGAGCAGGACACGCGCATTTACGGCCAGTTCGCGACGGTGCCGGTGCTTGAACCGAGCGACGCGCAGGAGGCGCTCGATTTGACGCGGCTTGCCTTCGATCTGTCGGAACAATTCGACACCATGGTCATCGTGCGCGGCACCACGCGCCTGTCGCACACGCGCAGCCCGGTCGCCATCGGAGCGCGCACAGAACATCCATCGCGCGGATTCCTCGAGAATCCGGCGAAGAACGTGATGATCCCGGCGCATGCGCGCCACCGTCACGCCGCCGTGCTCGAGCGCGAGGCGAAGCTGAAGCAATATCTGGAGACCGCGCCGATCAACCGCTGGGAAACGGGCGACGCAAGTTTCGGCGTGATCACTGCCGGAGCCAGCTATCCCTACGTGCGCGAGGTGCTGCCCAACGCGAGCGTGCTGAAGCTGGGCGCCTCATGGCCCCTGCCCGAGGGCCTGTTACGGCGTTATTGCGAGTCGGTCGAACGGGTGTTCGTGGTGGAAGAACTCGAGCCGGTGATCGAAAAGGAACTGCGCGCGCTCGGCATCAAAGTGGAAGGCAAGCAGTTTTTCCCGCGCGCGGGCGAATTCTCGCCCGAGATCCTGCGTGCCGGGTTCGAGCGCGCGGGCGTGCTCGAACCGCGCGCCGAACTCCGCGGCTTGGCGCTCGAACCGCTGGCGCGGCCGCCGGTGCTGTGCGCAGGCTGCCCGCACACCTCGAGCTTCATGGCGGTGCGGGCGTCTGGCGCGCGCGTGGCCGGTGATATCGGCTGCTACACGCTGGCGTGCCTCGATCCGCTGCGCGGCCTCGATACCACGGTGTCGATGGGCTCCTCCATCGGCAACGCTATCGGCATGTCCAAGGCCGGCGACACCAAGCCGGTGATGGCCGCCATCGGCGATTCGACTTTCCTGCACGCCGGCATCCCCGGGCTGATCGACGCGGTCTACAACCAGGCAAACATCACCGTGCTGCTGCTGGATAACCATATCACGGCGATGACCGGCGGCCAGGAGCATCCGGGCACCGGCAAGACGCTGCGCGGCGAGGAGGCGCCGAAGGTGGATTACGAAGCGCTGGTGCGCGCCATCGGCGTGACATGGGTGCGCACCGTGGACTCCTACGATCTGGCGCAGATGTATCAGACGCTGCGCGAGGCGATCGCCCACCGCGGCGTATCGGTGATCATCTCCAACCGCCCCTGCGTGCTCGACCCGGTCAAGATCAAGGGGCCGGCGCTCGCGATCGTGAACGCGCAGTGCAACGCCTGCCAGTCGTGCATGAACCTCGGCTGCCCCGCGCTCACCTGGGGTACGGATACGTTCGAGGGCCGGCACAAGGTGAAAATCGATCAGTCGCTGTGCATCGGCTGCACCCTGTGCGCGCAGGTGTGCACCGTGGACTGCATCAAGCCATCTTCCACTATAACGACAGCGGCAGTGACGCAATGAGCAGGCCGACCGCCTCGACGAGCAGCATCGAAGGCGAACCGCTGCGGCCTACCGCGTCCGCGGCAAAGGCGCGGGAACCGATGAACGTGCTGATCGTGGGCGTGGGCGGCCAGGGCGTCATCATGGTGTCCAAGGCGTTGGCGTCCCTAGCCCAGTCCAAGGGCTACCAAGTCAAGCAAAGCGAAGTGCATGGCATGGCCAAGCGCGGCGGCACCGTGTTCAGCCATGTTCGCTTCGGCCCCCAGGTGTGGTCGCCCACCATCCCCAAAGGCGAGGCCGACATCCTGGTCGCGCTCGAATGGGCAGAGGGCCTGCGCTGGCTCTCGTTCCTCAAACCCGATACCGGCATTTTCATCTGCGACACCAAGCGCATCGTGCCGCCGTTCGCCTGCCTCAACCGGCGCCCCGGCGCGCCCCTGCGCTACTCGCGCGAGACGCCGGCCGAAGTGAAGGCGCATGTGGCCGAAGGCTACGCCATCGACGCCACGCGCATGGCCGAAGAACTCGGCAACGAACGCGCCGCCAACGTGATCCTGATCGGAGCCCTGTCCACCGCGCTCGACTTTTCCGCCACCGACTGGGAACAGGCGCTCGCGCAGTTCGTGCCGAAGAAGACCATCGCGGTTAACCTCGACGCTTTTCGTCTCGGGCGCAACTGGATCGAGGAGGCGCGAACCGCGGTTGACGATGCCGAGGCGCCGGTCGCGCATATCCCTGCGCCTGCGGCGGCGCCCTACAGCGTGCGCCTGGAAATCACGCCGGAGTGGTGCAAGAGCTGCGACATCTGCGTCAAGCTCTGCCCCGAGCGCTGCCTGCGACTGAACCAAGAGCGCATCGTCGAACTGGCGCAGCCGGAAAAATGCACCGGCTGCCGGCTGTGTGAATTGCTGTGCCCCGACTTCGCCATCCGGGTGCATCTGGATGCCGTCGCGAATGAGGTCGCGGCCATGCCGGGAGCCAAGGCATGAACGCAGTCGACAACGCACTTTCGCCCAAAGCCGCGCTGCGCCTGATCTCGGGCAACCACGCCTGCGCGCTGGGTGCAGTTGCGGCGGGATGCCGCTTCTTCGCCGGCTATCCGATCACTCCTTCTTCCGAGGTCGCCGAGCGCCTGTCGCGGATGCTGCCGGAAGTGGACGGCGTGTTCGTGCAGATGGAAGATGAAATCGCGTCGATCGCCGCGGTGATCGGCGCCTCGATGGGCGGGGTCAAGGCCCTGACCGCCACCAGCGGCCCGGGCTTTTCGCTGAAACAAGAGAACATCGGCTACGCCGCCGGGGCCGAGATCCCCTGCGTGATCGTCAACGTCATGCGCGGCGGACCTTCCACCGGCATGCCGACGCGGCCGGCGCAAGGCGACATCATGCAATCGCGCTGGGGCAGCCACGGCGACTACCCGATTCTAGTGCTCGCGCCGGCTTCGGTGCGCGAGATCTACGACGAGACCATCCGCGCCTTCGACCTGGCGGAAACCTTGCGCACGCCGGTGGTGCTGCTCTACGACCAGGTGATCGCGCAGTTGACCGAAAGCGTCGGCCTCGGCGATACCGAAAGCCCGGCGCGCGCGCAGCGCAAATGGGCCAGCGGGCCGCGCGAGGCCTACCAACCTTACGCGACCGGAGACGACGGCATCCCGGCCATGTCGCGCCCCGGCGCGGGCTATCGCGTGCACACCACCGGCCTGAATCACGCCGAGAACGGTTTCCCGACGCAGAATCCGGACGCCGTCGCGCGCAACCTCGGCCGGCTGCTGACCAAATTCGACCGGCACCGCGATACGATCGACTCGTGGCAGACGCTCGCCTGCGACGATGCCGAGGTGCTGATCGTGGCGATCGGCATCAGCGCCCGTGCCGCGACACGTGCAATCGATATCTGCCGCGCGCGCGGCGTGCGTCTCGGCCTGTTCCGCCCGATCACGCTTTGGCCGTTCCCGGAAAACGCCTTGCGCGAAGTCGCAGCGAAAGCGCGCGCGGTGCTGGTGCCGGAAATGAATGCCGGGCAACTGAGTCTGGAGGTCGAACGCATCCTCGGCGGCAAGCGCGTGGATGCGATCCACCGCTACAACGGCGAGCCGATTACGCCAGCGGAAATCGCCGCGTGCGCAGAAGCACTCGCGAAGGAGACAAGATGACGATCGTCGACTCTGCTCCCGCTTTCGACGTGCGCGATTATCTGCGTCTGGAGATGATGCCGCACTTCCTTTGCCCCGGCTGCGGCCACGGCATCGCGCTCAGGGCTTTGCTCTGGGCCATCCATGAGTTGGGCATGGACAAAGACAAGCTCGCGGTGGTGTCCGGTATCGGCTGCGCCGGGCGGCTGTCGGCCTACATCGACGCCAACACTTTTCACGTGACCCATGGCAGGCCGCTTGCCTACGCCACCGGTCTCGCGCTCGCGCGGCCCGACCTGCACGTGGTGGTGATCACAGGCGACGGCGACTGCCTCGCGATCGGCGGCAACCATCTGATCCACGCCTGCCGGCGCAACCTCAAGCTCACCTGCCTGATGCTCAACAACGAGGTCTACGGCATGACCGGGGGACAGGTGTCGCCGACGACCTCCGAAACGCGCCTGACGACGACGACGCCGCTGGGGAACTCGGAGCCGAATTTCGACGCCTGCGCGCTCGCTGCGGCAGCAGGAGCGAGCTTCGTCGGCCGCGAAGTGACGCATCACGTGCCCAAGCTGAAGGAACTCATCCGCGCGGGGCTGGAGCATCCCGGGTTCGCCTTCGTCGAGGTGCTCTCGGACTGCACCGAAATCTTCGGGCGCAAAAACGAGCTGGGCTCCTCGGCCGAGATGGTGCTGCGCCAGAAAAGCGAGCTGCGCCCGAGCGCGTATCGCGACACGGTGGACACGCCCTTCCGTTCGAACGAACTGCCAACCGGCATCCTGACCAAGACCGAGCGTCCCGAATACGGCATGGCCTATCGCAAGGCGGCCGCCGCGCAGCGGGCCAATATGGCGGCCAAAGCCTCCACCGGTGCGAACAAATGAAACGCCTGATGCGCGACGCGAGACTTGAAATCCGCATCGGCGGCACCGGCGGCCAGGGGCTTATTCTTTGCGCCAAAATGCTCGCCGACGCGCTCGCCGCGACGGGCAAGCGCGTCGCCCAGTCGCAGACCTACGAGCCGACCTCGCGCGGCGGCTACTGCAATTCCGACCTGGTGATCTCCACTGGCGAAGTCGATTTCCCGCTCGCGACCGCCGTCGACTACCTCGTGCTGCTAGACCAGCTCGCGGTGAAGCCCTCCTGGCCCCTGCTCAAGCCAAGCGCACTGGTAATCGCCGACACGCGCCTGTGTCCCGAACTGCCCAAGGGTGACTACCGCGCCCACCACCTGCCCCTCAGCCGCACCGCCATCGAACTCGGCAGCGAGCGCGTGGCGAACATCGTCGCGCTCGGCGCCCTCGCCGCGCTCAGCGGCGTGTGCGAGCGCAAGGCGCTGGAACAAGCCGTGCGCGCGGAGACGCCGAAAAGCTTTCTCGACCTCAACCTGGATGCCCTCGCCGCGGGATACCGACTCGGCGAACAGGCGAGCGCAATTGTCGCAGTGACCCAATAGGTCGGCAATCCTTTGCCGGCACATGCCTGTGCGGGCGGACCTGCGCGCAGGCCGTCGCGGATCACGCGTACACGCTCACGCACTTGATCGGGCCGTTTCGGCGATGGCATGACCTACCCCAGTGGTGCCTATCTCGTTCACCCCGGTTGAGGAAACAATGGCTTGAGCGTAACCTGACCGCGCTAGACCCCGCATTTGGGGTCTTATATTGACCTACTGAAGGGGCCGACTTCTTATTAGGCCGATTACGACCTTGCACCACGCGCGGAACGCTGCTGATCCTGATGGGAGAACGTACATTGAGACGCATCATGTCATTCCACTTGCTGAGAATGGACCCGACAGTGTGAGTAACGTGGTCGCCTTATGTCCAAACCACCATCGAGAGACACATCATGGCCGTGAGGCCGGGGCGATTCGTATTCGCCTATTGGAGCTTCTTAAGCGTTATAGCTCATGACGCCGAACCTCCCACTCAACCGGCCCGCTGCACAGCACGACGTTGCGCCGCCAAATCGCCAGATCGACTGGCGCGGTACAATTGTCTACGGAGGTATCAACATGAATCAAAATTTTACCGCGGTAGTAAAGCAGGATGGCCCTTGGTGGATTGGTTGGGTTGAAGAGGTACCTGGCGTCAACTGTCAGGAGCGCACACGCGACGAGCTGCTGAAAACCTTGCGTGTCACGCTCAAGGAAGCGCTGGAAATGAACCGCGCGGATGCCCGGGACGCTGCGGGCAAGGGCTACGAAGAGCTAAGCATTGCGGTATGAAGCGTCGCGATTTATTGCGACACCTTTCCCTCTCACGGCTGCACGCTGCTTCGCGAAGGCGGCAGCCACTCGTGGTGGCATAACCCTTCCTTGAACAGACGTAGCGCTGTTCCTCGCCACAGCGAGGTGAACGACCACTTGGGGAGGAAGATATGCAAAGACCTCGGGGTGCCGCTGCCATGACCTTGCCCAACCCTTTGTAGCTGCTGACCAGCTACCAGCGCTGTGCTAAGTCCAGCAACCCTTGGCGATCCGGTGCGTTATCTGTTCGCCCGTTGGCGCGACGATCCGGGCGGCACCTACCAGAGCTGGTTTCTCTGGGAGCAGCGCCTGAAGAACTTCCGCTCCATTCGCCGGGGTATCGCCGCGGTGGTCGCCGAGATCGAGGCCGGAAACTTCGGCAATGTCTACAAGGGCTCCTCGCTGGAAACGGTCGTCGGTTCCATCGCAGAACAGCGGCAAATCTTCAAAGGCGCGGACCACGCCTTTCTGTGGAAGCCCAAGCTCCGCATCCCCGACATCTACGAGAACCGCGACAACCAGCTCGCGTTCGCGCGCTTCCTTCAGACCTGCGCTTGCTGCACGGGTGAGGCTCAAGTGATCGGCGCGATTCAGGCCCTCGACCGCGAAGCGATCAAAGGGCTGGGACCGGCGGCGGCCAACCTCCTCTACTTCCTGCACCCCACTTTGGTGCCGCCGTTCAATACGGCGATCGTGAAGGGTTACAACGCGCTTTGCGGTGCGAAGATGAAGCTCGGGCGCTGGGACGAGTACCTGGCCATGCGCCGGGGCATGTTGGCATTGAATGAACAATATCGGGACTTGCTTTCCAACGACTTAGGCGCGGTCGCAGGCGCGCTGTTCGACATCGGCACCGGCCGCTACCCGTCGCCCCCCGGCGAAACGGCGCTGGCGCAATGGGAAGCAGATTTGGCGCGTGTTCGCGAAGAGGCGGACCTGGCGAACAAGGCCATGCGAGCGGCGCGGGAGGAAGACCGCACTCATACCGAGATCCAGGGATGGTTGCGCGACCTCGGGCGCGCCCTTGGTTTTGAAGTATGGGTGGCGAGCAATGACCGGAACCGCCCATATGCCGGAGGGCGGTTGGCGGACGGTTGCCGCGATCACCTTCCGGAAGCGATGGAAAACACGCCAGCCGTCGAGGCGATCCGCTTGATCGATGTGCTGTGGATCGAAGCCGCGACCGGGCGGGTGGCTGCGGCCTTCGAGGTTGAACATACGACGTCCATTTACTCGGGCATCGTACGCATGTTGGACCTGGCGCTGGGATTGCCGGCCCAGCCGGCGCATGCCCTGTTTCTGGTCGCTCCGGACGCAAGAGAGGGCGATGTGCGGGACCAGCTGCTGCGCCCGGCCTTCAGCCGGGTCGCCGACCTGAACGTGCGTTTTATTGCCTACAGCGAGCTGGAAAAACATCGCGAAGCCATCGCCCGGTTTGGTCAAGGCATGAAGGCCATCGAGGCGATTGCCCGACGGCTGAAATAACCTGTTCCGGCGATGATTTCCAGCGAGCCGTCCGAACCCGGCGCTGCAGCCGACCGGGCCGGCACGACGCGATTCCGTGACTGCAATGTTCTTACAGCCGGCTTGGCGGTTGAGCTTAGCCGTAAGGCGTCTTTGTCTGCGGAACCGATCACATCGCACTTCAAGCCCGTCGCTCACTTCACTTCTTTGGAGATCCCATGACCAGAAGACTCATCGGCTCAGGCTCCCCCTTCGAAGCGCAGATCGGCTATTCCCGAGCAGTGGTCGCCGGGGATTGGGTGTTTGTTTCGGGCACGACGGGTTTCGACTACGCAACGATGTCGATCGCGGACGGTCTTCCCGAGCAAACGGAGCAATGCCTGAAGAATATCGAGTCCGCGTTGCGGGAAGCCGGCTCGAGTCTGAAAGATGTCGTTCGCGTGACGTATGTCCTGCCGGACGGCGCCGAGTTCGAGCAATGCTGGCCGGTGCTGCGCAAGTATTTCGGCGAGGTGCGCCCGGCTGCGATGATGATCTCTGCCGGTCTGGCTGATCCGCGCATGAAGATCGAGATCGAAGTGACCGCGCTGAAGGGTTCGTCGGTCTGAAGTCGTGCCGATCGACGCGGCGCGCGACCCGTCGTTGCGTCGGTCCTGTGCGCAGGCCCGTCCGGGGTCAGACCCTGAACGCACGTCACGCCATCGCTGCCGCCCGCGGGGCAGCGGTCGCAATACCGCCTACTTTCTTGAACTTTCAAAAACAGAAGCCAAGACGCCGCCTGCTTTGCCGCGATATATCCATGTCAAATATGGCAAGTTAATGAGTGCTGCCGGCGTAATGCTGGAGCCGGATGACCGCCTGGTGCTCAATCCGAACCGGAGCGTCAAAGAGCCTCGCTGTCTGGTTACGAAATTGCGCTTGGGCACCGACTTGCTGCATACTTCATCTTGTTGCATCCTGATTGGAGCGGAAGCATGGGAAACGTAAAGTCGATTGAGCAAGCCGTGGAATCACTACCCCCTTCGGAACTGGCTGAGTTCCGGCGCTGGTTCGCCGAGTTCGATGCTGCCGCGTGGGACAGGCAAATTGAGCAGGACGCTGCCTCCGGCAAGCTTGACGGACTGGCTGCAGAGGCGCTTGCAGACTATCGCGCCGGCCCGGCGCGGGAGCTTTGAAACACACGGCGTCGAAGCGCTTTTGGCAGTGTCTCGACGCCCTACCCTCTGACGTTCAAGCCCTCGCACACCGGAACTACGCTCAACTCAAGACCGATCCGGCGCACCCATCGCTGCACTTCAAGGCGGTTGGGAACGGCCAGTATCGCAGCGTCCGGATTGGCCTTTACTACAGGGCACTCGGGATCCCGGTACCAGACGGCGTCCATTGGTTCTGGATTGGTACGCATGGCGAGTACGACAAACTTGTCGGATAACTATCCGTCGGTGCGCCCGGCTGCGATGATGATCTCTGCCGGCCTGGCGGACCCGCGCATGAAGATCGAAATCGAAGTGACCGCGCTGAAGGGTTCGCCGGCCTAAAGTTGTGCCGATCGACGCGACGGCACTCTATCTGTCTGAGTTTCCGTTACCCGCCCCCGGACATCCGGTTGTAACCATGTTCAGCCTTCCGGCGAATGCCTAAGCTGCCTCGCATCTCCGGGGCGGCGATCATCAAAGCACTTGAGCGTCTGGGTTTCGTAAAGGTTCGCCAATCCGGTAGCCACGTCATCATGCGGCGCGGGTCAAAGGGGGTGCGTGGTGCCGATGCATCGCGAGGTCAAAGTCGGAACGCTCGCGGGAATCTTGCGTCAAGATCGATCCGCGAGCGATTTGTGTACAACTACCGCGTCATCCATCGCATAGAGCAGGAGCGTATATTGGTCGCCACCGTTGTTCACGGCAGTAGGCTCCTTCAGCCTTTCATTGCAAGAATAGAAGGTGCACAGAAATCCAACCCGTAACTGCTGCGGAATTAGCCATTACCCCCCCAAGTTGCACCCGCCGCGAAGTTAGGAGTAGTCTGACGGTATGGAAAAGCCGGTTATCTCTTGCAGCCCTGAAGTGATGGGGGGCACAGCAGTCTTTTCCGGCACCCGGGTGCCGGTTCAGACGCTCCTTGATTACCTGGAATCCGGAGAGTCTATCGACGATTTTCTGGCCGGCTTTCCCTCGGTTAGTCGAGAGCAGGTCGTCGGATTCCTCGAGCAGGCGAAGGACCGTCTTGTCGCCGCGGCCTCGTGAAAGTATTTGTCGACGAGTGCGTAGACCGGCGGCTTGTGCGCGACATCGTTGGTCACGAAGTCAAGACCGCGCGCCAACAGGGATGGTCAACCATCCAGAACGGCGAACTACTTGCGCTGGCCGCGAAAGAGTTTGACGTATTCGTCACTGTCGATCGGAATCTCTCCTTCCAGCAGAATCTTCCTGCGTTCACGATCGCAGTCATTGTTTTGCGCGCTCATTCCAATCGCCTTAGCGACCTTCAACCACTCATCCCCGAACTGCTCGCGTCAATCCCGACTGCAAAACGGGGCGCTGTCACCTATGTTGGGGTCTGACTCGCCCTTGAATGTCTCCATCCCCCGCAGCGCGGGGATCTTCGGTCGATTCAGTTGGCCAACGGCCGAGATCACGGCTTGCGCTTCGAGGCTTTGCTGCCGGCCATCCGCCGTGCGTATGACTATATGCCATTGCCGGGACAGATCGTCCCAGGTGAGCGCCCGCACTTCGGTATTGAAACGGATGCGATCGAGGATGCAGTGCCGCTTGGCGATATCGCGCAGATAGGCCAACACTTCACCGCTCTTGGAGAAATAACCGGTCCACCCATAATTGGGCGCGAAGGAATACGAGTAAAAATGATTGGGAGTATCCACGCCGGCCTCCGGATACGTATTCTCGTACCAGGTGCCGCGGAGCTCGGGGTTCTTCTCAACCAGCGTCCAGGGCACTCCCAGTTGATCCAGCTTGAGGGCCGCGCACAAACCGGACACGCCGGCGCCGATGATCAAGATATGAAATCGCGATGCGCGTTCCGGTACTCCATGCCGCCAATGCACGTTGCGGTCCGCGAAGCCCATCTCCTCCATCATCATCGGTACATATTCCTGCGCAACCTCTTCGGCAACGCAGACCCGCATCATGCGAACGAAACGAGCCGCGTCAGGCGCCGGCGGCAGCGTGCGCTCGCCCGATGGAGCGCGCCCATGACGCGCTCCATCGCATCGCGCACAGTCTGCTGTACGTCCGCGGGCAGGCCGCCGGATTCATCGGCGAAAAGATTGGTGTCGCGCCTGGGCAGGAAGGGCTCCTGCAGCCAGCACTCTTCCCCGGTTATTTGCGCAAGACACATGATTAGCGTGGGGATGGATGCGTGCCGCAGCATATTGCGCAGCGACTGTTCCGACAGCAAAACTTCCTCCTAGACGATTTCTTTCGCGTCGTAAGGCATCTTGTTGTGGAGGGAAACGTCGATGCCGTAGCTGCGGCTGCTTCCCGCTGCGGCGACTATGCCGCGCGCAGCGTCGCCGTACCGCGAATGACATCCTCGCCCTTTTGATTCTTGACCCAGACATCGTAGACGTTCGAAGCGCCCGCCTGCAGTTCCCCGCCGCCGGTCACGGTATCATCTATGCGCACCGGCCGCACAAAACGTATCTCCAGATGGATGCGGTTCAGCGCAGCCACGCCCAGCGTATTTTTTAGCGCCTGCCAGATCAACGCGACCGACATCGTGCCGTGGGCGATGATGCCGCCCATGGGACTGTTGGCGGCGAACTCCCTGTCGACGTGGACCGGGTTATAGTCGTTGGTGACATCCGCATAGTTCAGGATGGATTGGAAATCCACCTGTCGGGATGAGGACTTCAGCGTCTTTTCCATGGCGAAATACTATTGGGCAACCAGGGTGGTCATGATGCCGGTGAGCACGATCTCGCCGGTATCCTTGCTGCGCGTTGTCGTCAGGGCGCGGACCCATTTGCGCTCCTTCTTTATTTCCTTGTCGAGGCATTTCACCTCGGTCAGCAGCGTCTCGCCGATGCGCGGCATGCGGCGCACGTCGAAGCTCTGCCCGCCATGCACTCCGCCTGGAGGACGCGGCGCGTTGCAGGTCAGCACTGCACCGACGATGATCATGGCCAGCATACCGGCGGGCATCACGCCCGGGTCATTGTCGCCGGGATAGACGCTGCGCCACTTGGCCACGACGGTTTCATCCACCGTGAATTCGGTTACACCATAGACCTTGCCAGGCTCATAGTAGTTGTAGGTAAACAGCGGCTTGTCACTCATGTCAGATCAGCTCCACTTGCGGGATTTTCTGGCTCGACCCGGGCCGCTGTTCGAACACCACCTTCACCGGCATGCCGATGCGCACCGCTTGCGCATCACAATGAATCACATTGCACATGAAGCGAAAACCTTCATCCATGTCGATCAGTGCCACGACGTAGGGCACGTCCGCAGCGAACGCGCGGATGGGAGCGCGATACACGACGGAAAAGCTCGCCACCTTGCCGCGCCCCTGCGCCGCCAGCCATTGCAGGTCCTTGCCCTGGCAATGACTGCACAGGGAGCGGGAGTAGAACTGCGCCTTAGCGCAACTCGTGCAGCGCTGGAACATGAATTTCCCCTGGTTGGCGCCCTCCCAGTAGACGCGGCTGTCGGCGTCGGGAAGCGGGACCGGTTTCATCAATGCGTCGTTGTCGGACACGGTTATATCCTTCCCAAGACGATGGAGCAGTGTCCCGAAAAAATGCCGCCCAAGGTGTGCGCGAACGCCACCTCGGCATCCTTGACCTGCCGCTCGCCGCATTCGCGCCGCAACTGGCGCACCGCTTCGACCACATGGAACATGCCCCCGGCCGCGCCGGAGGAGCCGTAAGACAGCAAGCCGCCATTGGTATTGACCGGGAAACGGCCGTCAATGGCGAACTCGCCGGACAGCGCCGCGCTGCCTGCCTCGCCCCGTTCGTAAAAACCCATGGACTCGAGACAGATCAGCAACGTGCTGGTGAAGCAATCATAGATATGGGCGCAATCGACGTCGGCATGCTTGAGTCCCGCCTCGCCCAGCGCCGTGGCGGCGGAATCCTTGCAGCCGAAGTCCACCAGGGAAGGCGACATGAAAATGTGCTCGTGGGTATACCCCTCGCCGACGCCCAGGATCCGCACGGCGGTCTTGGGCAGGTCGCGCGCGGCATCGCCGGCACTGACGATGACAGCAGCTCCGCCGTCGGACACCAGACAGCAGTCCAGCATGCGCAGGGGCGAAGCGATCATCTTGGAATTGCCTACGTCGTCCATCGTGATGGGCTTCTTCATATGAGCGTTGGGATGTTTGGCGGCATTGGCCCGCTGGTTCACCGCCACGGCGGCCATGTGCTCGTGCGTCATTCCGAACTCATGCATGTAGGCCTGGGCCGCCTGGGCGAAGGCCGCCGGCACGCTCATGCCGTAGGGCTGCTCGTACTGGGGATGCCCTACGTCGGCCAGCATCGCATGGACTTTTTCACCCAGACCGGTCAGCCGGTTGTCCCCGGTGAGGCACAGAACGTGGCGACACTTTCCCGATTCCACCAGCGCCACCGCCTGGGCCACCAGCAAACCGGCGGTGACGCCGCCCATGGAAATCGAGGCGCTTACCCTGGGCTTCAAGCCCACATACTCCGCGAACACGCTGCCCAGCATCAACTGCGGCGACGTGAACGCATAGGCGGTGAGCAGCCCATCGACGTCCGACGCCTTGAGCCCCGCATCCTCGATCGCTCCCAAACCGGCCTCGGTATGCAGCGACATGCACGTGCTTTGCGGAAGCGCACCGACCTTGGTGTCGTGCACCCCGCTGATGATGGCTTTTGAACTCATGATTTCCTTAAAATATATTACGCCCGCGCTCGGCCGATTGCAATGCTACTCTCCCGACATGCTACTCTGTCGACATGCTACTCTCTCGATGCTCCGGCCCTGATTGAATATTTATTCGCCAAGTGCTAGCATCGCGCCGGAGGTGAACAACCGAAGGCCCCCGCATTAATCGTGGCAAGTTGCGATGGCGGTGGCGGTGTACCGAGGCCTGCTTGTCCACACGAAGGTCAGAAGCAAAATGGTGTGAAGCCTGCCGGTCGATCTCCGATTTATCAACCAAGTTTCACCTGCGTATGGACTTTGCGTTCACCGAAGACGAAGAACGGCTGCGTGCCGAGATCCAGGCGTTCATCGCGCGCCATCTGACCCCGGAAGTGAAAGCGCAGCTCATTGCCGAGAGGGAAGGCCATGGCCGCGGGCCCCTTGCGGCGGCCTTTTTCCGGGACATCTACGAACGCGGCTGGCTCGGCGTCAGCTGGCCGAAGCAATACGGCGGCCAAGGCGCCGGTCGCTTCGCCCAGTATATCGTCGAAGAGGAGTTCTACCGTGCAGGCCAGCTGGTCATAGGCGGGGGCGGCACGGGCGTTCCGGCAGTCCTCGCGGCCGGAACCGAGGAGCAAAAGCGATACTACGTCCCCGGCTCCATCCGCAGGGAGATTTCGTTCTGCCAGGGCTACAGCGAGCCGCATTGCGGAACCGATCTCGCGGGCATCCGCTGCCGCGCCACCCGGCACGGCGAAATTTTCATCATCAATGGGCAGAAAATCTACACCACCGGCGCGCAGGCCGCGACGCACATCTACCTGATGGTGCGAACCGATCCGAACTCGAAGCGGCATGCGGGTTTGTCAATCTTGCTGGTGCCGATGAACACCCCGCGCATCACCATTCGCCCTTTGTGGACGATCCAGAGCGATCCGCCGGCTCCGCTGAAGGCCACCTACGGAGAGCCGCGCACGAACGAGGTGTTCTTTGACAATGTCGAAGTCCCCGCTACGTGTCTCCTGGGGGCGGAAGGGGATGGCTGGGCGGTGGCGCAACGCGGCTTGAACCTGGACCGCGTGGGCGCGTGGCGCCATCTGATCTCCGTCATGCGCGACGAAGACATCGTCAACCTGATCAAGAAAGACGAACCGCCGACCGAGGGCTTGCGGCAGGATCCGCGCGTACGCGACAAGCTCGCCGAGTTGTGGACGGAAGGGCAGGTATGCCGGCTGATGACCATGCGCAGCCTCTCGCTGGAGCAGCGCGGCGGTCGATTCCAGTACGAAGGTTCGGCTGAAAAGGTGTTTGCGCCGGAGCACGGGGTTCGCGCTACCGAGGCGATCAGCCAGATCCTGGGTCCGTATGCCCAGTTGCTCAACGGATCGCCGCACGCCATCGACAACGGCGTCTTCGCGCACAACCTGCTCGGCGCCTTCCAGTCCACCGTCAACCACGGCAGTGTCCAAGTCATGCGCGACCAGATCGCGCGCAAGGGGCTGGGCATGCCCAAGCAGCGCAACTGAACCCGGCACCGCAACGCCGGCTCTCGATTGGAATTGACCATGGACGTGCTTTCCGACGAACAAGAAGTTCTGATTCAGCGCACGGCCGGCGAATTTCTCGCTGCGGAGTGCCCTCCATCCTTGGTGCGTGCGGTCGAAAAGGGCGAAGAAAAGTACTCGAAACAACTGTGGACAAAGTTTGCGGATCTTGGCTGGCTCGGGCTGTGCCTACCCGAGGAGCGCGGCGGCCAGGGGCTTCCCCTGACCTATCTCGGCCTGGTGCTCGAAGAAGTCGGCCGCTACCTCGCCCCCTTGCCCGTGCACTCAACCATGGTGCCGGCACTGGTGATCGCGAGTTTCGGTACGCAGGCGCAAAAGCAGTTGCTCGAGCGCGTGGCGTGCGGGGAGCTGCTGCTGAGCTTCGCAATCGAGGAAAGGTCCGGACGCTGGTCGACCGACGCCATCGCCTTGAGCGGCCGCCGAGATGGCGATGACATCGTGTTGAATGGATCCAAGTACTTCGTTGACAACTTCCGCATTGCACAGAAATGCATGGTGGCGGTTCGCATGTTCGGCGCGGATGGCGGCGACGAAGGGCCGGCCGCCGTGCTGGTGGATACCGCTTCAGCCGGCATCGACTGCGAAGCCCTGCTGACAACGGCGAAGGACGGTGAAAGTGTCGTCCGGTTCGACCAGGTTCGTGTCCCGCAAAGCAACAGGGTAGGAGCTCCGCGGCAGGGCCGGGCCGTGATTGATGCCCTGATGGACTATGCCTCGGTGTTTCTTGTTTCGCAGATGCAGGGTGCGGCGCGGCAGGCCATGGAGTTCGCCGTCGAGTATGTCAAGCACCGCGAAGCTTTCGGCCAGCCCATCGGCGCGTTTCAAGCGATCCAGCACATGGCGGCAGATATGGTCAATGCCGTGGATGGCACACAGCTGTTGGGGCGGGAAGCGGTCTGGCGTCTGAGCCAGGGTCTTCCGGCGCGTGTGGAAGTAGCGCAGGCTAAATCATTTGCAAACGAAAAGTGCATGATGGTTTGCCGCTCGGCACAACAGATGCACGGCGGCATCGGCTTCATCGCCGAGTTCGATCTCAATTTATGGTACCGCCGCGTGACCTCTTGGACGCTGCGCGGTGGCACGACTTACGCACACCGCGCGCGCATCGCGAGTGCCCTGCTCGATACGCCGGGCGAGGTACGACTTGGCCGGGCACTGGAACTTCCCGTTGCCGGGCCGAATTGAAGATGAATGAGACAAGCTTT
The DNA here is from genome assembly GCA_016234705.1 of Betaproteobacteria bacterium. GTDB lineage: Bacteria > Pseudomonadota > Gammaproteobacteria > Burkholderiales > SG8-39 > 2-12-FULL-64-23. Next base: position 10,492 of record JACRAS010000034.1, on the reverse strand, counting down.
GAGCGCGTCGGAACAGTCCATTCTGATTGAACGGCTGGATGGCCGCGCCACCCGATTCGAAACCCCATGCGGACCATCGGCCAAGATGGTGTGGCGGCGTTGGGGTCAGGGCCGACCGGTGGTCCTGCTCCACGGCGGCGCAGGCAGCTGGATGCACTGGATCAAGAACATCGACGCGCTGGCCCGGTCGCGCACCGTCTGGGCGCCGGATATTCCGGGTTTCGGCGACTCGGATCTGCCCGCCGACAATCTGGACGCGGACACGCTTGCCCCGTTCGTGCTGCGCGGCGCGCTGGAGCTGTTGCGGGGCGAACGCTTCGACCTGGTGGGCTTCTCCTTCGGCGGTCTTGTCTCTGCCCTGATCGCCGCGCAGGCGCCGGCCACTCTCGAGCGGCTGGTGCTGGTCAGCGTGGCCGGCATGGGACTGCTGGGAGAGGCTCCCGTGCTCAAGTCCATGCGGGGTGTGGCGGACCCCGAGGAACGTCGCGAAGTCCTGCGCTTCAACCTCAACGCAATGATGCTGCACGATCCATCGAGCAGCGATGATCTCGCGATCGCCGTTCAAGGCAAGAGCGCCCCGCGTGACCGGGTCAAGAACCGCAAGCTCGTGCTGACCGACATCCTGCCCAAGCTGGCAGCGCAATGGCGCTGCGCGGCCTACGGCATCTGGGCGCGTCAGGACATGCTCTACCGCCACCAGTTCGACAAGCTGATCGAACGAGTAAACCAACTCGGCCTTAGGGAACGCGTGTTCCTGGACAACGCGGGGCACTGGTTGCAGTACGAGCGCAGCGATGAGTTCGATCGCGTTCTTGCTCGCCTTCTCGACGCGCCGCTGATTGACAGCATGGAATGAACAACCCCGCGGCAAGTCGCGGGGTATCAATGCCAAAGACATGAGGGATCCTATGTCGTCGCAGCGGTGGTCGGCTTCGGGAAAAAATTTTCTTCCCAAGGCCAGTCCCCGTCGATCTCATAGGCCGGCAGGCCGCTTTGTACGCGATCCAAATAAGGGCTCGTGATGGCTTCGCTCCAAGGTACGATGCAACCGTCGTACATCTTGGGCCCCAACTTGAAGTGCTTGGCGTGCTCGAGAGTCTCGACGAAGGGGGCATTGGCGTCGAAGAACTCGCCCGCCTTGCCCGGCCGCGGGCCGACCCGGGACACGTGGCCCCAGGCCGTACGCCCGATCATTTTCTCCAGCATCCATACGCATTCGATCAGCTTGTCCAGATCGACCCCGGTTTCTATACCCATTCCTTCGAGCATGTGCATCAGATCTTCCGTGGCCGTCATGCCGGTGGCGGCCCCACTGCCGCAATAGGGGCAGCCGCCAATGCCGCCGATGGTGCCCTCCAGGCGCAAGGTATCCTTTGCTTCAAGCGAGGTGATGGCTGCGTAGGTGGTAGTCAGCGCCATGCCGCGGGCGTTGTGAAGGTGCGCGGCGAAGTCGGTGACCTCGGGCCACTGCCTCTTGATGCGGGTGAAAATCTGCTCCATCTTCACTGGGTGGCACCAGCCCATGGGATCCCCCACGCTCACGTCGATGACCTTTATGCCCGCCGCATCCCACAGGGCATGCTGTTTCTCCAGGTACTTCATCACCATGTCCACCGAGAAATCTCCGACGAAGTTGGAGCCGAAGGCAGCGTTCACACCGATCGCCGCCTCCTTGACGCCTTTCTCCCGGGCAGAGGCAATGATTGCCGGCCATCTCGCCATCTCGTCCATCTGGGAACGGTTGGTATTGCGGCGCACGAACACATCGCACATATGGCAAAACAGCTTGGGCCTGTTGCGCTCCACGGTAAGCGGGGGAACGTACTCCTTCATGCGCTCCTGGCCCCGTACATTGAGAGCCAGCGCGAGATAGGTGACCCCGGGTTTGGGGTGGAATTTGTGCACCAGCTCATCGATGCGGGCCATCTGCGGGGTGTACTTGGGACTTACAAAGGAGCCGACCATGATGCGTTTCAATCCCGTTTCGGACAGCGCGTCCAGCAGGGCGACCTTGTCGTCGACAGGAATGCCGGCGCTTTCGATCTGCAGGCCGTCGCGCATGCCTTCTTCGGTATAGACGATCGTGGGGTAGCGTGCGGTATTCTTCATGGGGTCCTCTTGTGTATCGAGATGAGCGCGAAGCTTGAATCGGCGTAATCGGCTGCGGGCGCCTTGCAGTTCAGGGGGAACTCGAAAGTGCGCATGGGAATGATCGTTCAGTCACTCTTGTTTGTCAATTGTGTGCGGGTTAGGCTCTTGTGCCTTCAGTATAGCAAGCCAAACTTGCGATAAACGGTGGCCGAGGGTAGAGTTCACGCGGGCGCTCCATTAGTGCTTTGGTAACCCAATGATGCCTGTCTACGCGGGCGGCACCCCCATTTTTTATCCTTCAAAGCGAAGCATAATTCAGCTTGGACGATGGGTTTCGCGAGAGGCTCCTACGTAATCAATTTACGCATAACGCAATTTACGCGCAAAACCGCCGAACAGAACGGTGCGGAGGTGGCGGCCAACCCAGGGAAAGAGACACCATGCAAGACGCGAAAGCCCGAGACATCGCAGGTCAGTTCGATGTTCAGCATTTACCGCCGGATTTTTACGGCGACCCGTTTCCGTATTATCGAGCGCTGCAGGAGCACGAGCCGGTCAAGCGCATGCGCAACGGCAGCTACTTTCTAACCCGCTATGAAGACCTGCTTGCGGTATACAAGAATACGAAGTCATTCAGTTCGGATAAGAAAGTCGAGTTCAAGCCGAAATACGGCGATTCGCCGCTGTATGAGCATCACACCACAAGTCTCGTATTCAATGATCCGCCGTTGCACACGCGGGTGCGGCGGCTGATCGCCGGCGCGTTGACGCCCCGCGCGATCGCAGAGATGGAAGCAGGCCTTGTATTGCTGGTGGACCAACTGCTCGAGCGCATGGCGCAAAAGGGCACGGTAGACTTGATCGAGGACTTTGCCTCCGCCATCCCGATTGAAATCATCGGTAACCTGCTCGCGCTCCCTCGCGCTGAGCGCGAGCCGTTGCGCGACTGGTCCCTCAGCATATTGGGTGCGCTGGAACCGGTAAATTCCCCGGCGGCACTTGAACAAGGCAATGTGGCGGTAACGGATTTTCTTGCTCATCTGGAGGGGCTGATCGAACACCGGCGCGCCAACCCGGGGAATCCGGAACGCGACGTGCTGACCAGACTGATTCAGGGGGAGGAGAATGGTGAGCGCCTGAGCTCGAAAGAGCTGCTCCACAACTGCATCTTTTTGTTGAATGCCGGTCATGAGACCACAACCAATCTGATCGGCAATGGCCTGGTCGCGTTGTCCGTACATCCGGACCAGAAAGCGATGCTGCTGGAGCGGCCGGAACTGATCAAGACCGCCATTGAGGAAATCCTGCGCTACGAAAGCTCCAACCAGCTCGGCAAGCGCATCACCACGGAAACGGTGGAGATTCGTGGCATCGTCATGCCGCCGCAAACGCCGGTGACATTGTGCATCGGAGCAGCCAACCGCGATCCGGCGGAGTTCCCGGATCCGGAGCGCTTCGATATTACACGCGTCCCCAATCGTCATATCGCTTTCGCCACGGGCATCCATCAGTGCGCGGGGATGAACCTGGCGCGACTCGAGGGAAGAGTGGCGATCTCCCGCTTCCTCGCCCGGTTCCCGCATTACCGGCTGTCGGGGTTGCCCGTGCGCGGCGGCCGCGTGCGCTTCCGCGGGTTTCTCAATATCGCGGCGTCGGTCGCAACTTGATGAACGATAGCGTGTCTCATAGACAGACCGACCTTGTCATTATTCTTGTTTAAGGTAATCACTACGATGCACACGGACATGATGCCAACATTTACCGCCGCGACCACCGCTTCGACCCAGGAGCGCACAGCCGGCGCCTATATGTCGGGCTTTAACAATGAGTTCGCCACCGAAGCATTGCCGGGCGCACTGCCGGTCGGGCGCAATTCGCCGCAGCGCGCACCCTATGGACTCTACGCGGAACAAATGTCCGGCACGGCGTTTACCGCTCCGCGCTCCCACAACCGCCGCTCTTGGCTGTATCGCATCCGTCCGGCTGCGATGCACCAGCCGTTCGTTGCCCTCGACAATTCGCGTGTGGCCGGCGGAATCGATGACTTTCCGCCTACTCCGCCGAACCAGTTGCGCTGGGATCCGATGCCGATGCCGATCACGCCGGCTGACTTCATCGACGGATTGGTCACGCTAGCCGGGAACGGTTCCCCCGAGTCGATGAATGGTTGTGCGATTCACGTCTATGCCGCAAACCGGTCAATGCAGGACCGCTTCTTTTACAGCGCGGACGGTGAATTGCTCATCGTGCCGCAACAAGGACGGCTCGCCATCGGCACGGAGATGGGCCTGATTGAAGTGATGCCGCAAGAAATAGCAGTCATTCCGCGTGGCGTCCGCTTCAAGATCGACCTGCCCGAGGGCAGCGCACGCGGATACATTTGCGAGAACTTCGGCGCGCTTTTTCGATTGCCGGATCTCGGACCGATAGGCTCAAACGGTCTCGCTAATCCGCGCGACTTCCTCACGCCGCAGGCCGCGTATGAAGACCGGGAAGGCGCGTTCAAGCTGGTCGCCAAGTTCAACGGCCGCCTGTGGCAAGCCGACATCGGTCACTCGCCGCTCGACGTCGTCGCCTGGCACGGCAACTATGCTCCGTACAAATACGATCTGCGCCGTTTCAATGCGATCGGCTCAATCAGCTACGACCATCCCGATCCTTCCATTTTTCTCGTGCTGCAGGCGCCAAGCGACACGCCGGGTGTGGACGCCATCGACTTCGTGATCTTCCCGCCGCGATGGCTGGCGGCCGAGGATACGTTTCGCCCTCCCTGGTTCCACCGCAATGTCGCAAGCGAATTCATGGGACTGGTGCATGGCGCATACGACGCGAAGGCGGAAGGCTTCGTGCCCGGCGGGGCCAGTCTCCACAATTGCATGTCCGGCCACGGGCCGGATACCGAGACGTTCGAGAAGGCGTCGAACAGCGATACTTCCCGCCCGGCCAAGGTCGACGCAACGATGGCATTCATGTTCGAGACTCGCACCATCATTCGCCCCACACGCATCGCGCTCGAATCCGCGCAACTGCAAGGCGATTACTTCAAGTGCTGGCAAGGCATGAAGAAGAATTTCAATCCGGAAAAACCATGACTGACGCGAGACTGAAAAGCTGGGTTCAAAGCGCGCATCAACCGGCGTGTGAATTTGCGCTTCAGAACCTTCCGTACGGAATTTTCTCGGACCCGCGAAACAGGCAGCCGCGTGTCGGCGTCGCGATTGGAGACGTGATCCTCGACCTTTCCGTGCTTGAGTCGGCGGGCCTGCTGGCGCCCGATGGCGCCGCCTCACCCGTGTTCGCCGCTCCGGATTTGAATGCCTTCATCGCGCTCGGCCGGCCGGCATGGCGCTCGGCGCGGGCGCGCATTACCGAATTGCTGTCAGCCGACAATACGAGCCTGCGCGACGATGCCTTGCTGCGCCAGCGCGCGCTCGTCAACATGGCGGAAGCGACGCTGCATCTGCCGGTGGAGATCGGAGGCTACACCGATTTCTATTCATCCAGGGAACACGCGACCAACGTCGGCGCAATGTTCCGCGACCCCGAGAATCCGCTGCTGCCAAACTGGCTCGAGATGCCGGTCGGCTATAACGGCCGCGCGTCGTCGGTGGTCGTCAGCGGAACACCTGTGCGGCGGCCGAATGGGCAGATCAAATTGCCCGACCAGGAGCGCGCAATTTTCGGTGCCTGCCGCAAGCTCGATATCGAACTGGAACTCGGTTTCATCATTGGAAAAGGCAATGCGCTCGGCGAGCCGATTGCATGCGAACAGGCGGAGGATCACATCTTCGGAACGGTGCTTCTCAACGACTGGAGCGCGCGCGACCTTCAGGCCTGGGAGTACGTGCCGCTCGGGCCTTTCAACGCGAAAACCTTCGCGACGACGATTTCTCCCTGGATCGTCACGATGGATGCGCTGGAACCTTTCCGCACCAGGCAGCCCGACCAGTCGCCCGAGCCGCTAGCTTATTTGCGCCATGCCGGCCACCACGCGTTCGACATCGAACTCGAAGCCCGGCTGAGGCCCGAAGGCGCAAGGGACGAAACGACCATCTCCCGCACGAACTTCAAATACATGTACTGGACAATGGCGCAGCAGCTTGCGCATCACACGGTATCGGGATGCAACACCAGGATCGGTGACTTGATGGGCTCCGGCACGATCAGCGGTCCAACTCCTGATTCCTATGGCTCGCTGCTGGAACTGACATGGGGCGGAAAAAATCCCGTCGCCCTGCGTACGGGCGCTACGCGCAGCTTTGCCGAGGATGGTGACGAACTGACCCTGACCGGATGGTGCCAGGGGGATGGTTATCGCGTCGGCTTTGGCCGTTGCACCGGCAAAGTGGTAGCAGCGTATCCGGCCTAGGTCACGCGCCACCGCGCGCTTGTGCGCTCAAGCAGTCAGAACAAGCGAAGGTATTGCTTGACCGCTTTCGGATCCGGCGGGTTTATTGCATTTCGCAGGATTGCATCCACCGTATTCATGTTCAACTTCCCGAGGAGATTGATCATGTCTGCCCGCGCGCCCTATTTCTCCTGGTAGACTGGAGATACTTCGGGGATGCCGTTGAATTTCCTATCCTTCCACGGGATCAGCGCGCGGGGTCGCCGCCGGCCGCGGCGGCCGCGCTGCGCTGCGCCTGGAACGCATCGAGCGCGCGACGGTATTCGGCCAGCGCCTCCGGCGTCACGACGGCGCTGCATTCGTAGCAGGTGTTGGTCATGCGGTCGAACCAGCGGCAGCCGCACTCGTCGCAGGCGAGTTCCGGGGCGCCGCTCGGGTTGTAAAAAATCATCTGCATGCTCCCAGGAAGGCGAGGCCCAGCGTGTCGAGGAAGTCCTCGTAACCCGCGTCCTGCAACTGGTATTTGGTCTTCATCACAAAGAACAGGATGCTGCCGCAACGTATCATTTTTTTGATGGTGGAGAGGGGATCGGCCGTCAAGGTGCGCCGGATCTCCTCGAACGCCGCATCGTCCGGAACCAGCAGCAGGTCGGCCTGCGCGTCCTGGAAATTGCGGCAGGGGCGATAGCCGGCGCGCATGCCGGTGCCTTCGCCTACTTCCCAGGCGAGCATCTTGCCCTCGGGCAGGCTGAACGCGGCGTTGGACAGGCCCGCGAGATGCTTGCCGGGCATGAGGCTGGTGCGCGAGCGCGGCAGGATGCCGATGCGCGAGCCCGGCAGCATGTCGGCGAACAGCTCCTGGTAACGGTCGAGCATCGCCTGCCAGGCCTGCACGTCGGCGAACATGCTCTGCGCGCCCGGGCTCATCGGTATGGCTCGGGCGATCAGATCCGCACGCCCAGCCGGTAGCCTTCCTGGATCGCGGCGTCGATGCCGCGGGGAACCAACGCGTCGCCGCAACCGTGCAGTTCGTCGATCATCCACTCGAACTCGCGGAACAATTCCTGGTTGGCCTTGCGCGGGCCGGCGGCGATCACGGTGTCGGCCTCGACGAAGGTTTCCTCGCCCTTGGCATTCACCACGGTGACGCCTTCGGCGCTGATCCGCTTGGGCCGCGACGAGGTCAGCGCCCCGATGTTGAGCTCCTCGACCCAGGCCGAATGGCGCCATTTGAACGAAGGCTGGACGTCGCCGGCAATGCGTTTTTCCTCCTCGACGAGCGTGACCTGCGCGCCGCGCTTGGCCAGCGACTCGGCGAGAACCAGGCCGATCTTTCCGGCGCCCAGCACGACCACGCGCTTGCCCGGCTGTACGCGGCCGGCCGCGACTTCCTGCGCGTTGATGAGGCGTTCGGCGCCGTCGAGGTGCTGGTAGGCGTCCATGTCGATGCGCGCGCCCGAGGCGACCACGCACGCGTCGTACTGGTGCAGCATGCTGCGCATGAACTTCGCGTTCGCCTCGGTATTGAATTTCATCTCGACGCCGTGTTTCTTCGCCATGATTTCGTAATGCGTGATCACCGAAAGCAGATCGTCGGGGCGCGCCAGGTCGTGGGTGGCGTAGCCCAGCAGGCCGCCGCCGATGCGGTCGGTGCGCTCGAACACCGTCACCGCGTGGCCGCGCTTGGACGCGGTGATCGCGCATTCCATGCCGGCCGGACCGGCGCCGATCACCATCACTTTTTTCTTCACCGTCGCGGGCGTGATCGCGTATTCGGGCTCCACTTCGTGGCCCAGCGCCGGGTTCATGGTGCAGTTGTACGGGAGATCGCGGAACAGGCGCGACAGGCAGACGAGCGAGCCGATGCAGCGCCGCGTCTCGTGCAGCCGGTCTTCGGCGGCCTTGTGCACCAGGTCCGGGTCGGCGAGCATCGGGCGGCAGACTTCCCAGAAGTCGAACTGGCCCTTGTTGATGCACTCATTGGCCATCACCGGGTCGGGCAGCCGGTTGCCGAAAGCGATCAGGGTGTGCGGGAACATTTTCTTCGCTCGCACGGAGAGGTAGTTCCAGTGGCCGGGCGCAACGTCGCGGCCGATCGAGGACTCGGGGGCTTCCTGCCAGCCCACCGTGACGCTGATCATGTCCACGCCGCAGTCCACCGCCTGCTGCATCAGCTCGAAGCACTCGTCCTCGCTGTTGCCGCCAATTTGGTCCATCAGCTCCGCCCCGTTCAGGCGAATGACCAGCGGATTGCCCGGTGTGGCCTGCTTGATGGCGTCGATCAGCTCGCGCATGAAGCGGCCGCGGTTTTCCACCGAGCCGCCGTATTCGTCGGTGCGCTGGTTGGTAAAGCGCGAATTGAAGTTCGCCAGCAGGTAGCCCATGAAGCTGGTGACCTCGGTGCCGTCGAACCCGGCGCTGATCGAGCGCCGGGCCGCGTCGGCATGCTGTTTGACCGTCTCGCGGATCTGCTCCTTGGTGATCTCGCGCGGCGGGCGGAAATGCGGCAGGGTCTGCGGCACCACCGAGGGCTGCAGGCAATAGCCCAGGTCAATGCCGCCGTAGCGTCCGGCGTGCAGGATCTGCTGGATCGCGACCGCGCCCGCGTCGTGGATGTAGCGCGCGATGGTCTCGAACTGCGGCAGGAACTTGTCGTCGAACAGGGCGATCTGCCGGAAGTAGGCCTTGCCCTCGCCCAGGGGATCGGGATACGCGCCCTGGTTGGTGATCAAGCCGCAGCCGGTGTTCGCGATCACGCGCATGCGCGCCAGCTCGCGCGGCGTGATGAAACCGTCGCGGGTGTTGTAGTTCGACACGCAGCAGGCGCCGTACTTGATCAGGTTGCGGGTGGGGAACCTGCCGAATTTCCCCGGCTTGAACAGGTGCGGGAGCTTCTGCTCTCCTGGGCGGGCTATTGGGTGCTCCATAGGTGACTTTGGTCGTTCAAGAGTTCCGGATAGTCCCGGATTTTGGCGAAGAATTCGGAATTATCTTAAGTCAGGAGAGTATGGATGTCAAATTCGAATTTCCAATTTCCAGATGGGCAGCGCCCAGGTCGTGCGGAGCTACAAGTTGCTCTCCCAAGCCAAGCGTGCCTTTCGCTCGATCAAAACAGTCGACAGTCGACCTGAAAGTGCGCCCCATTCACCACCGGCTCGCCAACCGGGTGCGCGCCCACATCTTCCTTTGCATGCTCGCCTTCTACATCGAGTGGCATATGCGCGAAGCTTGGCGTGTTCAGGCGCTCAGCCGGCGCAAACCGCCATTACGCTATTCGAAGTTCCTTGTCGTCGAATTTCGCCACCCTGCCCTCGAAGCCTCCCACGAGTGCGCCAAACCAGACTGCCTCGATGAGGCCGGTGTCTACGCGTAGAACGCAAATCTCCTTGGGGGACGTGAGGGCCACATAGCCGCCCGCTTCCCTGCATTGCACGTCGGCTTGCCCTGATATCGCCTTGATGAGCGGCTGATACTCGGGAACGTTCGGAAAGTAGATTGAAGGCATCTGACGCACCTTTATTTGGCTGTTTGCATGTACTTGCGAACGAGTTCCGCCTTCTTTTTCCACATGTCCTGAATGGTTTGAGCATTCGGGTTATCGTCCCCGAAGGTGTCGATCATTGCGTCGATGGTGAGATTCGCATCGACAACGTCGATTTCTTCGAGCGGGCGCTCTTGGCACGCGATTTCGAGGTCGTATCCGTTCGGGTCCTGGAAGTAAACGGACGAGAGCGTCTCGTGGTGCACCACCGGAGTCACCTTCGCCCCGGTACGTTTGATGACGGTGCGCCAGCGCTCGAGTTCGTCCACATTCTTTGCCATCCAGGCCGTGTGCCTGGCGAGTCCGAGGTACTGTCCCCGAAATGCGGTAAACGCGGGATTGGGCTTGGTTCCCACATAGTAGAAGAACGCAATTAGGCTGTTCTCGCCGGCTTCAAAGAAGAAATGCAGAAAATCCGGATGCTCGTCGGCTGCACGGCCCCACCCTTTGGCTGTGATGGCGTGCGGAACTCTGAGCCCCAGTCCATCGCGATAGAATTCGACCGTCGATTT
>JACRAS010000002.1 GCA_016234705.1 Betaproteobacteria bacterium | reverse complement strand
CCAGATCCACGCGCCGCCGCTGCGCGAACGCCAAAGTGACCTTCGCGGCCTGATCCAGCATCTGCTCTCCGGGGCGCGGGATGCCAACGATCGGTCCCGCGCCGTGCAAATGGACCCCGGCGTGGAGGAGATTTTGCTGGGCTACTCGTGGCCGGGCAACGTGCGCCAGCTCAATAACGTGATCAGCCGAGCGCTCCTCCTTGCCGAAGGTGATTGCATCGCATCCGGCGATCTCCCGGCCGATATTACCCGCAGTTCCGCTGCGGCGATGCAAGCCGGCACGCAAATTGCTCGCACCGGGTATCTGCGCGACCAGTTGCGAAGCTTCGAGGCCGATGTCGTACGCTGTGCAATCGAGGAAGCGTGTGGCGACCGCCGGGCCGCCGCGCAACGGTTGGGCATTGGGCTGTCCAGCCTGTATCGCAAACTCGAGGAATTGGAGCGAGACGGACTGCCGGCGGGTACATCGCCTGGTTCATTGCCTGCCGAGTGCTAGGATGCGCCGGCTGCGGCAAACCCGCCGCGTTGCAGGAGATTGGTTACAATCGCGTTGCAGGAGGTTGGCTAGATGCAAATACAGGTTCAGGGCAAGCGGGTAATGGTCTCAAGGGTTCTGGCGGTGCTGCTCGTGTGGCACGCTTTCGTAGCCTGGGCCGCGCCGGAGGATGATTTTCGCGCGGGCTCGGAGGCCTTCCGCGCCGGGGACGTGGTGCAGGCAATGGCCCTGCTCAAGAAATCCGCTGACGCCGGCCACGCACCGTCGCAGTCGCTGCTCGCTTATATTCTGGACCAGGCCGAATTCAACGACGAGGCCGTCGCCTACTATCGCAAGGCGGCGGCGCAGGGCGAGCCGGAGGGCGAATACGGCCTTGGCTCGATGTATGCCGCGGGCGAAGGGGTCAAGCGTGATCCGGGTGAAGCGCGCAAGTGGATTGCGCGTGCCGCCGAAAAAGGGCACGCGGCCGCGATCAACTCGCTCGCGCAGGCCTATATTAGCGGTGAGCTCGGAATCGATGAGACGCAGCGCAATGGCGCGGAGGCGTTGCGCTGGGTGCGCCGTGCCGCCGACTCCGGCTACTTGCCGGCGATGGAGCGTCTCGCGGCCGCCTACCGTACCGGCGCGTACGGACTTGCCGTCGACCCGAAGCAGGCCGAGGCCCTGGACGCCAAGGGGCGGGCAGCCCGGGGCGTGGCCGAAAAGGGCGCAACGAGAAAGAAGGAGAAAAAATGACATGAGCCATAGCGAGCCAGACTGCCGCGGAACTGCGGCTCCCGAGGGCCGGACAAATCCCCGCGTGCGCGCTAATCGGGGTGCGGGTGCGGTGCGCTGCCTCGGCCAAGTGAGCTTGGCGGGGTTCATGACGTTTGTCGCCGTCCTGCCGGTGTGCGCTGCCGATGTAATCAAGGGATCGCAGATCTACGCCAAACATTGCGCCGCCTGCCACGGCCCGGGCGGCATCAGCGTCATGCCCGGGGCGCCTCATCTCGCGCGAGCTGATCGGATGATGCAGTCGGATTTGGCGCTGCTGGCTTCTCTCAAGTCCGGCAAGAACGCGATGCCCGCTTACCTTGGCATTCTTAGCGACCGCGAGATTCTGGACGTCATCGCTTTCAGCAGAACGCTGCGCTGAGGAGCTTGCATTGATCTCCCGGGTATCGTCCGCGCCGCCGCTTCATGACGTGACGCGGATTGCAGTGCCATGAGGACGGCGGCAGCATGAGCTTAAGCCGCAAAGCCGCGGGACTATTCCTGATCGCCGCCGGGGTGATCGTGGCTGGCGCCTATGTGCTCGATATCAAGCAAAGCAACCGGGTTGGCGACTTTGCCTCGACGCCGAGAGCGGCGCCTGCGCAGGCCTCCATCCCGATTCCCCGTGCCGCGCTTTCGGCCGCGCATCCCCCGATTGCCGCGGCTCGTCCACAAGCGGGTGCGGAAGCGCGCGAAGGCAGAGTACAAGTGGACCCGACGCGCGCGTATACCCACTTTCGCGTCGGCAACAACAGCGTGATGGCGATCTACGCGGACGAAACCGTGATGTGGCTCGGCACTTCCGGCGGGATGGTGCGCTACGATACGGTTACACGCGAGTTCAAGACGTACGATGCGCGTAATGGGCCGCGGTCCAACGGGATCCTCTATTTGGGAAAGCTGCAAGGAAAGATCTCGGTCGGAACTTACGGCGGCGGTTTGTCACTGTTTAACCAAGCTGCGCAAGAATGGGAGCACTACGGCATTGCCGAGGGCTTAGGCGACGCGTATGTCTACGACCTGCTCGAGGCTTCAAGCGCGGACGTGTGGATCGCCACCGGCTCGGGAGTCAGCCGGATTCGCGGCGGCGCGATGAAGGAGCGTGCGAAATGGGAGCTATATACGGTCGCGAGCACCGGTGGCGGCTTGCCACATGACCGGGTTTACCGCATCGTGGAAGGCAAGGACGGCAGTGTCTGGTTTGCAACCAGGGGCGGGGTTGCGAATTTCCGCAACGGCAAGTGGAAAAACTGGACGCACGCCAAGGGGCTCGGCGCACCGCGCGAAGGCGCGTCCGACGGCGATCCGACGCGCGGGCAAGCCCAAGACACGGGGCAGCCGCGGGACGCGCGAGATGCGGGCGCCAAGGCCGCATTCAATCCCAATCACATCGCCGCGCTGGAAGTGGGCGAAGACGGTAAAGTTTGGGCAGGAACCCGGGGTGCGGGGCTTGCGCGTTTTGATGGCAAGGCATGGCGGAACTACACCGTCGCCGAGGGTCTCCCGAGCAACCAAATCTCCGCGCTGAATTTCGACCGGAAAGGGCGACTGTGGATTGGCACCAAGAACGGACTTGCAGTCTTCAACAAAGGGAAATTCCAGATCATGACCACCGCGCACGGTCTATTGGCCGAAAACGTGTATTCCGTGACGACCACCAAGGATGGCGGCGTTTGGGTTGGAAGTTTCGGCGGGGTTGCCCACATTCGGCAGCCTGCCTCGGAACAGCACCTCCCGTCGCCGCCTGCTCCGATTGACGCCTCACTGACAGCCTCGCGCTCATTGTGAAAAATCTTCGCACCCATTTGATCGCGTTGCTGGCATGCGCCGGCATGTTCCTCGTCGGGCCTGAGTTGGCCGGCGCCGCGGACATTACGCTGGCGCAGGCGATCAACAAAGCGGGTCGCCAGCGCATGCTTACGCAACGCGTGATCAAGGCCTATGTGCAAGTAGGGCAGGGGATCACGCCGCAAGTGTCAAAGCGGCAGCTTGACGACGCGGTGCGGCTTTTCGAAGCGCAACTCGGGGAGCTGAGAAAAATCGCCCCGGATGAGCGTAGCCGCCGCTCCGTCGCGCGAGTGGAAAAGTTATGGCGGCCCTTCAAAGCCGTCGCGACCGGTAGCGCTGACCGCAGTGGCGCCGAGCGCCTGCTGGCCATGGATGAGGAATTGGTCAACGCCGCGCATGAACTGACGGTGGGATTGCAGAATCGCTCCGCCTCTCCCACCGGGCGCCTGGTTAACATCGCCGGTCGGCAACGCATGCTATCCCAGCGCTTGGCGAAGTATTATTTGTTGCGCGCATGGGGTATGGAATCGGCGTCCGTCAGCAAGGAAATAGGCTCGGCGCGCACCGAGTTCGACGGTGCGCTGGCAGCGCTGCGGTCCGCGCCGGAAAACACCGCGGAGATCAACAAGGAACTGGACGCGGTCGCCGTGCAGTGGGAATGGTTTCAGAACGCTCTTGGACTCCAGGGAGCAGCTTCATACGCCTTGATCGTAGTCAACGCGAGCGAGGCCATACTCAACAGCATGGAGATTGTGACCGGCATGTATGAGCAGTTGCCGGCAAGGTAACGGGAAGAGCGCTTAAATCGGGTGCAGGCGTGCGGGCTGAACGGGCATAAGAGACCTGCGCAGGCGAGAGCGCCGACAATCCGATTCGCCGATGGATAGCAGTTCCCGGGAAAGATGAGACATGAAGCACCTCGCTACGTGGGGACTTTGGACAGCCGGCGAGACGGCCATCGCGCAGGGCGCTGCTGCAGGCCGATTCCGTCTCCTGCGCTACTTCGCGGTTACGAGCTTTTTGGCGTTTCTGGCCCTTGCGGCCGTCCTCTACTTCCTCCAGAGCGGGGAAATCGAGTACTTCAGGCAGGTTCAGCACGAACAGCGCATTTTTGTCGAGCAGGTGCACGAGGATTTTGCCAGGCGGCAGCGGGCCGGAGCCCCTCGAATTCTTCTGCTCGTACACGAAGCCGGGCACATTACCCTGACCCGGCTGCTTGCAAACGCGCTGTGGGACTCCCACTTTGCGCCGTTGGTCACAAAGGCGCAGCACGTTGCGATCGATCACTGCCGCGCCATTGCGGAGGGCAGCGACGCCAAGGGTGCGGCCGCCCGGTCGAGCGCGACGCTCGCGTGTTACGCCGAAGCAGGAAAAAGAATCATGGCCATTCCCGAGTTCCCGGCGCTCGACGCGAAGATGGCGGACACGATGAGGAAGAGCACCGTGTTCAAGATCAAGGTGTACGACCTGCGCGGTGTCACGGTGTACTCCTCGGAGCACAAGCAGATAGGAGAAGACAAGCGCGACAACAAGGGCTGGCAGGAGGCCGTCAATGGCAAGCCCGCGAGCGAGTTGACGC
The DNA here is from genome assembly GCA_016234705.1 of Betaproteobacteria bacterium. GTDB lineage: Bacteria > Pseudomonadota > Gammaproteobacteria > Burkholderiales > SG8-39 > 2-12-FULL-64-23. The sequence goes on along the minus strand of JACRAS010000002.1, from coordinate 22,626 downwards.
ATCGCGACAGCTTCAGCGCCTTCGAGCGCGTGGTGGAGAACCGCGATCTTATCCAAAGCTACGTTCCGGTGTTCGCACCCGTCGGCGGCAGGATCGTCGGCGTCTTCGAGATCTATTCGGACGTCACACCGTTCCTGGAAAGCATCAAGAGCAGCACTGCGAGAATCGCAAAAGCAGCCGCCGCGAATGAGGCAAAGCTTGAGCAGATTACTCGCGAAAACCAGCAAGAGGTCGAAGCGAACTCGGTTGTGTTCATCGCGACTGTGAGCGGGCTCCTTGCGCTGCTGTATTTCGTGGTAGTGCTGATAGTGCGCCGCGGCCAGCAGATCATCGATGCCCAGGCGCGCGCGCAGGAGCGATCGTTGAGGCGCGAGCAACGATGGCATCGGGAGAAGATGTCCGCGCTTGCGGCCTTGGCTACTACCATTTCGCACGAGATCGGCAATCCGCTGGCGACGATCACAGCGCTGGCCGAGGACAGCGCAGACCGGCAGGCGAATGCCAAGGGGTGCGATTGCAAACCGACCCTGATCCTGGAGCAAACCCTGCGCATTGCCGCCATGACGCGACGAATGGCGGACTTCGTTGCGGCGCGCAGCGAGGTGTCCGAGCCGGTCGACGTGAACCAGATAGTAAAGGCGGTGTGTGATTTCATGAGCTTCGACAAGCGCTTTAGCGCGACGGCCGTCGAGTTCCAGCCCGGCGCCGGGTTGCCGGCACGAGTCATCGTGCCGGACCATCTGACCGAGACGCTCATGAATCTGCTGCAGTCGTGCGTGGAAGACGACGAGGAGCGACGGCGCGCGCCAAAACGTATCCTGGTCGAGACGCAGTTACGCACCGCGGACGTGGTGATTCGCATTGTCTGCGAAGAAGTCTCCGCCCCTCTCGTGCCGGCTGCTGCGATTGCGGGCGCGCTGATGCAGTCGATGTACCGGCGGAAAGCGGACATGGGTGCGCAGGTTACGGTGTCGGGCGCGGCGATCGAGATCGTGTTACCTGGGCCAGAACCGGAGTCGGCAAGTATCTAGACGGAGGCTTCGCCGCAGCCAAGTTGTCAGTTCGGTTTTCCAGAACTCGTCAGTGCTCTATGCTTCGTCAGTTCATCTCTCACGGTCGCGAGCGCGACCGGCGACGAACAAGGCCAGAATCTTCGCCGGCAGCGCTTGTTCGCGAACGAGCATCTGCGGGGTGCCGCAAGACTGGGTATGGCGCGGCTGCTCAGGTTCTTTTTTGCACCCCGCCGCGGCTGGCCGAAAAGGCGCGGGCAAAGCTGAGCAGGCTGCCGGCGTCGGCGCCAGCATAGCCCGGCAGGCTGCGCAGTACCTGCAGCATTTTCGGGCCGGCGATGGCCTGGCGCAAGCGCCGGATTGCGGGCTCCTCCGCAGCCTCGCCGCGGCAGGCAAGCAGATAGCGCTCGCGCTCCAGCGTCTTGAATTCGAGTCCGTATTGCAGGGCAGCGGCTTTTACGCCAAAACCCGCATCGGCCTTGCCCGCGGCGATAGTTGCAGCCACCGCCAGATGGGTGAATTCCTCGGTGGAGTAGCCGCGCAGGGCTTGGCCATCGATGCCCGATTCGTGCAGCAACTGGTCGAACAGCAGGCGCGTGCCGGAACCGCGCTGACGGTTGATGACGCGCAGCTTCTTGACGGCCAGGTCGCGCAGAGCGCGCACATGCGCAGGATTGCCCGGCGGCAGCATCAGGCCCTGCTCGCGTTCGATGAATCCTATCAAACGATGCTGCCGGGGTTTGAGCCAGCGCAGATACGGCGCCAGCGCGCCCGGGTGCGATCCGAGTGGAATGTGGAAGCCCGCCAGATCGGCGTGACCGGCGGCGAACGAGGCGAGCGCTTCCAGGCTGCCCTTGAACTCGAGATTCAGTTCCAGGCCTAAAGCGGGAGCGATGCGCTCGCGCAACTCGATCAGCGCCAGGTCGTGGCTGGCATGAATACTCAGCCGCAGCGCTTGCGCTGCCGCTCGCGGCAGGGGTGCGATCTCAATTGCGACCGCTTTGCGCAGCAGCCGCTGCTCGGCGCCGGCGCTGAGTTGCAGCAGTTGCTGTCCCGCCGCCGTCAAGCTGACGCCTTTGCCCCGCCGCATTTCAACCAGGGGCACGCCCAAGAGCGTTGCCTGCGCGTGCAGCAGGCCCCAGCCGTGGCGGTAGGACAGGCCCACCTGCGCCACGGCTGCGCCGAGGTTTGCGCCGCCGCCGATGGCGGCGAGGAGCGGCAGCAGCCGCGCGTCCATCTCGGCGCCCTCCGGGCCAGGTAATTGCCAGCGGATCAGCGGGGTCAGTTTGATCATTCAGGCAATAAATTGCATATTTATCGAACTCGGTAAATTTGTGATACTGGACACTCAATCAGCACATATTAATATGCAATAAATAGCATAAAAATGCAACCGCACCCAACCAGGAGGAAATCCGCATGAACGCATGGCTGTTCCAGGCGCTGCTCGCGCTCGTTGTGCTGTGCGCGACCCCGGCCATCGGCCGGGAAGCGCGCGACATCCGCATGGCGACCACCACCAGCACCGACAACTCGGGGCTGCTCAAGGTGCTGCTGCCGAAGTACGAAGCCAGGTGCGGTTGCAATGTCCGTGTCATGTCGGTGGGCACCGGCAAGGCGTTGGATCTGGGAAAAAACGGCGATGTGGACGTGGTGTTGGTCCACGCGCGTCCCGCCGAGGACAAGTTCGTCGCCGAAGGGCATGGCGTCAACCGCAGGGACGTGATGTACAACGATTTCATCCTGGTCGGACCGAAATCGGATCCGGCCGGCATGCGCGGGCAGAAGAGCGTGATCGATGCCTTCAAGGCGCTGGCACAAGGCAAGTCGCGCTTCATTTCGCGCGGCGACAATTCCGGCACCGACCAGATGGAGAAGAGCTATTGGAAGGAGGCCGGCGTTAAGCCCGGCGGCGGCTGGTTCGTCTCCGCGGGACTGGGCATGGGCGAGGTGCTGACCATGGCGGGCGAGATGCAGGGGTACACCTTGTCCGATCGCGCCACCTACGGCGCTTACCGCGCCAAGACCGGGCTGGACATCGTGCTCGCGGGCGATCCGAAAATGTTCAACCCCTACGGCATTATCGCCGTCAATCCGAACAAGTATCCTGCGATCAACTACGACGGCGCCATGGATCTGATCGAATGGATTACTTCGCTCGAAGGCCGAAAACTGATCGCCGCGTTCAAGGTGGACGGCGAGCAGTTGTTTTTCCCGGCGCGCGAGGAATGAGGTGGAGCTAGGCGATGAGCAGAAGCTTGAACGCGGCCAGCGCCATGACTACGGCAAGGGTGAGGAGCAAATGCCGTTGACGCAGCCGCTGCAAACCGAGCCACGTACCGACTACCCCGCCCGCCAGCGCGCTCGCCGCGAACAGCGGCAGCTCGGCCGGCAGCACCTGCACGGTGAACGAGCCGGCGGCGAGCGCGACGATGGAGTTCACCAGGATGAAGGGCGCGGAGATGCCTGCCGTACTCTTGGGTCCAGCCCAGCCGAGGAACAGAATCGTAGGGCTCAAGAAAATGCCGCCGCCGGTGCCGGTCAGTCCGGCGAGCAGGCCGATTGCCGCGCCGATGAACACCGCCGGCAGCTTCCTCACCCTGACCGTTTCGTCGCTGGCGAGCGCGAGGGTGTTGAGCGCGCGCCAGGTGAGATACAGCGCTGAGAGCAGCAGCACCACCCCGACGGCGGCGTAATAGCCGCCATGGGAAAGTTTCTGCGCGCCGCCCAGCGCGGCAAACGGCACCGAGCCGGCGAGGAAAGGCCAAAGTCCGCTCCAGGAGAAATAACTCGCCTGGCGGAAGCGGTAGGCGGTGAACGCCGCGATCAGGATGTTGAGCGCGAGCGCGGTCGGGCGCATCACTTCGGGGGCCACGCCGATCAGGGCCATGGCGGCAATATATCCGGAAGCACCGGCATGGCCGACGGTGGTATAGGGAATGGCCACGCAGAAGAACAGCGCGGCGAGAATGACGACCTCGTAGGTGGACATGGCATGGCGATGATACAGGAGGCTTTGGCGCATGAGTTTGCTTGACGCCACCGGCGGCGCGTTCCGCCTGCTGTTCGGCGGCGATCCCGAGTTGTGGCGCATTGTTTTGATTTCGCTCAAGGTCGCGCTGCTGGGGCTCGCGATCGCCACCCTGCCGGGAATCCTGGCGGGTTATTTGCTGGCAATGAAGCGCTTTCGCGGCCGGCGCGCGCTGGTGGTGCTGACGCAGAGCTTGCTCGCATTTCCGACCGTGGTGGTGGGACTGGTGCTGTATATGCTGCTGTCGCGGCACGGACCGCTCGGCTCGCTCGCCTTGCTGTTTACCCAGGACGCCATGATCCTGGGCCAGGCGATACTCGTGTTTCCCATCCTCGTTGCCTATACCTTGTCGGCGGTCCAAGGCGCGGATCCGCGGGCGCACGAAACCGCCGTGAGCCTGGGTGCCGGGCCATTGCACGCCGCCCTGACCACGCTCAACGAAACCCGGTTCGCGGTCCTCGCCGGACTGATCAACGGTTTCGGCCGCGCGATCTCCGAGGTCGGTTGCGCGCTCATGATAGGCGGGAATATCGCCGGACTCACGCGCAACATCACCACCGCCATAGCGCTGGAAACCAGCAAAGGCGAGTTCGCGCAGGGCATTGCCCTGGGCATGGTGCTGGTAGTGCTCGCACTCGGAGTCAACGTGGCCATGGCGGTCCTACAGGGCGAGGGAGGGATGAAATGAAATCCCTGCTCAAACTCGAGCGACTGCGCAAATCGTATGGCGAACGCCGCCTGCTCGACCTGGACGGGCTCGAGATCGAGGCGGGCCATGCCTATGCAGTTACCGGCGACAACGGTGCCGGCAAGTCCACGCTGCTGCGCATTCTGGCGGGGCTCGAGCCGGGCGATATCGCGGGCTTCGAGTTCCGCGGCGTGGCGCTGACCCACGGCAGGCTGCCCGATAATGTGCGCCACGACATCGTGTATGTGCACCAGCATCCCTATCTGTTTCATACCGCGCTGGAGCACAACATCGGCTACGGGCTGGCGGCGCGCGGGATCGAAAGCGCCGAAAGCAGGCGCATGGTGGAAGAGGCCATCGCGTGGGCCGGCGTGGACCATTTGCGTGGCGTGCCGCCGGCCAAACTTTCCGGTGGCGAGAAGCAGCGCGTGGCACTGGCGCGCGCGAAGGTGCTCAAGCCGCACCTGTTCCTCCTCGACGAACCGACGGCCAACCTCGACGGCGAGGCGCGCGGCCAGGTGATCGCGCTGATCCGGCAGTTGGTGCACGACAACGGCAGTCTGCTCATCGCCTGTCACGATCGCGAACTGGTCGAGTTGCCGGGGATGCGGCGCTTCCACCTGGAAAACGGCAAGCTGGTTGAGGCTTAGAGCCTGTTCGTTCTAGTTCAGAACGGGCTGAAGAAGCTGCTAAAATACATAGCGTGACCAACAGCGCTGACCACGATTCCGGGGCAGCTTGAGCGCATTGCCTGCGATGAAAATATTCGGCTTTGCCGGCTGGTCCGGTAGCGGCAAAACCACCCTGATCGAGCAGGTGATTCCGCGCTTCGTCCTCGCCGGCCTCAAGGTGTCGCTGATCAAGCACGCGCACCACAGCTTCGACGTGGACCAGCCGGGCAAGGATTCCTTCCGCCATCGCGCGGCCGGCTGCAGCGAGGTGTTGGTCGCCTCTGGGGAGCGCTGGGCATTGATGCACGAGCAGCGCGGCGAGCCGGAAGCGACGCTGGAGCAACAGATCGCGCGCATGTCGCCCTGCGACTTGCTCCTGATCGAGGGCTACAAACGCTATCCGCTGCCCAAGCTGGAGATCTACCGCGCGGCCAACGGGAAACCGTTGCTCTATCCCGAGGACGAGCATATCGTGGCGGTGGCCACCGACACGCCGGTCCAATCCCGCTTGCCGCAGTTCGGCCTCGAGGATTACGACGCGATAGCCGCTTTCGTGCTCGACACCATGGAGCTGAATCGATGAAGCCAGGCATGCTGTCCGTCGACGAGGCGCTGGCCTTTCTGCTCGAAGGGGCGAGGCCGGTGGCCGAGACGGAGCAGGTGGCGACGCTGGCCGCCACCGGTCGCGTTCTGGCGCAGGCGCAATATTCCGCTCTTACCGTGCCCGCGGTGGACAATACGTCCATGGACGGCTATGCGGTCTATGCGGCCGATTGTGCCTCGGGCGAGGCGCGCCTGACTGTTTCGCAGCGCGTACCGGCGGGCAGCGTACCGCAGCCGCTCGCGCGCGGAACGGCGGCGCGCATTTTCACCGGCGCGCCGATTCCGCCCGGCGCCGACGCGGTGGTGATGCAGGAACAGTGCGCAGAGGACGGCGACGCGGTCATTGTGAAGCACCGGCCGCAAGCGGGGGAATGGGTGCGCCGCGTGGGCGAGGACATCCGCGCCGGCAGCGAAATTCTCGCGGCGGGGATGAAACTGCGGCCACAGGATACCGGCCTCGCCGCCTCGGTCGGGATTGCGGCGCTGCCGCTGTATCGCCGGCTCAAGGTCGCGGTGTTCTTCACCGGCGACGAACTGGCGATGCCGGGCGAGCCGCTGCCGCCGGGCCGCATCTATAACTCCAACCGTTACACTCTGAACGGCCTGCTGCAACTATCCGGCTGCGAGGTCAGCGATTACGGCATCGTACCCGATCAACTGGAGGCGACGCGCGAGGTGTTGCGCCAGGCGGCTGCGGGCAACGATGTCATCGTCACTTCGGGCGGGGTTTCGGTGGGCGAGGAAGACCATATCAAGCCCGCGGTCGAAGCGGAGGGCCGGCTCAGCATGTGGAAAATCGCGGTCAAGCCGGGCAAACCCCTTGCATTCGGTGAAGTCGATGCAGGCGGCTCGAAAAAAGCGCATTTCATCGGATTGCCCGGGAATCCCGTGTCCAGCTTCGTCACCTTCCTCGTATTCGTGCGGCCTTTCATCCTGCGCTGCCAGGGCGTTGCCCGAGTGGAGCCTCTCAGTTTTCCGCTGCGCGCCGATTTCGATTGGCCGAAACCCGATCCCCGGCGTGAATTCCTGCGCGTAAAATTGAACCCGGGCGGCGGGCTCGACCTGTACCCCAGCCAGAGCTCGGCGGTGCTGAGCTCGGCGGTGTGGGGCGACGGCTTCGTCGATAATCCGGCCAGGCAGGTGATCCGGCGCGGCGACAGGGTGAAATTCCTTCCCTACTCGGAGCTATTCCAGTGAACATCAGGATTCTCTACTTTGCCAGGCTGCGCGAGGACATGGGAATTGCGCAGGAGATGTTCGATCTGCCGCCTGAGGTCGGCGACGTGAACAGCCTGCGTGCGCGGCTCGTCGCGCGCGGCGGCGCCTCGGCCGCGGCGTTCGCTCAGGGCAAGGCGGTGCGCGTCTCGGTCAACCAGGATCTCGCGCGCGGCGACACGCCGGTCAAGGCAGGCGACGAGGTCGCGTTCTTCCCGCCGGTGACCGGGGGTTGACGTGAGCGTGCGGGTGCAACGGGAAGATTTCGATATCGGCGCGGAAATCGCCGCGTTCCGCCGCGCCGATCCCGGCATCGGCGCCATCGCCAGTTTCATCGGCCTGGTGCGCGACGTGAACGAGGGCGACGCAGTCGCCGGCATGACGCTGGAACACTATCCGGGCATGACGGAAAAGGCGCTGGCGGGGATCGTCGCCGAGGCGAAAGGCCGCTGGGACATCGTCGATGCGCTGGTGATCCACCGCGTGGGCGAGCTGAAACCGCTGGACCAGATCGTACTGGTGGTGGTGACGGGCGCGCACCGCGGCGCGGCCTTCGCCGCCTGCGAGTTCATCATGGACTATCTCAAGACCCAGGCGCCGTTCTGGAAAAAAGAGCAGACCGCGCAGGGCGCGCATTGGGTCGAGGCGCGAGCATCGGACGATCAGGCGGCGGAGCGTTGGAACAAGGGTTGACGCTTTTCGTGATTGATGCACCGAAATCCGCTTGCCGCTGCGCGGCCCTGCCGTGCGAGGGCGGGGGCGCGCAGGGGAGTCCTTCTCCGTGACCGTCGGCGCGTTCGCCGCGGTCGGGATCGGCGCCGCCCTGGGCGCGTGGCTGCGATGGGGACTGGGCAGCGCGCTCAACCCGGCGTTTCCTACGCTTCCCTTGGGGACGCTCACCGCCAACCTGATCGGCGGTTACCTGGTTGGCCTCGCGGTCGCGTATTTTGTCGATAATGCCGCGGTTCCAGCCGAATGGCGGTTGTTCGTAATCACCGGCTTCCTCGGCGGCCTGACGACGTTCTCGACATTTTCCGCGGAAGCGGTCACGCTGTTGGTGCGCGCCCAGTACGCCTGGGCCGCGGGGCTGATCCTGTCGCACCTGGCCGGATCGATTATCATGACCCTGCTCGGCTTTGCGACGTTCAGATGGCTGCAGGGATAAGGGAGAGAGCGATGCGCGGCGTATCTTTGCAGTTCTTCGTTCCCGAGGGCGAAAAGCACGACGGCGAGCTGATGTATGAGTGGCTGCTGGAGAAAGCGAAGAAATTCGGCGTCCCCGGCGGTTCGGCATTCCGCGCGGTGGCCGGCTACGGCCGCCACGGGGTGTTGCACGAGCAGACTTTTTTCGAGCTCGCGGGCGAGCTTCCGGTCGAGGTCATTTTTATCACCAGCAACGATCTTGCGGAAAAACTCCTGGCGCAGTTGAGAAGCGAGGGTCTGAACCTGTTCTACGCCAAGACAGAAGCCGAATTCGGGATCCTCAGCGGGAACTGATCCATCGGCGAAGGTCGCGAATATGCGCGGGCTACGAGCCGGCGCCAAGCGCATCACCTTGCCGTCGCGGCGCCCGGGCGCGGCTTGAAAATCCACGACCTGGCCTCATTTGGGAAGCAATGACCCCAGGGAACCAGCCATGCGCTTAGACAAACTCACCACCAAGTTCCAGCAGGCGCTTGCCGATGCGCAGAGCCTGGCTGTGGGCAACGACAACTCCTACATCGAGCCGGTGCATCTGCTCAGCGCCTTGATCGTGCAGGAGGACGGCGGCACGGCTTCGCTGCTTGCCCGCGCCGGGGTCAACGTGGCGCGGCTGCGCGACGCCCTCAAGGGCGCGGTCGCGCGCCTGCCCAAGGTCGAGAGCCAGGGCGGCGAGGTGTCGATTTCGCGCGAGCTCACCAACCTGCTCAACCTGACGGACAAGGAAGCGCAGAAGCGCGGCGACCAGTTCATCGCCTCGGAGATGTTCGTGCTCGCCCTGGCCGAGGACAAGGGCGAGGCCGGCCGCCTGCTGAAGGAGGCGGGCGGCGGCAAAAAGGCGCTGGAGCAGGCCGTCACCGCGCTGCGCGGAACCGAGAGCGTGTCCAGCCCCGAGGCCGAGGGCAGCCGCGAGGCGTTGAAGAAATACACCCTGGACCTGACCGAGCGCGCCCGCGCGGGCAAGCTCGACCCGGTGATCGGGCGCGACGACGAGATCCGCCGCGTGATCCAGATCCTGCAGCGGCGCACCAAAAACAATCCGGTGCTGATCGGCGAACCCGGCGTGGGCAAGACCGCCATCGTCGAAGGCCTGGCGCAGCGCATTGTCAACGGCGAAGTGCCGGAGACCCTGAAAAACAAGCGCGTGCTGTCGCTCGACATGGCGGCCTTGCTCGCCGGCACCAAGTACCGCGGCGAGTTCGAGGAGCGCCTGAAAGCGGTGCTGAAGGAGCTGTCGCAGGACGAGGGGCAGACCATCGTCTTCATCGACGAGCTGCACACCATGGTGGGCGCGGGCAAGGCCGAAGGCTCGATGGATGCCGGCAACATGCTGAAGCCGGCGCTGGCGCGGGGCGAGCTGCACTGCGTCGGCGCCACCACGCTGGACGAGTACCGCAAGTACGTGGAGAAGGACGCGGCGCTGGAGCGCCGTTTCCAGAAGGTGCTGGTGGGCGAGCCCAGCGTGGAAGACACCATCGCGATTCTGCGCGGGCTGCAGGAGAAGTACGAGGTGCACCATGGCGTGGACATCACCGATCCTGCCATCGTCGCCGCGGCCGAGCTTTCGCATCGCTATATCACCGATCGCTTCCTGCCGGACAAGGCGATCGACCTGATCGACGAAGCGGCCTCGCGCATCAAAATGGAAATCGATTCCAAGCCGGAAGTCATGGATAAGCTCGACCGGCGCCTGATCCAGCTCAAAATCGAGCGCGAAGCGGTGAAGAAGGAAAAGGACGAGGCGTCGAAAAAGCGCCTGGCGCTGATCGAGTCCGAAATCAAGAAACTGGAACGCAAATACGCCGATCTGGAAGAAGTGTGGAAGGCGGAAAAAGCCGAGGTGCAGGGCACGCAGCACATCAAGGAAGAACTGGAAAAACTTAAAGTCGAGATGGAAGCGGCGAAGAGGAAAGGCGACTGGCAGCGCATGTCGGAATTGCAATACGGCCGCATTCCGCAGCTCGAAGCGCAGTTGAAGAAGGAGGAAAAAACAGGGGTCAAGCCGGCCAAGGCGCGGCTGTTGCGCACCGAGGTCGGCGCCGAGGAAATCGCCGAGGTGGTATCGCGCGCGACCGGCATCCCGGTGTCGAAAATGATGCAGGGCGAGCGCGAGAAGCTGCTGCAGATGGAGGCCAAACTGCACGAGCGCGTGGTCGGCCAGGACGAGGCGGTGCGCCTGGTGTCGGATGCCATCAGAAGGTCGAGGGCAGGGCTCGCCGATCCTAACCGGCCTTACGGCAGCTTCCTGTTTCTCGGTCCCACCGGCGTGGGCAAGACCGAACTGTGCAAGGCGCTGGCGGGGTTCCTGTTCGATTCCGAGGATCACTTGATCCGCATCGACATGAGCGAGTTCATGGAGAAGCACTCGGTGGCGCGGCTGATCGGCGCGCCGCCCGGCTACGTCGGCTATGAAGAGGGCGGCCATCTCACCGAAGCGGTGAGACGCAAACCCTACTGCGTGATCCTGCTCGACGAAATCGAGAAGGCACATCCGGACGTGTTCAACGTGCTGCTGCAGGTGCTGGACGACGGTCGCATGACCGACGGCCACGGCCGCACCGTGGATTTCAAGAACACCGTGGTGGTGATGACCTCCAACCTCGGTTCGCAGATGATCCAGCAGATGAGCGGAGACGACTACCAGGTGATCAAGCTCGCGGTGATGGGCGAGGTACGCACGCAGTTCCGTCCCGAGTTCGTCAACCGCATCGACGAAATCGTGGTGTTCCATGCCCTGGACGAGAAGCACATCAAGAGCATTGCCAAAATCCAACTCGGATTTCTGGGGAAGCGCCTGGCCGGCATGGACATCCGGCTCGAAGTGGCCGACAGCGCGCTCGCGGAGATCGCAACAGCCGGCTTCGATCCCGTGTACGGCGCGCGCCCGCTCAAGCGCGCCATTCAGGCGAGCATCGAGAACCCGCTGGCGAAGCGCATCCTCGAAGGCGAATTCGGCGCCAAGGACACGGTGAAAATCGCGGCCAAGGGCGGCACGATCCAGTTCAGCAAAGGCTGAGCGTTCGGCGGCGCGTCGAAGTATTCAGGCAGCCGCTAAGGTAGTGGCACGGCTTGCGCGGACGGCGGTCCGTCCGCGCGGATCACCGATGGCACGCGGACGAAAAGCGCATCCGCGCGCAATCGGCGATCTTGTAGAAAAACCAACCCCCCAGCGTCTGCTGATTGCTCGATGGGCTTCACGGCCGGGACAGGGCCGGGACAGGGCGCTTGCCGCCGCCATGCGCTTCGTGTAAGATTCTTACCACACTAAAGTATTACTTGGGAGGCGCCGTGCGCATCACCAGCAAGGGCCAGGTCACCATCCCGCAGCGCATCCGCGAGCAGGCGGGGCTGCTGCCGGACACTGAGGTCGCATTCGAGATCGTGCGCGGTCGCGTCATTCTCAAGCCGCTCGGCAAGCGCGCCAGCAGCGGGCAGCGCACGGTGGCGCGGCTGAGCGGCTCGCTCAAGCACCTGAAACGCAGCACCGACGAACTGATGGCGCTGACCCGCGGCGAGGACTGAAAGCCGCATGCCGGTCCTCGTCGACACGAACGTGCTGCTCGACGTCGCGACCGAGGATCCCTTGTGGTTCGACTGGTCCGCGTCGCGGCTGAGCCAGGCCGCAAACCGCGACGGCCTGGCGATCAATCCGATCGTCTATGCGGAACTCTCGGTGCACTACGACACGCTCGAAGCGCTCGACACGGCGCTTTCCGGCCATCCGTTTGCGCGCCTCGCGCTGCCCTGGGACGCGGCCTTCGTCGCCGGGAAGGCGTACCGGCGATACCGCAGCCGGGGAGGCTCAAAGCGCTCGCCGCTGCCCGATTTCTACATTGGCGCCCACGCAGCGGTGGCGGGACTCGTCTTGCTCACGCGCGACGCGAAGCGCTATCGCGACTACTTTCCCAGGCTGAAGCTCATCGCGCCCGCCTGACGCCTCGCCCAATGGCGTCGGAGCCTGCGCCCGAGGAATCTTTGATGATGCGGGTCTGACTCGCAGCGCGCTGGCGGAGATCGCCAAGGCGGGCTTCGATCTGGGGTACGGCGCGCCGCTCAACGTTCGCGATGACGCGCACGAGCAAGCGCGCGAAGCCGCGCTTGCGAAGTGTCGCCGTCGATCGCGCGGTTAGGCGTTGCTCCCGATATGTGGACCGGGCTACGTTCTTGCGCCGCCATAGCCTGGGCGCTTCCTGTCGTGCTTGACGACCAAGACCGTTATCTCGTCCGAGTTGGCGCGGTAGATCACGGTGTACGGGAAGACGCTCATTGCGAAGCCGCGGCGACCCCTTGAGCGCGGGGATCCGATGTTTGGGTGCTCGATGAGGAGACTCGCGAGCCTCTTGAATTCGGCGATGAACCTGGCTGCCAGGACAGGAGAACCTTCGCGCTCATAGAAGGTGGCAGCTTCGCGGATGTCGTTCTCAGCGCCAGGGTGAAGCTCGACTTTCATCCTGGGAACCGAGCCTCGAGCCTAGCGATTGCTACGTCAAGGGGCACGGCCTGAGCGGAGCCTGTCTCCAGTTCCCCTTCTCGCTGGTCTGCGACGGCATCCCAGGCATCTTCGGCCTGCGTGTCGACGTCCAGGCTGGCGATCAGCCGATCAAGGAGCCGTGCCCTATCGCTTGGCGACAGTCGTAGGACCTCAGCTTGTAGCGTCTCGAGCGTGGTTGACATCAGCTTCTCCTTGCCGTGCGCGCATCATCGATGCACATAGCTTGCCACAAATTGGAGATGAGGACAGTGCGTAGTTCTGTGACCGGGTGAACTGGCGACGCCTAATGTTAGCGTCAGCGGCGCCCGCTCGCGGGTGTCCGCTGCACGCACAGGTTGGGCCTCATTTCTAGAGTCGCTAGAGCGCTCACCTGATACCGGGAAATGAAAGCAACCGATCCCTTGCCACGCCCAGCAGTGCGCCCAGAACCGTGAGCTTGATCGCACCGACCTGCCAGACAAGCATCGCCGCAATTGTTGCAACGAAGAGGCCGGCCGAGATTGGATCCGGCATTGCGTGGGGCGCCATCTGCATGAGCGATACGGCAAGAACACCGATGACGGCCGGTCCGATGCCTTTCATCGCCGCTTTCGTCCAGAGGAGCTTCCTTGCGCGCTCGATCACCGGAAGGATGCTGAGCATGAGAACGAACGCCGGCAGAAAGATTGCCGCCGCCGCGACCGTCGCCCCGGCGAATCCCGCAAGCTTGTAGCCCACGTATGCCGATACCATCAGAATCGGTCCGGGCGTGAACTGGCCGAGCGCCAGACCGTCAATGAACTCACGGTGCGTGAGCCATTGGTATTGATTGACGATCTGATCCTGGATGAACGCGATCAGCGTCAGGCCGCCGCCAAACGAGAACGCGCCGACCATCAGGAAGAACGATCCGATATCGAATAGGCCCGGGGCCTGGCCAGGGCCGCCCACCTTTCCGGCGACGGAAACAAGCCCTAGCACCGACCACGGCACTAGGTACGGCACCGCCACCAACACAATCAGAGCGCCAAGAACGATCGCGCCCGACTTTCGGGAATGAAACAGCAGAACTCCGATGCCGCCGGCAAGCGCGAGTATCGGTACGATTCCCAATGGACTGAAGGCAACGGCGATCACCGCGGTGATGGCAATGAATAGCTGTGGAATGGTTGCCACCGCGGTTCTTCCGAGCCGGTACACCGCGACCAGAAAGATCGCCACGACTACCGGCCCCAATCCATAAAGCGCCCCCTTCATCAACGGTGTCGCCCCGAACGCCGCATAACGTGGAAACCACTGGCGCGCGGGTACTGATCGGCGAATTGCGCGGTGGTTCACGCGCGTCCGGTGCGTTGCCGGGTTATGCCGCAATCTCGACGTACTCCACGCGGCTCGCTGGCTGCGGAATGGCGATTCCATCTTCACGCATGCCGTCGAGATGGAATTCGATCGCTTCGCGGATTTGCGACTCGGCTTCCTCCACGGTAGCACCGGTAGCGACACACCCGGGAAGATCTGGCACGTAAGCCGAGAAATTGCTCTCGGCCTTCTCGATTACGATGGCATAGCGCATTTGAGCCTCACTTCCTCAGACCAGACTGCTTCAGGATACTGTTCAGAGTACCAGGTGCCAAGTCGTCGCTTGGTTTTCCGGGGACGGTGACACGGCCAGGCTTCGAAGAATGCTTGAATTGCCGGTGGCTACCACGCGTTGCCGCCAGATACCAGCCATCGTCATTCAGCATTCGCAGTATTTCGCTGACCTTCATGGCGCCAGCATATCAAGGACCTGGTTTCCACGCTGGATCATCCGGTCTTGCGGCATAACGTCAATGCTCAGCGGCGCCGGCACGGCGTCCGCTGCAGCTAAAGTTGTTAGGCCGCAGTAAGCCTGACCTTGCTGACATTGGCTAGATTTACGTACTGTTTGGCCTGCCAAAGATCATGGTTATATTGCATTGCCAGCCAACTCTCCGGAGAACGGCCAAGAGCCTTGGAAAGGCGCAATGCCATTTCAGGGCTGATACTACTCGCCCCCGTGAGAACTCGATTCAGGGTAGACGCAGCAACTCCGAGCTTAGCGGCCAACTCGCGGCCGCTGAGCTTGTTCGGCTCCAAATAAACCTCGGTAATGAATTCACCGGGATGAGGCGGATTGTGCATAGTCATTAGTGGTAGTCCTCATATTGCAATACGAAAGCGTGCCCATCTTTGAACTCGAACGTCAAGCGCCAATTTCCATTCACCCACACCGACCAACGACGGGGTTCAAACCCCTTCAGAGGGTGCAGGCGGAACCCTGCAATGTCCATATCCTCAATCGACTGGGCCGTATCCAAAGCCGCCAAAAGCATGCGAAGTCGCTTGGCATGGTGGGGTTGGACTCCCGCCGAGCTACCCGACGTAAAGAACTTGGCCAGGCCCTTGTGCCGGAACGATTGAATCATCTGGCAATTATAGCGTGTTGCGCACCACGCAACAAGGCCTAACGTTGGAATTCACCGGCCTGCGCGGCTTTTCGCGCAGGTCCGGTGCAATGATGGGTTGGGCCACCTACTCAGGATAACGACAGACAGCCTCAATGTTGTGACCATCTAGATCGAGTACGAATGCACCGTAGTAGTTTGGATGGTAGTGCGGACGCAACCCCGGAGCGCCGTTATCACGCCCACCTGCCGCGAGAGCGGCTTTGTAGAAAGCGTCAACGAGCGCACGACTTAAAACGCGGAAAGCGACATGTACTGGCGGAGAATTTGAAGTGCCGCGACTAATCCAGAAATCTGGCTTTGGTGGAACGCCGAAGCCGACTGCGTCACTTGCGCCAGTAACCGCAGCAGATAACTCGCGCAGCAAGACATAACCAATGGGAGCAAGGGCGCTGACGTAAAACGCCTTGCTCGCCTCAAAATTGCTAACGGTTATTCCGGTGTGATCAATCATAAAAACCTCGGAGGTCTATTGGTGGCCCAACGACTTGTTGTGCGGCGGGCCGCCACGATGGTTGATTGTGGCACGGTGCTTCCGGCCCGTCCGCACCAACTGAAGTTATACCCGCCGCTGCCATACGGCCGGATTGCGGCGACCATGAAATACGGAAAGGACCACCATCGAATCCCGGCGAACCCTGAAGTACACAGAAAATGGAAAACGGCGCGCGACCGTTCGTCGAACATCGCCGAATACCTTTGGATAGAGTTCGTGGGAAGCTGCAGCTTTGGCGACAGCTTGGTCAATTTCGATAATAAATTCCCCGCCAAGTCCCGGGCGTTGCTCGTCGTAGCGGTCAGCCGCATCATCGAATTCGCGTCTTGCCGCTCGTCGGAAAACTATACGAAGTGTCATCGTCCCAAGCGCGAACGAGCTGACGCCTTGATTTCGTCCCAAGGTACTACGTCATCGGGGAATGCATCGTCGTCCGCAACGCGGCGATCCAATTCTGCGCGTTGCATCTCGGTAAGAGGAAAAGCCTTGGCATCGACGCAGATGCTCGCCCAAATTTCCTCGACGAGCGCAAGCCTTTCGTCCACACCTAGTCGGTCTATGCCCAAAGTCTTAATGGTTACACCCATGACTACCTCCGACAAAAGTATCAAATTAACACGTATGCAAAACCGCTGCCTGAAAGGGTATAACGTCAATAATCAACGGCCGCCGAAGGCGGTCCGTTGCGTTTAAAGTTAGACATCATGCTGCCCAGGCTTGGTGAATGTGGACATACAACGCTTCAAGGGCGTCAATGAGTGCAATTGATGCTCGGTTCGGAATGTCATTGGCGTCGAACGAGTCTGGCCCGTTTTTCTCGGGGATGTCATATTTTGCCTTGTTCGATTCCTTATCCCATCTCGGTGTCGGATACCTGCCCGCCCACTCGACACTCTGTGCCGCAAAGTTGAGGAGTTCCTCTTGCTCCTGTGACAACAGACCAGAAGGAAGCAGCTTTGCCACTTGGTGCGTATACACCGCTTCGCGTGGACCGTGAGCGACCTTGAGATAGAGAGCCTTGCAGACCAGTTCTACAGCCAGTGAAATATTGAACTGCGCCACAACTAGACAAGCCACTGCCTTAAATGGAGAAGACTTCAGGTGAGACGTATAGTCGCCCCGCAGCTGACGCGCGGCGCTACAGTAAAGCCGTGACTGGAACTCCCATTGGACCGTCGCGAAGGCCGCATAGTCGCCTGTAGTTCTCCAAGTTCGCGACGAGTTCGGATTCATGATGTCTAACGTGCTTAGTCAGCCGCGCGCGGCTTTTCGCGCGTCGGCTGCACTAAGTGGTTAGACAGCGCTTGTTCAGTATGCGACGTACTGCGCGCATTTCCTCTTGTCACTCCATCCAAGAAGGCGAGCATCTGCTGGCCAGTGTACAACGCGGCATCGGTATTGCCTGCGCGAATCATGCGTGCTATCTCTCGCAAGTATGTGCGAAGGCAAGTGGCGCTTATTTCTCTATAGAGAGGATGCGAGCGCAGCTGCATTTCAAGAATGGGCGCCCGTGCATAGTAGTCAACGACAATCTCTCTGGTCCCTAAATTGCGCAACAACACTTTGTCTCGCCAGTCGCGAAATAGCTGAATGTCGAGAGCGCCTTCCGTGTCTTCAGCAGCCGCAGCCAAAGCGGTGACGATGACACAACCCCCACCAAGCAAAACCATTGATACCGAGTTACAGCCGGGGCAGTCATTCTTACTTGAACTCCAATAAGCATGTCCCGTAACTTTCTCGTAGCATGTCGTGCAAAGAAAAGCGCCACAACTGATATTCGCGCAACGAAGGATGTGGTCCTTGTCTCGCCTTTCGAGGCAAAATCCACATTGGTAGGTAAGCTTTCCATCCTGCCCCAACTCAGCAGACATATGATTTACCTTTCGTCACCACGTACGCGATGACCAGGCGGCCGTTGACCAAGCACGCGAATTTAGCCAGCCGTGGATTCTTGTGAGATCTGGCTTTGGCGCTAAAAGAACTTCGTTTAGAGTTGGTGGCACAAGGAACTCCTTCGCAAGCCGACTGGCCACATAGACTCCAGAAGGCGCTCGCGTGACTCGAAAGGAATCGCTATTGATCTTTAGAAGTTGATCAATTGTCGTTTGTGATAGATGCTCCACGGCGACGTTGACGCCGAAGGTTTTAAGGTCCGTGCAGTCATTTGATGTTTCCGCGCACTCTCTTATGGCGTCCACTGCCTCGACAACAGAGTAAATCTCGACTGCCTTCAGGAGTGGCGAAAAAAGCGTACCAAGAGACGACTTGGCAAGTACCGACGCCGCAATCTTTGCAAGCAGATACTCGATCATATCGGCTGTCTTGGGTCTGCGCTGTCTAACGATTCGCTCAGCGGCGCGCCGCTGTTGGCGCGTCCGTTGGAGCACTGGGTTGGGCGGGCGTCAGGGTCACGTTACTCTTCTGTCCCACTACAAACCACACTTCCATCTCGCCTTTACCCTTGATGTTTACCGTGCCGCGCGGCTCACACATGAAGTCGTCCTTAACCAAATTGTGAGTGGCGCGGGTGATCTGGATATTTCCCCCTTGCCCATGGGACTCCATGCGGCTGGCAGTGTTGACCGCGTCGCCCCACAAATCGTAGATGAACTTCTTGCGGCCAATCACCCCGGCCACCACCGCCCCGGAGTTGAGGCCGATGCGAAAGGCCAGGCTGCGCTCGCGAAACTCATGCTGGCGCACATAGTCGCGCATTTCCAGCGCCATGCGGGTGAGTACTTGCGCGTGGTCAGCACGTGGGCGCGGCACGCCGGAAGCCACCATATAGCAGTCGCCGATGGTCTTTATCTTTTCCAGCCCGTACTTCTCGACAAGCGAATCGAAATATGAGAACACTTCGTTGAGCAACTCCACCAGTTCGGTCGGTGTCATCGTTGCGGACATCGGCGTGAAGTTCACCACATCGGCAAAGAGGATGCTTGCGGCGTCAAAATGATCGGCGATGAGGCGTTGCTCGTTTTTCAGGATTGCGGCGATGTCGTGGGGCAGGATGTTGAGCAGGAGAGTCTCGGATTTCTCTTGCTCGCCGCGTAGCAGGCGAAAGGCCAGGTCGCGCTGGCTAACGAAGTAAAACAATATCCCGAAGACGAACAGAGCTGAAACGATGCTGCTGATGGCCAGTAACACCAACTGAATACCATGTGGCAGAGGTGAAGGTGGCGCATAAAACTGCATGGCGATATCGGCAGCGACCAGCATCAGATAGATCAGAAACCAGTAAAGACTGTGCCGGGCGCTATAGAGAATGAGGGCTCCCAGCGGGACGATAACCACGAACAGCACCTGGCCGCCCGCGTTAATGAACCCGCCGAGAACGATCATGCGGATGATGGTTACCAGCACAAACACCAACAGCTGGCCCAAAGCGAACCATCGATAAAACGCTGGAACCAACGCCTGGATCGCGAGATTGATGATCTGAAAAGCGAGCCAGCCCCAGAAGAGAATCCCGACCGCTTGCGCATCGAACAGGGTGTAGGTAATTGCAAAGAGCGAGATCGAAAAAAAACTTCCGAACACGCTGCTCGTCACCAAGGCCTTCTTGACCCGCAGCTCCTCACTGTCATCGGGCTGGGAGCCAATGCGGGCAATGGCGCGGATGCCGTTCTGCAATAGGTTGGTCTGCATGAATCTAGTCGCTGATCAGCACGCCCTTCCTCAGGTAGGTGGCGTCCTCGAGCTGGCTCAGGACAAAATCCGCCACATCGGCACGGGAGATCTTCGGCAGGCCGTGCAGGTCCAGTCGCTCGCCCACCAAGTACTTGGCTGTCCGCGGCCCGTTCGTGAGAATGACGGGATAAACAAGTGTCCAATCGAGGCCGCTGCGCCGCAGGTCGTCTTCACTGGCCTTTTTGTCGGCGAAGACGTCGGCGAGCAGCAGCCGTTGTACGATTCGCGGCACCAGGGGAACATCGCGGCGCGTTTCCCCAACGCCGAAGGCCGACACGAAGATCAGGCGGCGCACCCCATGGCTCTCCATCGCGGGGACAATCGCTCGCATGCTGCGTGAGATGATGTTGAATGACTTCCGCGAATTGCCCACGCCCAACGCGCTGATTACAGCATCTTGGCCGCGCACCGCCTCGGCGACTGCCCGGGCGTTATCAAGGATGTTTCCGGTTACCACACGCAGGCGACGGTCGCTGATCGCGAGCTTGTCGGGGTCACGGACGAACGCCGTAACTTCATGGGCCCGCTCCAGCGCCTGCGTGACGATTTGCAGTCCCGTAGCTCCCGTCGCTCCAAGCACAAGAAGTTTTATGGTCGTGCCCTCCGAATAGCCAGGTGGTTACCGGGGACCGCCCCTGTGTTCGGTCCGCCCAACGTTTCTGTTCAAAGGCGCGCCGCGCGCGGTGGTGGAAAACAAGATGACCGTTTCGGCGCGTCCTTTGCAACAGATAGTTGGGCGTCAATCGCCATGGCACATCTAAGGTCAGAATTCAGCCAGAAGCGGACATCAACAGGGTCGCGCCCGGACGCCTCAGCCCAGCACCCGGAACACCTCGCGCTCGCCCTCGAGGCCCTTGAGTGCGTGATGCCCGCGCGATTCAAGGCGGATATTCGAGCCGGCGAGAACATCGCGGGTGGTCCAGGACGCGAGCACCTCGCTGTCTCCGGCAAGCGAGAGGACGCGCGCCGCAGCGTGCACGGCGACGCCGAATACGTCTCCCTGGACGAGCTCGACCTCGCCGGTGTGGCAGCCCGCGCGGATCTCGAGGCCGACCCGCCGGGCCGCCTCCACCATCGCCTGGGCGCACCGGACCGCCCTCAGCGCGCTGTCGAAGGCGGCGAGAAAACCGTCGCCGGTTGTCTTCAGCTCCCGCCCGCGGTGCCGGTCGAGCTCGGTCCGCATGGCCGAGTTGTGCTCAACGAGCTTGGCCCGCCAGCGCACGTCGCCGAGCTGCTCGAGCTTCGCCGTGGAGCCAACGATGTCGGTGAAGAGCAGCGTGGCGATGACCCCGCCGCCGAGGTCGAAGGGGGACTGCGCGAAGGTACGCGCGCCGCTGAACTCGACCCCGTGGTAGGGCACGTCGCCGACCACCCAGGCATCGTGACCGGGCGGGATCTCGTAGATGTCGCCGGCGACGAAGTCCATGGTCGCCCCGTCGTTCATGACGATGTGGAGCTGCCCGCTGATCACAAAGCCGACGTGTCGATGCTCGCACTGCGCCGTCCCGGCGATCGCACGGACGTCATTCGACCACCGCCACCCGGGCTGGAACCGAAATTCCCCGAACACGATGTCGTCGAACGTGACGAGGCGCAGCTCGCCGTTGGGGAACCGGCGAATCTCCTCGGAGTTGATGAAGCTCCGGCGCTGGAGTCGGGGCATTGGCGGGTCTTCGGAACTGAAGGTTATGATTATAGCGCGAACGTCCACAGTCCACGGTCCGCTTCGGGTCGAAAGCGTCCGTTGCGTTGTCTTGACGCCCAACGTTTGAGCTCAGCCGCGTGCGAAGGCCGCAGGCCGTAGCACGTCGGCTGGAGCGAAGGGTTAGGCATCAGAGCGATCCGCTCAGATCAGCTCCAGCGACGCTTTCCCGTTGGGCACGACTTCCGTTGCCAGCTTCTGATCCATCGTTGCGAGACGGCCTCCGTTGGAATTCGCCAGAGCAAGCAGATAGCTATCTGTGACTCGTGAGTGGCTGGACAGGAGTTCTGAGGCGAAGAACGCTTTGTCGGCGACGCTGATCTTGTCTGGCCAGAACTTGTGTCCTGACAGGCCACGGATGGTCACCAGCGACTGGACAACGGCACTCGGTGGACCTGGGGAATTCGGGTACTTTGGATGACCGACGATCCTGATGAGGCCGTTCTCCGTAAGCGGGCAGGTTGCGAAACCCCGGTGACCAACTCGGGAGAACCATCTGTGAGCTTGGTCGTGCTGCACGTGGGCTGGATCAACGAGAGCTATCAGGACGTTCACGTCCAGCAAGAACACCATCACGGCAGTTCGTCGCGAAGCTGGTTCACAAGCTCCATGGTGACCGGAGTCGCTCCGCGACGGTTGGGGAGAAGCGGGACGCCATTGCGTTCAGTTCTGGTTCCGCGCGTGGCGCGCGCGAGGCCCTGCCGGGCTAAGGCAGAAACGACTTCGCCGACAGTCTTTCGCTCGCGCTCGGCGAGGTGCTTTGCGGCGGCGAGGATGTCGTCATCGATGGCGAGGGTGGTCCTCATGGCTCAACTCCCGGACACTAGCTGGATGCCGCGCATCATACATCACGCATCACAGTTTGTGCAAGGGCGGCGGGCTGGGTGTCCTGGCGCGTCTTCTGATGCCTAACGTGGAAGTAACCGGCGCCCGCCCGAGGCGGCTAGTTCGGACGCGCCTCGCTTACCGGGCGTCCGGTTCACTGGAGTGTTAGAGCGGAGGCATGAACTCCGTATTTCATTTTTCTTCTTCCCTCATGTGCTTGAACAATGCCGTCATTACCTGATCGATCTGCGGTGCGGACATCCACTCCTTTTCGAACAGAATTTCACCAAGTAATCGATGCCCTTGGCCGTCAAGCTCTTGATGCACTTGGCGGGCTAACGCCTCCGCAAGTTGTGCTTCATTAATGAAACCGAATTCCACGGCGATTTGTCCAAAGCGCGGACAATACTTTTGAGAGATCTTTTTTCGCACGTCATCGGTCATGATCTGATCGCTTCAATTTAGTTGAGGCTAGACTATTTTTGATCGCCACCGGCTCAGTATGCCAAGGAGATCAGAGCAATGCGACCTCTAACGT
>JACRAS010000033.1 GCA_016234705.1 Betaproteobacteria bacterium | reverse complement strand
GTCGTCGATGATGCCGATCTTCTTCGCGATCTGCTTCATCGCCGCCACCGTGGACTTCACCGCCTCGCCGCCCTCGGTGGCTTCCTTCGCCGCCTTGGCCGCCATGCCGTCGGTGACCTTGGCGTTCTCGGTGTTCTGCGAAATCGAGGCGGTCATCTGCTCGATCGAGGCGCTGGTCTCTTCCACCCCCGCCGCCTGCTCGCTCGAAGCTTGGGATAGCGACTGCGCCGTCGCGCTCACCTGCTCGGACGCGCTCGACAGCGTATCGGCGACGCTGCGCACGTCGCGCATGATGTGCGTGAGGCTGCGCGCGATCCAGAACGCGAGCAGCGCGCCCAGCAACACCGTGAGCACGCCGATCGACAGCACCCACAGCCTGGCGGATTCCAGCACCGCCGCGATCTGCGCCGACTTGGCCTTGGTGTCGCGTGCGTTCAACTCCAGCAACTTCTGAAACGCCGCTGCGATGGGCTTGTCCGCCCCCGCGATCGCCTTGTCCATGTCGGTCACGGAGGTGTCTTTCCCCCTTAGGATCACCAGTTGCGCCATGCCTTCGCGGTAGCTCTTGCTACCCGCCAATATGGCGTTGAGCAAGCCTTCCTCTTCCGGCGTAGGCGTTCCCGCGGCGCGGTAGTCGCTCACCACCTTGTCCAGTGCGCTCGTGTCGGCGGCGAACTTCTTATCGTAGTCGCCGCCTCTGAGGATATAGTTCTTGAAATGATGAATCGCGTCACTCAAGGCGGAGTCGCCCGCGAGCACGGCATTCTTACGCGCCAGCGTTTCGGACTCGAATTCCCGCCAGTGCGAATTCATCCCGGCGAGATTGACGACCGCGACCGCGGCCAGCACGATCGCCAGCGATACCACGCCGCCGAATCCGGCCAGCAGCCGCGTTTCCATTTTCATATTGTTAAACATGATGGAGTCCTTTCATTGAAGTAATGTTGGTCAGAACTTGGCGAACTGCGCTGCGTCGGGTTCCGCAACCGGGGCGAGCGCCAGGTTGCCTGCGACCCTGGCCGCGTTGGGCTTTTTCGCCGCCGGTTTTGCCGCTGCCACTTTCTTCGCGGCGAAGTTCAGCACGCGCCCGCCGTCCTTGTCGCCGACCTTGAAAAACGCCATGGTCTGCTGCAACTGCTCGGCCTGGCCGCTCATCTCCTCCGCCGTCGCCGCCAGCTCCTCCGAGCTCGCCGCGTTCTGCTGCGTGGTCTGGCTCAACTGGCTCACCGCCGCATTGATCTGGTTCACACCCGAGGACTGCTCCTCGGAAGCCGCCGTGATCTCCTGCACCAATTCGGAAGTCTTCCTGATGTTCGGCACCATCGCGTCGAGCAGCGAACCCGCTTTCTCGGCAAGCTCCACGCTGCTCGTCGCCACGGTGCCGATCTCCTGGGCCGCCACCTGGCTGCGCTCCGCAAGCTTCCTCACTTCGGCCGCCACCACCGCAAAACCCTTGCCGTGCTCGCCCGCGCGCGCCGCTTCGATCGCCGCGTTCAGCGCCAGCAGATTCGTCTGATACGCGATGTCGTCGATGATGCCGATCTTCTTCGCGATCTGCTTCATCGCCGCCACCGTGGACTTCACCGCTTCGCCGCCCTCGGTGGCCTCTTTCGCCGCCTTGGTCGCCATGCCGTCGGTGACCTTGGAGTTTTCCGTGTTCTGCGAGATCGAGGCCGTCATCTGCTCGATCGAGGCGCTGGTCTCCTCCACCCCCGCCGCCTGCTCGCTCGAGGATTGCGACAGCGACTGCGCCGTCGCGCTCACTTCCTCCGAGGCACTCGACAGGCCTTCGGCCGCGCCGCGCACTTCGGTGATGATGTTGGAGAGCTTTTCTACCATGGTTTTTATCGCGAAAAGAAGGCTGTAGGTGTTGTTTTCGTTGGTGGTCACAGTGATCGTGAAGTCGCCTTCCGCGATGCGATGCATGACTTCGGTGGCATAGGCGGGCTCGCCGCCGAGTTGCTTAAGAAGATGACGGATGATCAAGAAGCCGATGATAACCGCCAGAATCAGCGCTCCCAGCGACAGCGCCACTATGAGCTCGGTGGCCTGTTTGGCATGGTGTTCGGCGGTCTTGCCTGCGGTTCTCATGGTTTCGGTTTCAAATTCGACCAATTTGACGACCTTGCCCATATACTCCTGTTGGACCTTGCGCGCTTCCGTCAGCAAATACTCCGTGGCGTCAGCGCGCCTGCCTTGCACTGCCATACCGGTAAGCCGCTCCACGTCCTCGCTGAATTTCTTGCGCGCATCCTGCGCATCTGCGATAACGGCCTTGGCCTTTTCGGAGTGACTGGTGTCCTGCAACTGTTTCCAGTATTGGTCGATCTTCTGGCCGGCCTCCTTGACGTGCGCGACTTCGGTCTGTATCTGTTGCGCGCTCGTGACTAGGACCATATTGCGCATGGCGCGCGCGATCACGTTCACGTCTTGGATAATGTCGTTGGCCAGGACCGTCTTGGGATACCTGTCCTCGACCATGCTATTCAGATCTTCGCCGAGCGTCGTGATGGCACGGATCCCTAGAACCGACACGACGAGCAATAACAAAAACACCGCGCCAAACCCCAGACCTAGGCGCGTGCCTATTTTCAGACCATCGGATTTCATGGAACCACCTCCCATATTTAGCGATTGACTCGACAAAATTTTCATACCCCCAAAACCGACCGCTCCCAGCGACCCCAAACCCAAGACAACCCAAGCAATGTTTGCCAACGGGGAACCGCCTTCGCCATTCCCGTTCGCAATCTTGCTTGCGTGAGATTTGTCGCTCGCGCTGGCGTCAGCCTTGTGGCCGGCGCTGGCGCCCGGCTTGTCGCCACCATGCCCGCCCCCACCTGCCGTCGGGCGGTGGCCGCCATCGCCCATGGCGCCGGCGGCCGCGGCTACGGCCACGAACTGCCCCGTATCCTTGACACTCGCAATCTCCCGGCCATTCAAGGGCTGAACCGGCCGCGCGTTATGCTGGAACAGCGCGGCGAACTGCCTGACCTGCTCCTTGGATACCTCAATCGGCGTCTTCAGCAGGTACCAGCTCACGCCCTCGCTGCAGGGCGGCGTGGTGAGCGAGCCCTGGTAGTGGTAATACGATTTATCCTTGGGCAGTAGTCCGGCAATATCGAGCATGACCTCGCTCACCGCCTTTTCAAGACCTGCCTCCGCCGGCATGCGCTGCCAGAACCTGCTCAGGAAGGAGTTGCTCTTGCCCTCCTGCAGCATGACGCCGATCACCGCCAGTTTGCCGCTTGCGTCCTTGTGCACCAGGTGAACTTCCATGGGGAAGGAGCGGCCGTTGATGTGGTGCTCGCTGGGCGTGTGGAAATGAAACTGGACCAGGTCGTAGCGCTTGCCACCGAGCGCGGCGCCGCCTCCGGCGCCATAATTGACCTGGATGGTATGGCCGTTGTTGAGGATACGCAGCCCGCTTTGGGGATAGTCCGTACCGATCAAAGGCAACTGCGCGCTCTTGGCGTCCTTGATGTCGATCGGGGACTGGTCCCGACCCGACGTGCAAGTGGCGTAGTCGGCGGCCAGCGCGCCCCATGCGCCCGGGCCTTGCTTGCCGTCGTAGGTCCAGTGCACCCCATGCCCTGCGCTCGCCTTGCCGTGCGCGGCATCGTTCGAGGCGTGGACGGGGGCGGAGCACAGGAGCGCCAAACTCAGGAACAAGCAGTGGGCGGAGATGTTGTTACGCATATACCGCTCCTTTTTAATAGATTCTCGTGTTCGGTGTGCCAAATCCGCGCTGCGCATTTTCAATTCCCCGTTCGCCATCGTCTTGGGTCGATCAGAACTTGGCGAACTCGGTTTCATCGACGGCCACGGCATTCCCGAGCGCGGGGCTGCCCGCGAGCTTGGCTACGGCCTGCTTCCTCGGCACGGCCTTAGGCGGCGCCGGCTTCTTCGCAACGAAGTCCAGCACGCGCGCGCTTTGGCTCGTCTCGACCTTGAAGAACGCCATGGTCTGCTGCAGTTGTTCGGCTTGGCCGCTCATTTCCTCCGAAGTCGCCGCCAGCTCCTCCGAACTCGCCGCGTTCTGCTGCGTGGTCTGGCTCAACTGGCTCACCGCCGCATTGATCTGATTCACGCCGCTGGACTGCTCCTGTGACGCCGCCGTGATCTCCTGCACCAGTTCGGAAGTCTTCTTGATGTTGGGCACCATCTCATCGAGCAGCGTCCCCGCTTTCTCCGCC
>JACRAS010000032.1 GCA_016234705.1 Betaproteobacteria bacterium | reverse complement strand
TGGCGGAGGTATTTGGCGCCACTACCACGGCCGACCAGCCCACTTTGGCGCAAGCTCGCCGACCAGCATGAGCGCGAGGATTTGCCCGATGAAAATGACTTCCGAGGCGCCCGTGGCAGCCAATGCCGACGCCGCCGCCAGAGCAAAGGCTGCGAGCGGCGGGAAAAGCCACCACAATCGGGTGGGGGGCGTCGGGCGCTCCATCGCGGGAGGGGCGACGCCCTCAGGCGGGTTCAAAGCCTCCGATAACCCCAGCGAGACTTGGAAGCCCCCAGCGAGCTAGCTTTGCCCTCTAGATTGCAGGAACTGAGCAAATGCTTTTAGCGTCGCCTCCGAGACATGATGTTCGATGCCTTCTGCATCGGCCTCGGCAGCTTCGGCGGGGACGCCCAATGCGAGCATCGTATCCACCACAAGCCTGTGACGCACTCTGACGCGCGCTGCCAGTCTTTGCCCCTCCGGGGTCAAGAAAACGCCGCGATAGGGCCGACCCGTTGCCAGCCCTTCGCGCTTCAGCCGCGAAATCGTTTTGATGGCAGTCGCGTGCGAGACGCCGAGGCGGCGGGCAACATCGGTCGGACGCGCCTCGCCGCTGGAGGTCAGCAGGTCTGCGATGAGCTCGACATAGTCTTCGAGCAAGGCGCCTGATTGCGCCGACCGGGTCTTGCTGAATCGGCGTGCTTGGGTCAGTTCGGCGGGTAGCTTCACCGCCACCTCGACCCCTTTTCTCTTCGCCGTCCGCACCATGGCGCTTCCCGCCACTCCACCGAATATCGCCTCAGTTTGCCCCAAGAAAATTCAAAATTCAACAACAATATGTTGCCGTAGCTACATTCTGTACATTGACATTCGTACCGCGTCACATATTCTGAACTGTAGCAATGGCTACATTTTAGCGTAGCGGCTGAGGAGGCGGAGCGCGACAATGGCCGACACCGATGCGACGGCACCGATGTTGAGCGGCCAGGCGGTTTCCGGTTGGCGGCGCGAGCGCGGGCGCCCGGCCTTGGCGGAGGTATTCGGCTCGATTGCCACGCGGCCGGCCGGCCCGCTTTGGCGCAAGCTGGTCGCCTTTCTCGGGCCCGGCTATCTGGTCGCGGTCGGCTACATGGACCCCGGCAACTGGGCGACCTCGCTCGCGGGCGGTTCCAAGTTCGGTTACGCGCTGCTGACCGTCGCGCTGCTATCGAACCTGATGGCGATCCTGTTGCAGGCGCTCTGTGCGCGCCTCGGCATCGCGTCAGGCCGCGACTTGGCCCAGGCCTGCCGCGATGCCTTCCCGCGCGCCGTATCGAGGCCGCTGTGGGTGCTCACCGAAATCGCGATCTGCTCGACCGATCTTGCCGAAGTTATCGGCACCGCGATCGGTCTCAACCTGCTGTTCGGCGTGCCATTGGAGATCGGCGTTCTGATCACTGCGCTCGACGTGTTCTTGATCCTGTGGATGCAGAACCTCGGCTTCCGCTGGATCGAGGCATTCATCGTCACGCTGCTGGGGATCATCGCGGTCAGCTTCGCTATACAGATTGCGCTTGCCGACCCGCAATGGGGCGCGGTGATCCGCGGCTTCGCGCCGACCACGAATATCCTCACCAATCCCGATATGTTGTACCTCGCGATCGGCATCATCGGCGCGACCGTGATGCCGCACAATCTCTATCTGCATTCGGGCGTCGTGCAGACTCGCCGCTTCGGAGAAAGCATTCCGGAGAAGCGCGAGGCAATCAAGCTCGCCACCATTGATTCCACCATCGCATTGATGTTCGCGCTGCTGATCAACGCCTCCATCCTGATTCTGGCGGCCGCGACCTTCAACAGGACCGGACAGACCGAGGTTTCCGAACTCGGCGAAGTCCACAAACTGATTGCGCCACTGCTTGGCCACGGCATTGCGCCGACTCTGTTCGCGATCGCGCTGTTGTGCTGCGGATTGAACTCGACAGTGACAGCAACGCTGGCGGGTCAGATCGTGATGGAGGGCTTTATCGACATCCGGCTGCCGCCCTGGGCGCGGCGCTTGACGACGCGCGCCATCGCCATCGTGCCCGCCGCCGGCGTGACCATCTGGTACGGTGAGGCGGGAACGGCGAAGCTTCTCATCCTCAGTCAGGTGGTGCTGGGTCTTGCGCTTCCGTTTTCTATCGTGCCGCTGGTAATGTTTACCGCCGACCGTCGCAAGTTGGGCGAACTGGTCGCGCCGCGTTGGGTGACCGCGCTTGCCGCACTCACCGCCGTGGTTCTTATCGCGCTCAATTTCAAGCTGATCTACGACGCGGTGGTCGGCTAGCGCTCCACCCGGCGCCAACCCGACGGCGCCAGGCGCTCTTGCGGCAGGAAGTGGCCCGTGAAAGCAGCCGACGTCGGTTACGATCCTGCCGACAGGATTTTTGCGATGATCTCCGAGGAGACGAGTTGCAATACATAAAGTTCAAGTGTGTTCCGTCCGACGAAGGCCAGGGTCGCCGCGGCGGGTGCCGGTAGTCGAATCTGGCTTGGACCTCGACGAAAACGCCATAGCGCCACGGACATGACGGCAACGCCGCAGGCCAGTGCCGAGGTCTTTGTAATATCGAAAGCAAAGTCCTTCTGTTCCTGCCAGACAAAGATAATCGCCGCGACAACCGCTGCGGCGGTTCGCATGTGACCGGCGACGCTGGGTGGTCGGTCCTGGCCTCCGGCCTGTGCTCGGGGCAGGTCTTGCCGGGCCTGATCGAGCGAGGCTCGGTCAAGCCATACCCTCTGGCACAATCCAAATAGCGCCCAGAGCCAGCCTTCCGCGCCATATTCAACCACGCTGCTCGCCAAAGGAAGCGCCAGCACGAGCAGAACGGTGATCGTGACCAACCCCGGCCATCCGCTCTCGACCAGCCTGTTGATTGCCGGCCGCGCAAAACGAACCAGAGCAAAGCTCAAAAGGATGTTCGGCGCCACCCAGTTCCAGCCCTCATTCCAGCTATCCAAGAGCGTCAGCAAGATGCCCAGAACGATCCAATGCGCCGGAACCTTTCGCGTTTGAGCAAAACCGACCAGATAGAAAAAGATTGGCGCCGCCAGCCGGCCGGCAAGCCGCCACCATTCATCGTCTTCAATGAAAAAAAGACCGGTATGGTCGATTGCCACCAGAATGATGGCGGCGGTCTTGATCCAGTCGGTACGATCCACAACGCTCTTTGAGCCTGTGACCGGCGAGAATAGCTGCAACATGGAATTCACGGATCGCCGAAGCTTGAATGCGGCTGTCACCGCAATGCTGTGAGCCGACTACCTCTCCACCCGGCGCCAGCCCGACGGCGCCAGCCGCTCCTGCGGCAGGAAGCGGCCTTTGTAGTCCATCTTGCGCGAGCCCGGCACCCAGTAGCCGAGATAAACGTATTGCAGCCCCATGCGTTGGGCGCGCTCGATATGGTCGAGGATCATCAGCGTGCCGAGCGAGCGCTCGCCGGCGTCCGGATCGAAGAACGAGTAGACCATCGACAGCCCGTCGCTCAGCACGTCAGTAAGCGCGACCGCCAGCAATTGTCCGGCGCCGCGGCCATTGATGCCGCTGTCGGGCCCGCGCCGGCGATATTCCACCAGACGGGTGTCGACATGGCTGTCCTCTATCATCATGGCGTAGTCGAGCACCGTCATGTCGGCCATGCCTCCGTCGCGGTGGCGGGCGTCGAGGTAGCCGCGGAACACCGAATACTGCTCGGAGGAGGGCGTCGAGGCGCGCATCTCGCCGACCACGTCGGCGTTGCGCTCGGCGATGCGGCGCATGGTGCGCGACGGCTTGAAATCGGCCGCCACCACGCGCACCGACACGCAG
>JACRAS010000031.1 GCA_016234705.1 Betaproteobacteria bacterium | reverse complement strand
GAAGGCATTTCGCAAACTGCGTGGTCACAACCATATCGCGGCACTCATCCGTGTGATGCGGCCCGTTCCTGCTGAACTGAAAAAGGCTGCATAATGATTCCTGCCACTGGCTTAACCTTCAACTGTGAGCGGGACATTGCCGCGACTGGTGCAGAAGAAACTGTGCAAAACGCTGCTGAAGCACAAGTTGCACACCGACCAGGACCTATTCGACCGGGCTTACGCCTACATCAAACAGTACTACTAGCTTTGTACGCGCCAAACCGCGAGTGGCGAAATGGCTAAACTCCAGCATTGGTGTGGCTTTCCAGGCATATTTAGTCTTTTGATCAGACATCAGTAAGGCCGTGCCTGGCTCGCAGGAGATCCCTTGACCGGCAAATATGACGCACGTCAAATCCACCAAGAAAATCTTTAGTAGCCTGAAAAAGGATCTTTTCTAGGAAAACATCATGCAGATGATCCACACGATTGTCGCCGCTGCGCTGTCGTTGGGTCTGGCCGGCGCAGCGTTCCCACAGGACGGCTTGCCGCCGCTGCAGACATTCGGCGGCGCAAGTTACATCACCGGCGGTATCGGCCTGGATGAATCCACGGCCATCAAATCCGTAGAGAAGGATTTCACTCTTTCCCTGCTGTTCGCGCAAACCAAGCGCGGCGAATACCTGTCCGACGTCAAGGTAAGCATCAAGGACAAGGCCGGCAAGAGCGTGCTGGAAGCCGTGTCCGACGGGCCGATGCTGCTTGCCCGGCTGCCTGCGGGCGCGTACACGGTGAGCGCCGAATATGACGGCAAGACCCGGACGAGAACGGTGCGGGTCGAAGGGAAGGGGGTGACGCGGGCTGGGTTTGTATGGCAACCGACAGCCAAGGCAACCATGGAGTAATCCGGTCGTGCATGAGAGCGGCCGCAATGGCTGTTTGTTACAGGGCCGTCACCGCGCCTTGCTGGTAGACCTGCTTCCGCCTATAGTACGGCGCTCCAAGCGCAACCGAGGACGCCGGCAATGGCACGCGATCAGTTTACCTTCCGCCACGCGCTGCGCGTGCGCTGGGCGGAAGTGGACAGGCAAGGCATCGTTTTCAACGGCAACTATTTCCTTTATTTCGACGTTGCCATCACCGAGTACTGGCGCGCCATCGGCATCAACTACCCCGACGGCATCGTGAACGCCTTCGGCGCCGATCTGTACGCCGTGAAGGCGACGGCCGAGTACCATGGCTCGGCGCAGTACGACGATATCCTCGATATCCATGTCCGCGCCGCGAGGCTCGGCCGCTCCAGCATGCAGTTCCTGCTCGAAATCTGGCGCGGCGACGAGCACCTCGTCAGCGGCGAATTGATTTACGTCAACGCCGTTCCGGCAAGCAGGAAATCGGTCCCGCTGCCCGGACCCCTGCGCGAGAAGATCATCGGCTACGAGCGTGTCCAGCTCGAATCGGCTCCGGCCAAGTCGTAGCAGCGGCTATCGGCTAGAATAAGCTCCTTTTTCCCCCTTCCTCCAAAACGGAAACCATGATGCAAGTTCGCGACCGGCTTTATATCAACGGCCAATGGACCGCGCCCACGGGCAACAAGGCCATCGATGTGATCAACGCTTCGACCGAAGAGGTCATGGGGCGTGTTCCCGAAGGCGCCGAAGCAGACGTCAATGCCGCGGTCGCCGCCGCGCGCGCGGCCTTCGACGGCTGGGCCGCGACGCCTGCGGCCGAACGCGCCGCATTCCTGCAGAAAATCCATGAAGGCTTGAAAGCGCGCATGGAGGAGGTCGGCAAGCTGATCGCCGGCGAAGTGGGCATGCCGGTGAAACTCGCCACCATGATCCAGGCGGGTTCCCCCACCGCCACCTTCGGCATGTACGCGAAAATGCTGGGCAGCTTCGCCTTCGAGGAGAAGGCCGGCAATTCGCTCATCCTGCGCGAACCGGTCGGAGTGGTCGCGGCGATCACGCCCTGGAACTACCCGCTGCACCAGATCGCGGCCAAGGTCGCGCCGGCGCTCGCGGCTGGCTGCACCGTGGTGCTCAAGCCTTCCGAAGTGGCGCCGCTCAATGCCTTCGTGCTGGCCGAAATCATCCACGCCGCCGGCCTGCCCGCGGGCGTGTTCAATCTGGTCACCGGCTACGGCCCCGTGGTAGGCGAAGCCATGGCCCGGCACGCGGATGTAGACATGGTGTCCTTCACCGGTTCCACTCGCGCCGGCAAGCGCGTGTCCGAACTTGCCTCGGCCACGGTGAAGCGCGTGGCCCTGGAACTCGGCGGAAAATCCGCCTCGGTGGTGCTGGACGATGCCGATCTCGCCGCCGCGGTCAAGGGCACGGTCAACACGTGTTTCTTGAATTCCGGCCAGACCTGCTCGGCGCACACGCGCCTGCTGGTGCCCGAGAGCAAATACGACGAGGCGGCGAAAATCGCGGTCGAGGTGGCCAAGGGCTTTACCGTCGGCGACCCGTTCGGCGGCACGGCCAAGCTCGGACCGCTGGTATCCGAACTGCAGCGCGAGCGCGTGCGCGGCTATATCAGGAAAGGCATCGAGGACGGAGCGCAACTGCTCACCGGTGGCCTAGACACGCCCGAGGGCTTGCCCAAGGGTTACTACGTCAAGCCCACCATATTCGGACGGGTCAAACCCGACGCCACCATCGCCCAGGAAGAGATCTTCGGGCCGGTGCTGTCGATTATTACCTACAAGGACGAGGACGAAGCGGTGAAAATCGCCAATGGCACGCCCTATGGCCTGGGCGGCGGCGTGTGGTCGAAAGACGAAGAGCGCGCGAAAAAAGTGGCGAAGCGCATGCGTACCGGCCAGGTGGACATCAACGGCGGCCCGTTCAACCCGCAAGCGCCGTTCGGCGGCTTCAAACAATCGGGCAACGGCCGCGAACTGGGCCGCTTCGGGCTGGAGGAATTCCTCGAGTACAAATCCCTGCAACTGAAACCCGAAGGCAAAGCCTGATGACGATCAAGTATTACTGGGAAGACTTCACGCCGGGCTGGGTGTTCGAAACCGCCACGC
The DNA here is from genome assembly GCA_016234705.1 of Betaproteobacteria bacterium. Classification (GTDB taxonomy): domain Bacteria; phylum Pseudomonadota; class Gammaproteobacteria; order Burkholderiales; family SG8-39; genus 2-12-FULL-64-23. The sequence continues at coordinate 30,759 of JACRAS010000031.1, read as the reverse complement.
GCACGCTGTCGGAGGAGGACATCCTGCGTTTTGCCCGCGAATACGACCCGCAGATCTACCATACCGACGCCGAGGCCGCGAAGCGCTCGCCTTTCGGCGGACTGATCGCGAGCGGCTGGCAAACAGGAGCCGTCGGCATGCGCCTGATGTGCGACGGCTACCTGATCGAGAGCTCCTGTGTCGGTTCGCCCGGAATCGACGAGATGCGCTTTATCAAGCCGGTGCGCCCCGGCGACACGCTGCGCTTGAGGAGCAGCGTCATCGAGTCCGCGCCGTCAAAGAAGCAGCCCAATCGCGGCACGGTGCTGTTTCGCTGGGAAGTCCTGAACCAGAACGACGAAGTTGCGCTGTCGATGCTCGGGCGCCAGATGTACCTGCGCCGCGCGCCGGCGTAGCTTGACCTGACTGGGGTTCGAACGTGAGTTACAAGTACTATTGGGAAGACTTTTGCCCCGGCCAGGTGCGCGAAACCGGCGGCTACAGCCTGTCCGAAGCAGAGATTATCGAATTCGCCAAGAAGTACGATCCGCAGCCTTTCCACATTGACCTCGAACAGGCGCAGCGGTCTTATTTCGGCGGATTGATCGCGAGTGGCTGGCAGACTGCCAGCCTCTACATGCGCATGATCTCCGACCTCTACCTGATCGAGGCGGCGAGCCTGGGCTCGCCCGGCGTCGACGAGCTGCGCTGGGCAAAACCGGTGCGCCCCGGCGACACGCTGCGGCTGAAATCAACCGTGCTCGAAACGCGCGCCTCGGCGAGCCGCCCCGACATGGGCATGGTGCGTTCGCGCTCGGAAGTCTATAACCAGCACGGAGAGCTGGTGATGCACATGTCGGGAGTAGGCATGTTCCGGCGCCGCAGTCCGGGCGAGTAGGGTTTTCCAGGCGCGGACGGCCGGTCAGCCTGCCAGATCGGCGCCCGGACCAGGCTTGCGCCACAAGCTTGCCAACCACGGTTGCTGCTCCCGCGGCAAGCCGGGCGGACGGTAATAGTGGCCAAGTTCGACGAAACCCGCGCCTGAAACCTGGCCGCGCCAGGTGGCGAGATCGTAATACGCGCCGTAACGCCCGCGGTTCCAGCCTTCCTCGTTGCGGCCGTGCGGGTTCGATGTGAACAACACGCCCCCCGGCTTCAATGTGGCGTGCAGCTCGGCCAGCACGCGCGGCAGTTCCTGGCTGGCACCGTGAAACAGCGCGGCATTGGCGAATACGCCGTCGAAGCGGTCATCCGGCAAATCGAGTTCGAGAAAGTCCTGTTGCCACACCTCGCAGGCGCTGCAGGCGCGCGCCATTTCGACGAACTGCGCGGCGCCGTCCAGACCCACGGCAATGTGGCCGAGAGCGGAAAACGTCTTCAGATCGCGGCCCGGCCCGCAACCGAAATCGAGGATGGTGCACGGCGGTCCGCCCTGGATGTGGTCGAGCAGCGCGGCGATGTTCTGGCTGACGTCGTGATCGCGCGTGCCCTCGAAAAAATCGCCGGCGCGCTGATTGTAGTGCTCCAGCGTGAGCGCGCTGATCCGGTCGAGATCCTGCGGTTTCAGTTTCATGCAGGCGCGCGCCTTTGCATCGGCACGAGCAGCAGGAGCGCCCCGGCCAGCGCCCATAGCGCCACCGGCATCCAGCCGAGCAGCGCGGCGAACTGGGGGTCTTTGTTGAGCTGCGCGGCAACCACGGCCATGCGCGCAAATGTCGCCAACGCGAGCAGGGAGAACAGCGTGCCGGTCACCTTGCCCTCGCGCCCGGTATGGCCGATGAGCAGCGCGGCCGCCACCGCGCTCATGAGCACGCAGCCCCAGGCGCCCCCGGCGATGAACTGTATCGCGATCAGAAAATTGAGACTGCCGGCGCCGGAGGCAAGATAGGCGGCGAGCGCGCCGACCACGCCGCCCGTACCCATGACCACCAGACCGCCGAAGCGCTGCGTCGCCAGCGTCGCCGGCAACATCAGCAGGTTGAAACCGATCCAGAACACCGGCATCAGGTATTCGAGATCGTCCGGCTTGGCGAAACGCAGGTACAGCGGCGCGCTGTTCATGGCGAAATGGACCTGAAAGCCCAGGCCAAGCAAGGCCACGCCGAACAGGAACCAGAACAGCGGATGCACCGGCTTGGCTGCCGCGGCGGGCGGCGCTGCGGCCGGAGCCGCGTTCGCGGCGAGCCTGCGCTCAACCCAGACCACCCCCAGGGTCGCCAGCGCCAGGGCAATGCTCGAGAGTGCAAATGGCAGGCGCGGATCGGCATCGCGCAAGGCCACCGTCAGATAGGGCGAGACGGCGCTGGCTGCCCCCAGGCCGAACAGCGACAGCGCCGACAGCCACGGCAGCGCAGGCCGGGCGGCGTACTTCCCCAGCAACATCAACGGCGGTGCGCGCAACACCGACGAACTCGCGGACCAGAGCACCGTCAGGGCAATGAACAGCCAGGCTGCCCCGCGCGGCGCCGCCAACGGCAGCAACAGGAACGCCAGGCAGGACAGGAGCGTAACGCCCAGGACAATGTATCCCAGCCTGCCCACGACCCGGGACACCCGGTCGGCCATCACGCCCATGGCCAGATCCATGCAAGCGAAGATCAGCTGGTCCAGCATCAGGATAAAAATCACCACCTGCTTGGGAATGCCCGCCTCGGCTGCGAGCCGGGGAAGGAAGATCACGTAGACGGTCCAGGTGATGGTGAAGAAAAACTGCACCACCGCCAGATACAGGCCAACGCGATGCGGGACGGAAGTTGTCGCCATATTGAAATCCTCGCCGAACGGTTGCGCGTATTATAGGCGACGCCTTAGATCGCACCCATCCGCTACCGCGCGGTTGTTTTATTGCGCGGACGAAAAACTGTCCGCGCGGATCATCGATTGCGCACGGACGAGAAGCCGTCCGCACGCAATCGGCGATCTCGTATCAATCCAACACGGTGTGTTTGGTGTTAACCGTAACCGTGATTTCTGTACGGATGTGCTTTTCATCCGTGCAGAAATCACGGTTGGCGCGCGCAGCGCGCAAGTCCGCTTGTGACATGCGAAGGAATTTTGGACGCCGCAAATAGACCATGACTCCAGGATCTGCCGACATTCGGTTCAGCATCGCTAGCGCTTCCCGCCATAGCCGACCAGGCCCATCAGCAACCGCGCGCAGCCGTACGCGCTCCAGATGAGCAAACGCCGCCACAGCGGTTGCCGATGCCACGCGCTCTTCGCCACCACCTTAGCGCCGTCCCGCATATGATCGTGCAGGCTGCGGCGCAGCTCCTTCGAAAACGCTACGTCATCGACGACGATGTTGGCTTCGCGCGCCAGCATCAGGCTGAACGGATCGATGTTCGAGGAACCCACCGTCGCCCAGCGCTGATCGATCACGGCGACTTTGACGTGCAGGAAGCTCTTGTGATATTCGAAGATCTCCACTCCGGCGTCGAGCAGCGATCCGTACAGCGCGCGCGTGGCGTAATGCAGCAGTACGTACTCGACCCTGCCTTGCAGCAGCAGCAGCACGCGCACGCCGCGCTTGGCCGCCCGTCGCAGCGCATGGCGGAAGCGCGCGCCGGGGAAGAAATAGGCGTTGGCGATGATGATCTCCTCGCGTGCCGCCGCGATTGCGGCGAGATAGGCCTCCTCGATGTCGGATCGATGGCTCAGGTTGTCGCGCACCACCAGCGCGGCGCGCTGCTTGCCGCGCGCGGCGGCACTAACCCGCGGATGCCGCTGCGCGCTGCGCCGCAGACTGGCCCAGGCGACCCGGTGCCACAGGCGCTCGGTCTCGTCCAGCACGCTCGCGATCAACGGCCCCTCGATGCGCACGGCATAGTCGTAGCGCGGCGGCGTATGCCGCGGCGTGTGCATGTCGTCGATGATGTTGATGCCGCCAATGAAGGCCAGGCGAGCGTCCACCACCACCAGCTTGCGATGCAGACGCCGCAAGCGCTTGCGCCGCAGCGTGAGGGGCGAAGTCTTGGGTCCGAAAATCAGTACCTCGATATTGGCCGCGGAGAGGAGCTGCCGCGTTTGCTCGAACACCCCTTTGGAGCCGAAGCCGTCGACGAGCACATGCACGCTCACACCGCGCCCGGCGGCGCGCACCAGCGCGGCGGCGATGCGCCTGCCGGTCCTGTCGTCGGCGAAAATGTAGGTTTCGAGATAGATCTCCTTTTTTGCCGCGTCGAAGGCCTGCTCCAGCGCCGGAAAATAGGCGCTGCCGTTCAACAGCAACTGCAGCTTGTTGCCGCTCAGCATTTCCACCGTCATCGCAGTTCCAGTTCGACGCTCAGCGCGGCATGATCGGAGATGCGCGACCAGGGCAGGCCATGGTGCACTTCGGCGTGGCGCACGTCGAAGCCGCGCGCGTAGATGCGGTCCAGGCGCAGCAGCGGGAAAGTGCTCGGATAGGTGCGCGCCGGCCGCCCGCGCTGGTCGCGGAACACCTCTTTCAGGCCGAGATCCGCCACCAGCGCTCGCCCGGCGGAATTGCGCCAGTCGTTGAAATCGCCGGCGACGATGAGCGGCGCGCCCGCGGGCACCAGGCGCTGCACGCGTTCGGTCAGCGCCGACAGCTGGCGTCGCCGTCCGCGCTCATACAGGCCAAAGTGCACGCACAGGCAATGCAGGTGCAGTTCACCCAGCGCGACTTCGCAATGCAACAGGCCGCGCCGTTCGAAACGGTGGGCGGACACATCCTGGTTCTCCGCGCTGATGATGGGAAAGCGGCTGAGGATGGCGTTGCCGTGATGGCCCTGGTCGTAGATCGCATTGCGACCGTAGGCGTAGTCCTGCCACACCTCGTCGGCGAGGAACTCGTACTGCGGCTCCGCCGGCCAGTTGAGGACGTCGCGGGCGTGATGCTCATGCTCGCCCTGCACTTCCTGCAGAAACACGAGGTCCACATCGAGCAGGCGCAGATGGTGGCGCAGTTCGTGCACCATCATGCGCCGGTTAAAATGAGAAAAACCCTTGTGGATGTTGTAGGTGGCGAGGCGCAGCTTCATCCCGGCCTCACGTTCGGCGTATATGTGGCCATGGCCGAAGTTAGGTTTAGTCACTTATGAGTCAAGAGAACCGAAAAATGGCGAGTCTGCATCCGCAGGGGGATTTACAAGGGGGGGTGCACCCCCCCTTGTTCGTGGAATTAGAGCTTTTCCTTGGCCGAAGACACGCTGTTTGCTTCGGGCTGATCCGGTTTAAGGTTTCAAACCCTGAAACAGCTTCTCGCGCCCGACCTTGATGAGGAATTCGCCGTCGTACATGAAAATGTCGGCGGTGGCGAAAGTGTCGCCGAAAGCCTCCGGGATGAACGAGCCGGTGCCGATCACGTCCACCGGCGCGCGCGCATGGCCGAACATTTTGCACTTGAACGGCGTGAACCCGCTGGAGCCGACGATGCGCGCCGAGTTAAAGCCGGAAGCATCAAGGGTCTGGCGCATCTTGATCACGCTAGCCACCGACACGCCGGTGCCGAACAGCACCTTGCGCACGCGGTCCTTGACGATGTTGAGCGTGTCCGAGTCGTAGGCCTCATCGCCCATCACCGCCCGCACCGCCTCGTACTCGTTCAATACATGCAGCCAGTTGGCCACCAGCTCGACCGACTGTTCGTAATCGAGCCCCTCGGCGTAGCGCTCGCCATGGGTGTCGATGCGAAACGCGAGCGCGCGCGCGCTGGCGGGGTCGGCCGGCAACATATCCTTGTACCACCAGCGGCAGACCTCGAGCGCATCGCTGAATTCGCGCGCATAGTAATCGACCAGCACGGTAAGATTGTCCTGCGGGTGCGTCTCGGCGTACATCTGCGCCGCTCTCAGGGTGGAGCCGGCGTAGCCGACGATGCCATGCGGCATGGTGCCGAGCCCGTTTTCCTGACCGTAGAAATGCGCGGTCAGATCCTGGGAGGAGCCGAGAAAACCGACTGCGCCGGAGAGCTTGGCAATGCGGCTGCCGACCGCGGCGCCATAAGCGGCCAGAATGGACAGGTCGTCGCCGCAGGCGTGGCGCGCATGCATGTCGATGAAAGCCACCTTGGGCATGTCGGTCGCCATCTTGTAGGCGTTGTAGGCGGACACGCAGGCGGTGCCGACGCGGCGCAGGATCAGCGTTTCCAGTTCGACCAGGGCGGCGAACGAGCCGGTATAGGTGAAAATCGGCTTCTGATCCGGGACGAAGGCGCCCTCCTCGTACAGCCGCGTGATCTTGAGCGGCACGGCGTCCCGCGGGTAGTATTCGCGCAGGATTTCCAGCGCCGGGTTGACGGCGCAAACGGTGCCGCGGCGCAGGAACACGCCGTAGGTCACGCTCTTGTCGCCGAACTTTTCCACGATCTGGCGCGACTTGGTGAAATACTTGTCGGTGCGCGAGAGCAGGTAATCGGCACGCTCGCGGCGCTCTGTTTCGAGCTTCAGGTCCAAGGGTTTGTTCATGGCATTTTTCCGGATAAGCGTCCATTATGAACGGCGTAGCGCCTCCGCCGCAAGAGACGGGATCCCTCCCGCCATGCGCTTCGCGCAGGGCGAGGGGAAATTCCTTGACCCACATCAAACGCCGCGGGCGTCGTTTCCCATAGGATCGGCTAGTGTATAACACTGCCTGCAACAGGAGGTCAGCGTGATTACTGACAGAATCGACTCGGTGACCAAGATACCGCCAGAATACCTGAAGGCGGCGCCGCCGGCGCCGAAGAGCGTGAAAATCGAGATTTCGCCGCGCTGCAATTACCGCTGCGGCTTCTGCGCCCTGCGCAACCGCGAGATCCAGCCCAAGTGGGACATGGATCTCGGACTGTTCAAGCGCATCACGCGCGAAATGAGCGAGGCAGGGGTGAAGGAAATCGGCGTGTTCTACCTCGGCGAATCCTTCATGGGTCCGCGGCTGCTCGTGGACTGCATCGCCTATCTGAAATCCGAACTCGCGATGCCCTATGTGTTCCTCACCTCCAACGCCTCGATGGCATTTCCGGAAGCGATCGAGGCCTGCATGAAAGCCGGACTGGACTCGCTCAAATGGTCGGTGAACGCCGCCGACGAAGAGCAGTTCGAGAAAATCATGGGCGTGTCGGGCAGGTTGTTCCATCGCGCCCTGGACAACATCCGGGCGGGGTGGGAACTGCGCCGGGAGCACGGCTACGACACCGGGCTTTATGCCTCGTCCATCCGCTACGACGGAGCGCAGCAGGCGAAGATGGAGGCGCTGCTCGGCGAGCGGGTGATCCCCTACGTCGACCTGCATTACTGGCTGCCGCTGTATTCGATGGGCGCCTTCGCCATCGAACGCGAAGCGCAACTCGGCTATCGCCCCACCGCCGGCAACCAGGGAAGAATCGATGCCCTGCGCGAGCCCCTGCCCTGCTGGTCGGCATTCACCGAGGGCCACGTCACTGCGGACGGCAAGCTCTCGGCCTGCTGCTTCGACGCCACCGCCAACTGGACCATGGGCGACCTGACCAAGCAGTCGTTCATCCAAGCCTGGAATGCGCCGGCGTTCGTGAAACTGCGCGCGGCCCACCTGAAAAAGGACGTGCGCGGCACCGTGTGCGAGAACTGCGTCGCCTATTCTTGATTCGGACGGGCTGAAAGCAAGTAGAGTATCTCCGGCCGCGGAAGGACCAATATTCCACGAGCAAGGGGGACGCGTCCTCCCTTGCAAATCCCCGCGCAAATACAGGGGCACCATTTCTGGAAGTCTTGACGATTTCTATCGTTCGGCTTCAGACGGGCGCCTGTTGCAACGCGTCGTCCCGCAAGCCATTGTTCGGTGGCGCGTGCACTCGAACTGCACTGTCTCAAGAGACTGCAAACGGCCATTATGTAGAGCTCTACATAACGGCCAAAAGCGGTCGTTGACGCTTGGTGAAAGCGATTTCACTCACATTATGAGCGAACAACCGGCTAATTACCTGAAGCGGGACGTCGTAACGGGGGCGCTCGCGGTGCCGGACGCTCGCGCGATGTCGGGGTTGCGTTCCACAAATGTAGTTCATTTTACAATCGGCTTACTTTTATAGTAACATCATACTTTCATTAAATAGATGGAACTATCGTGGATTCCTACATGACCGTCAAGGGCCAGATCGTCATTCCCTCCAAGATCCGGCGAAAGTTTGGAATCAAGGAGGGCACGCGTGTACAGGTGGACGTCGATGAGCAGGCGCATCGAATCATTCTGACGCCCGTCACACGCGATTACATCCAGAATTTACGCGGAAAATACAAGGGCAAGGGCTTGTTGACGGCGCTGGCAGCGGAGAAGAAACGCGAAAGGAACCTTTGATGCCGCGCAAGTCTAAAGCGCTGGTGCTCGATTCGTGGGCGGTACTGGCGTATCTCGGCGACGAAGCGTCCGGACAGGAGGTCGCCGACCTAATCACGAGCGCCCATGAAAACCGCATTCCGATGTACATGTCCATCGTAAACGCCGGAGAGGTCTGGTACATCCTCGCCAGGAAAATTTCCGAAGCGCAAGCGGACAGCGCGGTGGCCGATCTGACAGGTCTCGGCATCGAACTAATCGATGCCGATTGGCCCCTCACGCGGATAGCGGGAACATTCAAGGCGCGCTACAGAATGTCCTACGCCGATTGCTTTGCCGCGGCACTCGCGAAAGACCGCAAGTCCGACCTCGTCACTGGAGACAAGGAATTCAAGCAGGTCGAGGGGGAAGTCAGTATTCGCTGGCTCTAATTGTTTTGCGAGGGAAACATGGAAATGCCCAAAAGCATTCAAACGATCCTTAGCCAGTTGATGGCCGCCCCTTCATTGGACTTGGCGCGTCAACTTGAACAGCCGAAGCATATTCCAGTTTGATCAAGATGCGCCCGCGCCGCGCTTTTGCGGCAGCAGCAGAATGGCGTCGCGATTAGTCCAGGAGGGCGTGCGCTCCGCGGCTTCTTTCCACGGCAACCACTCGTAACGCAGGTGCTCCGCCGGTTCGAGCCGTACCGGCACCATCGCGGGCAACTCCAGTCCGAATACATGCTCCCAGTTATGCGTCACGCCGTCGGCGTAACGGCTGCGATACTTCTTGAAGATCTCGAAGCGCTTTTCGATTCCCCAGTCCGTGAGCGGGTATTGCGAGGCATCGATACCGGTCTCCTCGCGCACTTCGCGCGCGGCGGTTTCGGCGAGCGGCTCGTTCTCGTGATCGACGCTGCCCGTGACCGACTGCCAGAAGCCCGGCCAGCCGGCGCGTTCCAGCATGAGCACATGCAAATCGACGGTGTAAATTACCACCAGGACCGAACGCGGGATTTTGTGGCCGTGTGACACGCCTGGCAGAAGAAAGGCTAGCTCAGGCCGTGGGCAGCGGCGGCAATCCGGCATCCCAGCCGTCGGGACCGCTGACGATGGCCCAGAACGGCTTGCCTTGCCCCTGCCAATATTCCGCGACGCCGTCGAGCACTTCCACCGCGGTGACGAACTCTTGCTTGTGGCCGGCGCCGAAATGCTTGCCGTGCTCGAGCAGCAGCACATAGCCCGGCGCCGGATGCCAGGAAAGATCGCCGAGGCAGTCTTCGAACGCGTCCCAGTTGCCGCCGAACCATTCCGGAAAGGCGAGCGCCTTGGCCACCAGCGCGGTGAAGCCCTGCTTGTCGTGCACGTGGCCGATGTCCACGCGCCACAGTGCGAGGCCCGCTGCCTGTGCAGCCTCGGCGATCAGGCGCGTGTCCGGCCCGGCGAGATAGACGCCGGCCTGGTCCTTGTCCTTGAGCAGTTGTTCCAGAGAGTTACTCACGGATCCGCCTGAAAGAATTGTAATGGTCGTCGCTGTAATAGTACTCGCCGGAGGTGCGCACGTCGCCCGAGGCGCCCGCGCCGGCGACGACGCGGCGCGCGCCGCGATCGCGCGCACCCGGCGTCTTCACCGTGTATTCGCGGTAATGGCCGCGCTGGCGCAGGGGCAGCATTTTTTCGCGATTGCCGAACACGCTGCCGTCCCTGGCGTAGGGAAACCGCCCGCCCGCCTTGATCAGCGCCAGGGTCGCGCGCGCTTCGGCAGGCAAAGCGGCGGCCGGGATATCGCCGATCGGGACCGGAGCTCGCGCAATCGCCGCGCCGCTCAATGCCAACAGCGCGCAAAAGACGATGACTAACCGCTTCATGCTTGCTGGTCCGGGGTCAATCCGCAGGCTAGAGCCGGGCGTTCTAGCTCTTTACGGGCTGTTTCTCGGCGCCGCGCAATCTGATGTGCAGTTCGCGCAACTGCTTCTCGTCGACCGGGCTGGGCGCCTGCGTCAGCAGGCATTGCGCCCGCTGCGTCTTGGGGAAGGCGATGACATCGCGGATCGATTCGCTGCCCACCATCATCGCGACGATGCGATCCAGGCCGAAGGCGATGCCGCCGTGAGGCGGCGCGCCGTACTGCAGCGCGTCGAGCAGGTAGCCGAATTTCAGCTTCGCTTCCTCCGCCCCGATGGCGAGCGCGCGGAATACCTTGGACTGCACTTCCTCGCGATGGATGCGCACCGAACCGCCGCCGATTTCCGACCCGTTCAGCACCATGTCGTACGCCTTGGCGACGGCTTTGGACGGATCGGTCGCGAGGTAGTCCTCGTGCCCGTCCTTGGGCGCGGTAAACGGGTGGTGCATGGGGACCCAGCGCTTGGCTTCCTCGTCGTATTCGAACATGGGGAAGTCCACCACCCACAGCGGCTTCCAGCCCTGCGCGGCAAATCCCTTTTCATGGCCGATCTTTACCCGCAGCGCGCCCAGCGCATCGTTCACGATCTTGGCCTTGTCGGCGGCGAAGAACACGAGGTCGCCGTCTTTCGCGCCGGAGCGCTCGACGATGGCGGCGAGCGCCGCATCGGAAAGATTCTTCACGACCGGCGACTGCAAGCCCTCGCGGCCGCGGGCGACCTCGTTCACCTTGATATAGGCGAGGCCCCTGGCGCCGTAGATGGCGACGAACCGGGTATAGGCGTCAATCTCGCCGCGCGTGAGCGCGCCGCCGCCGGGAATGCGCAAAGCCGCGACGCGCCCGCCGGCCGCATTGGCCGGGCCTGAGAACACCTTGAACTCGACGCTTTTCATGATGTCGGTAAGCTCGGTGAACTCGAGCGGCACGCGCAGGTCCGGCTTGTCCGAGCCGTAGCGCGCCATCGCCTCGGCATAGCTCATGACCGGCAAGGGATCGGGTAGCACCACATCGAGTGAATGCTTGAACGCGGCGCGCATCAGACCTTCCATGATGCCGCGGATTTCTTCCTCCCCCAGGAACGAGGTCTCGATATCGACCTGGGTGAACTCGGGCTGGCGGTCGGCGCGCAGGTCCTCGTCGCGGAAGCACTTGGTAATCTGGTAATAGCGGTCGAAACCCGCAATCATCAGCATCTGCTTGAATAGTTGCGGCGATTGCGGCAGGGCGAAAAACATGCCGTCGTGCACCCGCGAAGGCACCAGGTAGTCGCGCGCCCCCTCCGGGGTGGACTTGGCAAGCATCGGCGTCTCGATGTCGATGAACCCCGCCTCATCCAGGTACCTGCGCACCGCCATCGCCACCTTGTAGCGCAGGCGCAAGTTCGCCTGCATCTGCGGCCGGCGCAGGTCGATCACGCGGTGCGTGAGCCGGGTGGTCTCCGATAGGTTTTCTTCATCGAGCTGGAACGGCGGCGTGACCGCCGGGTTGAGGATTTCGAGCTCGCGGCACAGCACCTCGATCTCGCCGCTTTTCAGCTTCGGATTCACCAGCGCCGGCTCGCGCCGGATCACCTTGCCCGCCACCCGGATCACGAATTCGTTGCGGATTTTCTCCGCCACCGCGAATACCTCCGGCCGCGTCGGATTGCACACGATCTGGACGAGGCCTTCGCGGTCGCGCAAATCGATGAAAATCACGCCGCCGTGGTCGCGCCGGGTGTTGACCCATCCATACAGGGTGACGGTCTGATCGAGCTGGGCGGCGCTGACCAGGCCGCAGTAGTGGGTACGCATAGTCATAGTATTGGCTATCGGTGATGGGCAATGGCTATATATGACGCTTTAAATACCGCAGCATGCCACACGCGAACTTGCGCGCTGCGCGCGCCAACCGTGTTTTCCGCGCGGATGAAAAGCGCATTCGCACGGAAAACACTGTTTTGGATAAAAAACAAGGACAGCGTGGGGTGTTATACAAGACCGCCGATTGCGTGCGGATGTGCTTTTCATCCGCGCGCGATCGACGATCCGCGCGGCCGGTTTTTCGTCCGCGCAGGATTGCAACTCTGCGACAACGGCGGGCGCGATTCAAGTAGCCAAGTATAAATCATGGCTTCCTTTTTCCGCTCCCGTTGGGCGAGGCCACGCCCATGGAGATAACGTATTTGAGCGCCATGTCCACGCTCATGTCGAGCTCGATCACGTCCTTGCGCGGCATCATCACGAAGTACCCGCCGGTCGGGTTAGGCGTGGTCGGCACATAAACGCTGACGAAATCGCCCTGCAGGTGACGCGTGACGTCGCCGCCTGGTGTTCCGGTAAGAAAAGCGATCGTCCACATGCCCTCGCGCGGCCACTGCACCAGCAGCGCCTTGCGGAAAGCATCGCCGCTCGAGGAAAACAGCGTGTCGCTCACCTGCTTGACGCTGGAATAAATCGAACTCACCACCGGGATGCGGTGCAGGATTTCGTGCCAGAAATGCACCAGGCGCTGCCCGATCAAATTCGCCGTGACCGCGCCCGTCAGAAACACGATCAGCAGCGTCAGCAGCACGCCCAAGCCCGGAATATGGATACCGAGCCAGCTTTCGGTGCGCAGCGCCGGCGGCAGCAGCAGCAAGCTCTGGTCGAGCATATCGACCACCAGCTTGAGTACCCAGATGGTGATGACCAGCGGAATCCAGATCAGCAGCCCGGTGATGAGGTATTTTTTCATTCCGCCCTGGCCGTACGCGCAGGAGAAACCGGCGCCGTGGCCGCAGCAGGCTTGGCTTCAGTCTTGCTGTCGCTCTTAACCTCGCGCTTGCTCTCGCTTATGGTTTCGGTCTTGCTCTCGGGTTTAGCCGCAGTCCCGTCCTGACCGTTGGCCTTGGCCGCGGGCCTGGCGCCGCTGTTCTTGAAATCGGTCGCATACCAGCCGCCGCCCTTCAACTGAAAACCGGCAGCAGTAAGCATCTTGCCGAAGGTCTCTTTGCTGCATTCGGGGCAGATGCTCAACAGGGGAGCACTCACCTTTTGCAGGTACTCTTTCTGGAACCCGCAAGACGAGCAACGATATTCGTAAATAGGCACGATGGCCTCCAATCAGCAAAAGAGGTGAATTATAGCGGAAAAGCAGAGCCTCCCCATGGACTATCTATGGGCAAACCCTGCCTTTTCAAGGGACTAGGCGGGCAAATACGGGTCTCGTCCCACCTTCACGCAAACATCAGAAGGGAATATCGTCGTCCATGTCCTGAAGCTGGCCGGCGGGTTTTTTCGCTGGCCTGGATTCTCCCGCCGCGGCCGTTTCGCGCGTCTCGCGCGGTTCCCCTCCACCCATGCCACTGCGGGAGCCGAGCATTTTCATGGTGTCCGCAATGATCTCGGTGCTGTAGTGATCCTGGCCGTCCTTCTCGTACTTGCGGGTCTGGAGGCGGCCTTCGACGTAGATCTGGCTGCCCTTCTTCAGGTACTCGCCGACGATTTCCGCCAGACGCCCGAAGAAGACGACGCGGTGCCACTCCGTCGCTTCCTTCTTCTCGCCCGAGGTCTTGTCTTTCCAGGTGTCCGTGGTCGCAATGGAGATGTTGGCGACCGCGCTGCCACTGGGCAGGAAGCGGGTTTCGGGATCGCGTCCCAGATTGCCTATAAGTATCACTTTGTTGATCGATGCCATTTCAACTCTCCTCTTTGGTTTTCTATCCAGTGCTACCTGACCGCCCCGTCGCCCAGCGCCGCGCTTCCGACCGTGTCCACGCCGCGTTCGCGCGCGCGCTGCGGCACACGCATGCCCGCGGCGCTAAGCCCCCACAACGCAATCAGCGCCACGCCGAATACGAACACCGGCGCCTGCCCCTGATGCTGCATCAGCCAGCCGCCCGCGGCGCCGCCGACGAACAGGCCCAATGCCTGCGTCGTGTTGTACACGCCCATGGCCGTACCTTTGGCGCGCCCCGGCGCCGTGCGCGATACCAGCGACGGCAGGCTCGCCTCAAGTATATTGAAAGCAACGAAGAAACCCAGCAGCAGGATGACAAGCGCGGTGAAATTATTCAGCGCGAACACGAAGCCCAGTTGCACCAGCGCCATCAGCGCAATGCTGGCGAGGAACACCGGCTTTACGTTGTCCTTTTTCTCGGCGTACAAAATTGGCGGCAGCATCAGCACGAAAGAGGCCAGCACCACAGGCAGATAGACTTTCCAGTGCTGATCCACCGAGAGTCCGCCCGCGGCGACCAGGGCGAGCGGCACCACCACGAAAATCGCCATCTGCACCACGTGCAGCGAGAAAATGCCGAAGTTGAGCCGCAGCAGGTCCGGGTTTCTGAGCATGTCCCCCAGGCGGGCAGGTTCAACGTGCTCTTCGGCCTCGATTATCACCAAGGCCTCTTCGGGCACCACGACCACCACCACCCAGATCGCCGCGAGGGCAAGCAGACCGGTGAGAGCAAAGATGCCGCCCATGCCGATGTGGCGGTAGAGCAGGGGCGAGCCGACCAGGGACAGGGCGAACATCAGACCGATGCTCGAACCCACCAGCGCCATCGCCTTGGTGCGGTGCTGCTCGCGCGTCAGGTCCGAGAGAAACGCCATCACCGGCGCGGCGATCGCGCCCGCGCCCTGTACCGCCCGGCCGGCGATGATCACGTAGATGTCGTCCCCAATGGCGGCGATGAAGCTGCCCAGCGCGAACAGCACCAGGCCCAGGATGATGATGCGCTTCCGGCCATAGCGATCGGAGGCCATGCCGTAAGGGATCTGCAGCACGCCCTGGGTCAGACCATAGGCGCCCAGCGCAATGCCCACCAGGGTGTGGTCGCCGCCGCCTTTCAGGTGCATCGCATGCACCGCGAACACCGGCAGGATCAGAAACAGGCCCAGCATCCTTAGGGCAAAAATCGAGGCAAGAGAAAGACTTGCGCGAATTTCCAGGGGCGACATGCGGCTGGAAGTAACGGACGACATAAGGTGGCAGTAGCGCAGTGGCGGGGTAATCTCGTATATTAGCAGGTTTGTATCTCCGGCCAGTGCCCAAGCCATGGACCAAATCAGGATTCGCGGCGCACGCACGCACAATCTGAAGAACCTCAATCTCGACCTGCCGCGCAACCGGCTGATCGTGATCACCGGGCTGTCGGGCTCGGGCAAGTCCTCGCTCGCATTCGACACGCTCTACGCCGAAGGCCAGCGACGCTACGTGGAATCGCTGTCCGCGTACGCGCGGCAATTCCTGCAGCTCATGGAAAAGCCCGATGTCGATCTCATCGAGGGACTGTCGCCCGCGATCGCGATCGAGCAAAAAGCCACCAGCCACAACCCGCGTTCCACCGTCGGCACGGTGACCGAGATCCACGACTACCTGCGCCTGCTGTACGCGCGCGTCGGCACGCCCTACTGCCCCGAGCACGCCCTGCCGCTGGAAGCGCAGTCGGTGGCGCAAATGGTCGATCACGTGCTCGCGCTGCCCGAGGACGCGAGGCTGATGATCCTCGCGCCCGTCGTCGCCGGAAGAAAGGGCGAGCAGGCCGATCTGTTCGCCGAGCTGCGCGCGCAGGGCTTCGTGCGCCTGCGCGTGGACGGCAAGATCTACGACAGCGACACGCTGCCCAAGCTCTCCAAAAACGTCAAGCACAGCACCGACGTGGTGGTCGACCGGCTCAAAGTCAGGCCGGAGCTGAAGCAGCGCCTGGCCGAATCCTTCGAGACCGCGCTGCGTCACGCCGATGGCCGCGCCATCGCCGTGGAAATGGACTCGGGCAAGGAGCACCTGTTCTCGGCCAAGTTCGCCTGCCCGGCGTGCAGTTATTCCCTGGCCGAGCTGGAACCGCGCCTGTTCTCATTCAACAATCCCCTGGGCGCCTGCCCGGACTGCGACGGCCTGGGCGCGATCGAGTTCTTCGATCCGCGCCGCGTGGTGGCGCATCCGCATTTGAGTCTTGCCAGCGGCGCGATCAAGGGCTGGGACCGGCGCAACCAGTTCTACTTCCAGATGCTCACCAGCCTCGCCGCGCACTTCGGCTTCGAGGTCGAGGCGGCGTTCGACCAGTTATCGCAAACGGCGCAGAACACCGTGCTCTACGGCAGCAAGGAAAAAATCGCCTTCTCCTACCTGAGCGAACGCGGCCGCACCGTGGTGCGCGAGCACGACTTCGAAGGGGTGATCCCGAACCTCGCGCGCCGCTACCGCGAGACCGATTCCATCGTGGTGCGCGAGGAACTGGCGAAATACCTGAACAGCAAGCCCTGCCCGGCCTGCGGCGGTACGCGCCTGCGCACCGAGGCGCGCAACGTCAGGATCGCCGACCTGGCGATTTTCCAGGTAAGCGCCATGCCGCTCAAGCGCGGCCTCGCGTTTTTCCAGGCTCTGAAGCTGCCCGGCCACAAGGCGGCGATCGCAGACCGGATCGTGAAGGAAATCGCCTCGCGCCTGTCCTTCCTCAATAACGTGGGCTTGGATTATCTTTCGCTCGACCGCCCCGCCGACTCGCTCTCCGGCGGCGAAGCGCAAAGAATACGGCTCGCGAGCCAGATCGGATCCGGCCTCACCGGCGTCATGTACGTGCTGGACGAGCCCTCTATCGGCTTGCACCAGCGCGACAACGCTCGGCTGCTCGCGACGCTCAAGCACTTGCGCGACCTCGGCAACACGGTGATCGTGGTCGAGCACGACGAAGAGGCGATCCTTGCGGCAGACCACGTGGTCGACATGGGCCCGGGCGCGGGCGAGCACGGCGGCAAGCTGGTGGCCGAGGGCACGCCACAGCAAATCATGCAAAACCCCGCCTCGCTCACCGGGAAGTATCTCGCCGGGCGTGTCGAAATTGCCAGCCCCAAACGCCGCCACCGCTACGACAAGGCGCGGGTGCTGCGGCTACGCGGCGCCAGCGGCAACAACTTGAAGAGCGTGGACCTGGAGCTGCCGCTGGGCCTGTTCGTATGCGTGACCGGCGTGTCCGGCTCGGGCAAATCGACGCTGGTGAACGACACCCTCTACCAGGCCGCGGCCCAGCACCTTTACCGCGGCAGCAGCGAACCCGCCCCGCACGAATCGGTCAGCGGACTGGAATTCTTCGACAAGGTGATCAGCGTCGACCAGAGCCCGATCGGGCGCACGCCGCGTTCCAATCCGGCCACTTACACCGGCCTATTCACGCCCATCCGCGAACTGTTCGCGGGCGTGCCCGCGGCGCGCGAGCGCGGTTACGGGCCGGGGCGATTCTCCTTCAACGTCAAGGGCGGGCGCTGCGAGGCCTGCCAGGGCGACGGCGTGCTCAAGGTGGAAATGCACTTCCTGCCCGACATCTACGTGCCTTGCGACGTCTGCCACGGCAAGCGCTACAACCGCGAAACGCTGGAGGTGCAGTACAAGGGCAAGAACGTACACGAAGTGCTGAAAATGACGGTGGAGCAGGCGCACGGGTTCTTCAGCGCCGTGCCCATCGTGGCGCGCAAGCTCGCCACCCTGCTCGATGTCGGCCTGGGCTATGTCCAACTCGGCCAGTCGGCGACCACGCTCTCCGGCGGCGAGGCGCAGCGGGTGAAGCTGTCGCTGGAGCTGTCGAAGCGCGATATCGGACGCACGCTCTACATCCTGGACGAGCCCACCACCGGGCTGCATTTTCAGGACATCGACCTGCTGCTGCACGTGCTGCACCGGCTGCGCGACCATGGCAACAGCGTGGTAGTGATCGAGCACAATCTCGATGTAATCAAGACCGCGGACTGGATCATCGACCTCGGCCCCGAGGGCGGCGACGGCGGCGGCCGCATCATCGCCCAAGGCACGCCCGAGGACGTGGCCGAGAACCCGGCGAGCTACACCGGGCAGTATCTCAAGCACGTGCTGGGGAAGAGGAAAGCGGCGCATTCGTTGGGGCGCAGCCGGATCGACTTGACCAAGGCGCTCTCGCTATCCGCCGACTTGGAGGACCAGGAAATCCTGGCGAAGACCAGACGAACGTGACAGCCGCATGAGATGCCACGATGCCAACGTGCTGCTGTAAGCGGTAAACCGGGTGTCGGGGACAACCTGGTATCCGATGCCCACCTTGCGGCACTGGCCATCAAGCACGGAGCAGAACTCGGCACGTTTGACAGCGACTTCGGCCGCTTTGCCGGTTTGCGCTGGACTCTGCTGGGGCGGGCCAAGCGGAAAAAGCGCTGAGGCACCGGCCCCTAAGTTCCGACGATTTTCTAGATCACGCATTGCGAAGTATGGATACATGGATTATTATTCATACTTCGCCAATCATGGTTTGAGGGGCATCGATGAAAGCGACGGTTGCGGAACGCGGACAGGTGACAATACCCAAGGAATTGCGCGACAAACTCGGCATTCAAGCAGGGACGGTGCTCACCTTCAGTGCGGAAAAAGGCAAGTTGATCGTGAAGAAACTGAACGCTGACGATCCGGTGACACGTGCCTACGGCTGCCTCGGGCGCGGCCTCTCGAGCGACCGCTTGATCGAGCAACTGCGCGGCAAGCCTTGATCACAGCTATCGACACCAGCGTCCTGCTGGATGTCTTCGGCGCCGACGCAAAATTCGGCGAAGCTTCGGCGCGTGCGCTCAGACGCTGCCTCGCCGAAGGCGCGATCGTCGCCTGCGAGGTGGTTTGGGTGGAGGCCGCCGCGGCATTTTCCTCGGCGACCGCGTTCGAGGAAGCCATGAAGACCCTCGGTGTCGGTTTTTCGTCTGCGAACGAACTCACGGTTCGCGCGGCTGCGCGGGCCTGGCGGGGATATCGCACCCGCGGCGGAAAACGCGGGCGCGTGGTGGCGGATTTTCTCGTCGGCGCCCACGCGATGGAACAATGTGATCGACTCTTGAGCCGCGATCGCGCCTTCTACCGCGAATGTTTCAATCGTCTCAAACTGCTGGACCCAAGCGCCGGATTGGCGCCGACCTGACGATAGCGCGGCGTCGAAATGGCGCGCTACTTGTCTTGATTGAAGCTGCGGTCTGTTCCGGGGAACAGCACTCGTACCTGGAGAGCAGTCGCACGATGCCGGTTACGCCGCGACTGCCAGACGAAATGCAGACCCCTTGAACCAACGCCTACGGCGGGGGCGCATCGCAGGACGCCGCGCTGCACCCGGCGAGCGCCACGGAAACCGGCGGCACGGGTAAAATCGGCGCAATGACGGCCGGCGCATTCGTTCCGATTCTCACTGCAATCGGTATGCCGTTGCGCGCATGGGCGATGCGCTTCGCCTGGCTATCGGCAGGGCTACACCGATCCGCTTACGCTTCGGGGATGATTTGAAACCGTCCGCCATGGCCCGGCCGATAGACCCCAAAGTCGCGACGGTCCAGGGTGAACACCCGCGCGATGCGTTCGCGCTCGGCCACGGCGACGAGCGCCGCGTCGGCAAGATCCATGGGCAGATCGCGGTATTTCTTCATCAGCTCGCGCACGCGGCGATGGTCGCGAGTTTCGAGCTCGATGAGGCTGATCACATTGCGTTCCACCAGTTCCCACAGCGCATCCTGGGCGCGCCAGGAAAAGCCGAGGAGATACATGGCTTCCGTGTACGCCGGCCACACCGTCGCGAGCGGCTCGTGCAGCGCTTGCAGCACCTTGACACAGCGTTCATGATGGCGATCGTCGGCGTGTATCAGGGCAACCAGCGGGCCCGCATCGACCAGAATCACGGCGATTAATGCTGCGCTTTACTCAATCCGGCAAACCTCGCGGTTTTTCAGGCCTTTCCGCGCGCCGCTTCTTCTGCGCCAGCAAACGGCGAAATCCGGCGCCGGTTCGCATGGACAGGTCTGCCGCCCCGCCGGAAACGCAGCCCAGCAGATCCTCGGCACGCGCAAACAGGCCGCCGCTCGCTTGCGCATGTAGCGCTTGTTGTGCAAGGCAATCCACCGCTTCGCGCAGCACCGCGGACTTGCTCGTGCCTTTCTTGCGAGCCAGGCGCGCGAGCGTTTGTTCGGTCTTGATGTCGAGTCGTACGCTGGTCGGCATGTCGGCCTCAAACAATGTAGGACCGCATTGTAGGACATCCGGATGCGTACGTAAACTACGCCAAATCAGCGCCAAATCAGCGCGTCAGGGTTGTACTGATATAGTAATCGCCCGCAGGGCATTGTGAATGGGCATCGTTATCCGGTCATGATCTCCAGACGCACATGGAGTAGAGCTTTACTGCTGGGCACCTGCCTCGTCGCGGGCGCCGCCCGGGCGCAACTAGCGCAGATCCGCTGCGCCGGGCCGCCTTCGGCGCCGGTCGCGGCCGCGCGCGCGCCGGCGCGCGAGCCGACCGTGAAGGACTACGAGCAGATTCTGCGGCGCCAACCGCGCAGCGCGCATGATTACTATGACCACGGCGTGTTGCATGAGCGCATGGGCGAGCACACGAGCGCGATCCTCGATTACACCCAGGCGATCGGAATCGAGCCCTGCCTGGCTCAGGCCTACGAGCGCCGCGGCGCCGCCTACGCGAGCCTGGGCCAGTTCGAGCGCGCGCTGAAGGATCTGGACGAGTCGGTCCGCATCGACGCGAACTCTGCCTCGGCCTACGTGAATCGCGGCGCCACCTACGAGGCGATCGGCCAGAATCAGCGCGCCCTCGCCGACTTCAGCCAGGCAATCGCGCTGGATCCGCAGTCCGCAAACGCCTACCTCAGGCGCGGCGGTAGCTTCGAGCTGACCGGCGAACTCGAGCGGGCGATCCGGGAATACGGCGAGGCCATCCGCATCAACCCGAACGAGGCGCAGGCCTACTTTTTTCGCGGCAGAACCCTCATCCGGCAGCGGCAGTTCGAGCGCGCGCTCGATGACCTGGATCAGGCGATACGCCTCGACCCGCGCGATGCGAAGGCGCACCAGAGCCGCGCCGCCGTGTTCGCCGCGATCGGTGATCACGCGCGCTCGATCCAGGACTACAGCGAGGCGATCCGGCTCGATGCGCGCTACGCGCTCGCCTATCAGGGCCGCGGCGACGCCTATACGAGGACGGGCCAGCCCGAGCGAGCCCTCCGGGACTACACCGAGGCGATACGCATCAACCCGAAGAACGCCTACGCCTATTACAGCCGCGGCCTCGCCCATGCAGGAAAACGGGATTATCAACGCGCTATCGAGGATATGACCGAGGCGGTCGGGCTGAAACCGGATTTCGCCCCGGCCTTGCGCCAACGCGGCATGAACTACCGGAAGCTCGATCAGCTTGATCGCGCCGTGGCCGATTTCGACGCGGCCATTCGATTCGACGCGCGCGACACGGTGGCGCTAAACGAGCTTGCCTGGCTGCTGGCGACATCAAAGCAGGCCGAGTGGCGCGACGGCAAGCGGGCAGTGGAACTGGCGCGCAGCGCCTGCAACCTCAGCGGCTGGAAGGTCCCAGGCCTGTTCGATACCTATGCGGCCGCGCTCGCCGAGGCGGGCAAGTTCGAAGACGCGGTCAAATGGCAGGAGGCCGCTCTGGAGTCGGCCGAGTTCGCGCGCACACAGGGCGATGGCGCGCGCGCGCGGCTGCAACTGTACCGGGAGGGGAAGCCGTATCGCGCGCCTTAGGCAAGAGCGTATGAGGCAAACAACAGGCCGGCAGCTTATCCCCCCCCGACGGAAATCGCGTTCTGCCTCTGCTTGGACAAGAGCAGGCCTGATGAGTAGAATGGGCCGCACAATCCGCCCCGAACCGCGCCCCGCCAGGCCGGGGCCCTCAATCGAGATAAGGAGTATTTCATGAAACGCTACGTCCAAGTCGCCACTGCCCTGCTGCTGTCGGCCGCTCTGATCGCGCCGGCTGGCGCGCAGGAACTCACCGGCACCCTGAAGAAAGTCAAGGAAACCGGAGCCTTCACGGTCGGTTACCGCGAGTCCTCGATTCCGTTCTCCTATCTCGACGACAAGCAGCAACCCATCGGTTATGCCATGGACCTGTGCCTGAAGGTCGTCGACGCGGTCAAGGCGGAACTGAAACTGCCCAAGCTCAAGGTGAACCTGCAGCCGGTCACCTCGAGCAACCGCATTCCGCTGCTGCAAAACGGCACCATCGACATGGAATGCGGCTCGACCACCAACTCGGTGAAGCGGCAGGAGCAGGTGTCCTTCGGCCCGACCTATTTTGTAATCAATGTCACGGCCGCGGTAAAGAAGAAATCCAAGGTCAAGAAATTGGCAGACCTGAACGGCAAGACGATCTCCACGACCTCGGGCACGACTTCGGTACCGCTGCTCAAGGCGTACAAGAAAACCGAGAAGATCGAGGTAAAAGAGATCTACGGCAAGGACCACGCCGAATCTTTCCTGCTGCTGGCCGATGACCGCGCCGAGGCCTTTGTGATGGACGACATCCTGCTCGCGGGCCAGATTGCCAATTCGAAGAATCCTTCCGATTACAGAATTATTCCGGAGTCGTTGCGCCAGGAGCCCTACAGCATGATGCTGCGCAAGGACGATCCGCAATTCAAGGCGCTGGTGGACAAGACGGTCGGCGGGGTGATGAAATCGGGGGAAATCAACAAAACTTACGCCAAGTGGTTCACCAAACCGATTCCGCCCAAGGACATCAATATGAAGTTTCCGATGACGCCCGCAATCAAGGAAGCCTTCAAGAATCCTAACGACAAAGGCGTATAAGCTGCCCGAAAGAAAAACGCCGGAGAGCGCGCGCGAATCCGGCTTTTTTTTTTGCCCGTGCAGGCGAGATAGGCCTTCGCGTCGGAGAGGCCAAGCGTGAACCTAGGAATCTTTATTGAACAGGTGCCAGACGGAGACGGCGCCTGGTGGGAGATGTTGGCATCTGGTTTGGGTTGGACGCTGGGAACCGCGTTTTTCGCCTGGATCATGGCATTCGCCCTAGGATCGATAGTGGGCGTGGCGCGCACCACCGACAAGCCCTGGCTGGTGCGCGCCGGCAACGCTTATGTCGAGTTGTTCCGCAATATTCCGCTGATCGTGCAGTTCTTCGTCTGGTATTTCGTCGTGCCCGGCCTGATTCCGGCGGTGAAAATGTGGGTCGTGTCGCTCGACCCGACCGAGCATCAGTTCGTGACCTCCATCGTTTGTCTCGGATTGTTCACCTCGGCGCGCATTGCGGAGCAAGTGCGCTCGGGCATCCAGTCGCTGTCGCACGGCCAGCGCAACGCCGGCTATGCCATCGGCCTGACCCAGCCGCAGACCTACCGCTACGTGCTGTTGCCGATGGCTTACCGCATCATCATCCCCCCGCTCACCTCCGAGGTGATGAACCTGATCAAGAACACGGCGGTGGCCTATTCCATCGGCCTGGTCGAACTGTTCTTCCGCACCAGGGAAATGGCCGAGATGACGTTCCGCTATTTCGAGGCGTTCGCGGCGGCGACGCTGATCTACATGGTGATCGCGATGAGCGCCAACCGCGCGATGGCCCTGATCGAGCGGCGCGTGGCTGTCCCGGGCTACATCGCAGGCGGCAAGTAATGGGCGAACTCGACTTCGACGTCATCGGCCGCTCCCTGCCTTATCTGGCGAAGGGGCTGCAGTACACGGTGCAACTGACGCTGGTCGCGGCGCTCGGGGGCACGGTCTTCGGCACGCTGCTGGCGATGGCGCGCCTATCGTCGTTCAAGCCGGTGGCGCTGGTTGCGGCGGGCTACGTCAACCTGATGCGCTCTCTGCCGCTGCTGCTGGTAATCTTCTGGTTCTATTTCCTGGTGCCGGTGCTGGCGCAAACGGTCATGGGATGGGAGCGGCCGCCGCAGATCGGCGCCCAACGCTCGGCCTACATCACCTTCATCATGTTCGAGGCGGCGTATTTCTGCGAAATCATGCGCGCCGGCATCCAGAGCATTTCGCGCGGCCAGGTCGGCGCGGCCTACGCCGTGGGCCTCACCTACTGGCAGGCGATGTGGCTGATCATCCTGCCCCAGGCTTTCCGCAACATGCTGCCGGTGCTGCTGACCCAGTCCATCATCCTGTTCCAGGACGTGTCGCTGGTGTCGCTGCTGAACGTGACCGATTTTGTCGGCGCGGCGGTCAAGATTGCCCAGCGCGACAGCCGCATCGTCGAAATGTACCTGTTCGTGGCCGTCGTCTATTTCGTTCTGTGCTACACGCTTTCATTGATGGTGAAGCGCCTGCAGCACAGAATCTCCAACGTGCACTAACCGCTCACCCTGCCAAACCGAGGAAATCCGAACATGATCGAGATCAAAGACGTGAGCAAGTGGTACGGCAGCTTCCAGGTGCTCAGCCACTGCTCCACCCACGTGCGGAAAGGCGAAGTGGTGGTGGTGTGCGGCCCGTCGGGATCGGGCAAATCGACCCTGATCAAGACCGTCAACGCGCTGGAGCCGTTTCAGAAGGGCGAGATCACCGTCGACGGCATCTCGGTCGGCGACACCAGGACCGACCTGCCCAAGTTGCGCGCCAGGATCGGCATGGTGTTCCAGAATTTCGAGCTGTTCCCGCACATGAAAATCACCGAGAATCTGACCCTCGGCCAGATCAAGGTCCTCGGCCGCAGTCCGGACGAGGCCAGGGAGCGGGGGCTCAAGATGCTCGACCGCGTGGGTCTGATCGACCAAAAGGACAAATTTCCGGGCCAGCTCTCCGGTGGCCAGCAGCAGCGCGTCGCCATCGCGCGCGCGCTTTCGATGGACCCTATCGCCATGCTGTTCGACGAGCCGACCTCGGCGCTCGACCCGGAGATGATCAACGAGGTGCTCGACGTCATGGTCGAACTGGCCCGGGAAGGCATGACCATGATGTGCGTGACCCACGAGATGGGTTTCGCGCGCAAGGTGGCGCACCGCGTCATCTTCATGGACCAGGGCGCCATCGTCGAAGACGCCACCAAGGACGATTTCTTCGGCAAGCCGCGCTCGGAGCGGGCGCAGCAGTTTCTGTCGAAGATATTGCAGCACTGATAATCCGAAATTCCAGGTTCAAGCCCTAGTCGGGGGCCAAACCATCCTCGCGCTCCTCGCTTGCCTCTGCCTCTCCCCCGCCGAGGCCACCCGCGCTTCTTCTCACCATCAGCACCCTAGACCCCTCAGCACTTGACAGGTATACGTATATTCGTATAATAATGCCCGATGAAGCGCGTCCGGTTCGTCGGCTCGTCCAGGGAAGATATGTCGGCGTTCCCTGCGTCCGCCAGACTTCGGGCCGGGCATGAACTATTCATGCTTCAGGCGGGACGTGAACCATCGGACTGGAAGCCGATATCCGGGGTTGGCGCAGGCGCGCGCGAGATTCGAGTGCGCGACGAGACCGGCGCCTTCCGGGTGATCTATGTGGCGAAGTTTGCCGATGCAATCTACGTTCTGCACGCGTTCCAGAAGAAGGTGCAGAAGACCTCCCAGATGGATATCGATCTGGCCGAGCGGCGTTACCGTGAGGCTCAGGCGTTGGCGAAGGAAGCAAGTCATGGCAAAGATCAGTGAATCGAGCGGCAACATCTTCCTGGACCTGGGATTCCCGCCCCACGAAGCGGCAGTGCTGCTGCTGCGGGCCGAGTTAGCCGAGGCACTGCGTCAGTGGATGGAGAGCGAAGGCATCACGCAGACCCAGGCGGCCAAGCGCCTTGGAATCACGCAGCCGCGCGTCTCCGAGATCATGCGCGGGAAAATCGAACTGATGTCACTGGACTACATGGTGGGACTGTGCGCAAAGGCAGGTGTAAGCGTGGAAGTACGGCTGGCCGCGTAAGCTTCAGATATAGTGATACTGACTCAATTTTTGTTCCAGCACTGATAATCCGCAGGTTCCAGGATCGGGCCCCAATCGGGAAGGCGCGTCCGGCGCGTTTCGGCCAAGAGCGAACCTAGCCACCGCTCCTCCATGCCGGACGTTCGTTCGGGCCGCGCACTCAAAAGCCGCCGCTGAATCGAGGCTGTCCGTCTTTCGCGCCTGAGCGG
Organism: Betaproteobacteria bacterium; assembly: GCA_016234705.1. GTDB lineage: Bacteria > Pseudomonadota > Gammaproteobacteria > Burkholderiales > SG8-39 > 2-12-FULL-64-23. Next base: position 4,804 of record JACRAS010000031.1, on the reverse strand, counting down.
CAGTTGGGCAGCGGTTGCGGTCACGGGCCCCGCCTGGGCAAACTAGCGTACCCGGCGACGGTCACTCAATTATTCTATTGAACCGAATCCGACTCCGTTACTGCTCCGCCGGGGTTGGACATGAACGATTGCACCTCGATGACGGTGGTTGAGGTTACCCGGAGCCGGGGACGGGCCGATGCAGCGAGGGCAAGGCCAAGCGCATCTTCGATTTGCTGCGCGAAGTAGGTAATGGCTGCTCCAGGTGGCAGCGCGGGGTTGAGGACAGCCGAATTTCCGACTGCGCCCGTATTGCCGTCTATGATCGCTACCCGGACCGCCGTAGTGCTGCTGCCGGTATTGATCACACGCACGGCGCTCGTGTATCCGGAGACACTCAGCGCACTCGGTAGATAAGATCGCACATCGATCGTTGTGCCACTTTGCGCCCCGGAGATCTGGGTCATGATTCCCCCGGGGTTCGCCATGAAGGACTGGACTTCAATGGGCTGCTGAGTCCCCACCCGGATGCGGGGTCGGCTGCTAGCGGCGATTGCCGTGCCGAGCGCTTGCTCGATGTCGATCGCGGAATAAGTCACCGCAGCCCCCGGCGCCAGCGATGCGGCCAACGTTCCCGCCGTGCCTACGCTTCCGGTGTCTCCATCTATCAGTGCGACCGTAACCGGGGTCGCCGTACCGCTGCTGTTGATGACCCGCAAAAACCCTCTGTAGCCTGCGCTGCTAAGTGCCTCCGGTATGTAGGCGCGGATGTCCACCGTGTAGGACTGGGCAGGTGCCGTAGGCGTAACGCTATTGGATGCCGGCGAAGGCACGCTTGTTCCCGCAGACGCAGAACTCGTCGCGGTAACGGTGAATGTGTAAGCTATACCGTTGGTCAGACCTTTAACTTGGAGCGGACTGGATGTCCCAGTTGCGGTTATTCCGGACGGACTGGAAGTCACTGTGTACCCGGTAACGATGCCGCCGCCGTTGCTACTAGATGCGGCAAAAGCAACTGTGGCTTGAGCGTCCCCTGCAGTAGCGCTAACCGCCGACGGCGCGCTGAGAGAAGCATTGGCGCTGATAGTGTATCCGACATCTTCCAGGGCAGCGAAATCTAGCTCAGAAAAACCCCATCGAAAAGCGGTGACACTATCGTGCGTTACTGAAGGCCATTCGCCCGCAGGTTGAGAGTGGACTCCGTTACCCCAATGGGAGCGGCCGCTCGAAAGGAGGGGAACCAGTTGCCCAATATGGTTGAAGTAGAACTGGCTCGCTCGCGGTCCGGTAAATACATAGCCTCCGCTGCCATCCGATTGGACGCGGCTCGTCCAGGCCAGACAGAAATTCGGGTCGGATGCCATCGAAGCATAGAAAATCGGGTCCGACGTGCGCACGAAATCAAAGGCGCTCGGATCATAAATGCCCAAAATATGCCCGAGTTCATGAATCATAGACGTGTAGAAATCACTGTAATTGTTGTAGTAGGGGTGCGCCGGATTGCGATCATCCGTATTCAGATTGGCTGCCGAACCAAAATACCACTGACGCGTTATTCCGGGTTTCAAGCCATTGATTCCCTGAAGATCGAAGCTGATCGATGCGTCAACGGGCCTGAATTTAGAAGAACTCGTGAGCACCGCCGCGACACCTCCGGAGACATTGCGGATGGATACCAACTGGGTCACGCTATCGCCGCTCGAATCTCTGAATGCGGATACGGGTGCCGTCGACCAATCCATGGCGCCCAGGCGAACGGTGATTTGATTTGCCGGTATGACGACGTTAGTCACCCATGAGACATTCATGGTGCTTGGATCAACTATCGCAAGCTCGTAACTGCCGCCTAGCGTAGATGTGTCAACTCGCGCCCAACTCGTGCTCGACATTCTAGATGTCAAGCTGTCCGCCGCCGCCTGTGCAATCGCGCGGCGCTCGGGCGTGAAAAAGCCGTTGCTGTCAAAAGCAGTAGTCGAAGACGATGGAAACACCTGCCTGGGCAACCTGAGCTGTCGATATCAGTAGTAAGAGCAGACTCATCACGAGACTTCTTTTTGAAATTGTCCGGGCGTTGAATACTCGCAACACAGACAAATGATTTCCGCTCGTCATGTAAGCCTCCTTCAATTAGGAAAAGCTATTCCACGCTACTGATGTGTGCATCTTCCATTGCGGGTCGTACCCTTCGGTTCCATAAATTCACAACCAGAAGAAAAATGGAAGGGACGCCGCCCCAAAAGACTAGTTCGCTATGCTTTTGTGCAAATGAGGATGCGCGTCCGGGTATTGCAGGTCAATGACGCGAGGGCGCCAGACCCGCGTCTTTCTCGACATTTGTTGATATATGTCAAACTCAAGCGGTGGATTGAACGAGAACAAAGGGCTGGACTCTATCTAATTGAACGACGTCGATTGGTGGCGTCTGCGGTAGACACTGATCGCTAGTACGTTCTCTGTTCGATCGTTGCGCTTGAGGTGCTACAAGGGTAAGAGCTATGGAAATGGCAATGGACAGGATAATGTCCGTTTTCGAAAGCGGCTTATTTTCGCTTTGGGTCGAACTGAGACCTTGGGCATCCCGCGTGTCGCTATACTCTTCACTTCGATTACACTGCACCGCAGCATGTTCGGTCGGGGTTAAATCACGGATTACAGATATCAGCTCGCAGCGGCTGTCGCACCGCATGACGTTTCGTTCGCAATAGACTTGTAGAGGTGGGGCCCATGATCGAGATCAAGAGCCATGACGGGATCGCCGTGATGACGCTGACCTATGGCAAGGCCAATGCGCTCGATATCGAGTTCTGCGAGGCCATCGCCGCGCGCTTCAAGGAGCTGCGGACGTCCGATGCCAAGGCCGTGGTGATCACCGGGCAGGGCAAGATGTTTTCCGCTGGGGTTAATCTCATTCGGCTGAGCGAAGGCGGCGCCGACTACATCCGCCAATTCTTGCCGGCTTTGCACAAGCTTTATGACGCGGTGTTTTTCCATCCCAAGCCGGTGGTGGCAGCGGTCAACGGTCACGCCATTGCCGGCGGCGCGGTGCTGGCCTGTTGCGCCGACCGGCGCATCATGGCGCGCGACGTCGGCCGCATCGGAGTCACCGAATTGCAGGTCGGCGTGCCGTTCCCGCCGCTCGCCTTCGAGATCGTGCGCTTCGCGGTGCCGCCGCGATATTTGAGCGAGTTCACGCTCGGGGCGGCGACCTATGCCAGCGACGCCGCATTGGATCGCGGCTGGATCGACGAGGTCGTGGAGCCGGATGCGCTGCTCGAGGATGCGATTGCGGTGGCGCAGGAGCTTGCCTTGTTGTCGCCGCTGGCCTTTGCGCAGACCAAGAAACAAATTCGCGAAATCGCCGCCGAGCGGCTGGCGCGCAACGGCGCGGCCACCGACAAGGCGGTCACCGAGATCTGGACCGCGCCGGCGACGCTCGCTTTTATCCGCGGCTACGTCGCGCGCACGCTCAAGAAGGCTTAATCCTGATTTCGCTTCAGTAGTGTCCCAACGTTTTCACGGGAGACGGTTGTAGGTTAATGATTGAAATGCGGAAACGGGTAATTTTGTCTGGTCTCGATTTGAACGTCGAGGCGCAGAATTTGAGCCTTTTGCGGACATCCGCCGAAGGCTCCCATGCATCAAGGCATGCTCGTGTTTGCGCAGGTCATGGCTCATTTGCCGCTTTCCACATTTCGACGCTGCGTGGCAGCGCATCGCGGCGATCACAAAGTGCAGGAGTTCTCGTGCCTGGACCAATTCTTTGCGATGGCCTTTGCGCAGCTGACTGCACGCGAATCGTTGCGGGACATCGAAGTCAACTTGCGGGCGCAATCGGCTCGGCTGTACCACATGGGCTTTCGCTGCAAGACGATTTCGCGCAACACGCTGTCCAACGCGAACGCGGTGCGGCCCTGGCAGATGTACGCCGACTTCGCGCAACACCTGATTGGCATTGCTCGGCCGTTGTACGCCGACGAGCCGTTGGCGGTGGACCTGGACGCAACCGTCTATGCCTTCGACGCGACCACCATCGACCTGTGCCTGTCGGTCTACCCATGGGCGCCGTTCCGCTCGGCCAAGGCTGCCATCAAGCTGCATACCTTGCTGGACTTGCACGGTGCGATTCCAAGCTTCATCCACATCTCCGATGGCAAGACCCACGAGATCAACATTCTGGACGACCTGATCATCGAGCCGGGCGCGTATTACTTGCTCGATCGCGGGTATCTGGACTTCGGCCGATTGTTCGCCATTCATCAAGCGCAGGCTTTCTTTGTCACCCGCGCAAAGAGCAATACCAAGTTCAAGCGGCGCTACTCGCACCCGGTCGATCGCATCAACACCAATGTCCTGTGCGACCAGGCCGGTGTGCTCACGGTGTTCTATTCGAGCAAGGACTATCCGACCACCTTGCGCAGGATCGTGGTGCGGGACGAGGACTCCGGCAAACGCGTCACCTTCTTGACCAACAACTTTGCATTGACGCCCGACTTGGTCGCTCAGTTGTACCGGCAGCGCTGGCAGGTCGAACTGTTCTTCAAGTGGATCAAGCAGCACCTGCGCATCAAGGCGTTTCTGGGCACCAGCGAGAACGCCGTGAAGACGCAAATCTGGATCGCGGTCTGCACCTACGTGCTGATCGCTATCGTGAAGAAACGGCTCAAACTGTCGCATAGCCTCTACGAAATCCTACAGATCCTGAGTCTGACCATGTTCGAAACAACACCCATAAATCAATTGCTTCCAAACCCTTCGACTAATTCAGAGCCACCAATATCGCCGATCCAGGGCGTTCTCCTCTGAAAAACGTTGGGACACTACTGTG